>JBDHHV010000046.1:0-21075 GCA_039589195.1 Gemmatimonadota bacterium | reverse complement strand
TGAAGCGACCTACACGCTCCAGATGGCCGTAAGGGACGAAGACCGCAGGGTCATCGTTCAGCAGCGAGCGAAGGTGTTCCGCCGGGTGCCGGGGATCCGGAAGCCCGCGTACCCGAAACCCGAAGCTTCCGGTTCGGTATCGCTCGCGTTTCAGGGGGAGGGCGTCACTACCCGGCAAGACCGGGATGCCTCTGGCCCGGGCCCGGCGAATGAGCGTGGGCGTGGGCCAGACCAGCGGGCGACCGCCGTTGTCACCGAGAAACACACCGCTCGCCTCCGGGCTCTCGAGGAAGCCTGAGACGAGGAGACCTCTGCGCCCGAACCACTTTCCGACGCCCCAGGGGAGCACAGGGAGACCGCCGACCTCGGAGATCCGGGCGACGGTGTCGACGAGCGGCAGCCCATCCGGGACCGCGTGTATCGTGGCGAGCGCGAGGACTTCCAAGTCCTCCGAGCAGGTCAGCTGTCGGCCCGCGATCAGGAAGATCGTCCGGTCGCCCGATGTCGCGGCCCAAGACTCCGCTTCGCCCGTGCGTCCGAGCTCCCAGCCACGCGCGCGTCCGATCCTGCGATCGAGCTCGGCGCCGTCGATGTCTCCCTGCCGATCGGCCAGCAGAAGCCCACCCGCCATGAAACGGGAATCTCCGGGCGCGAATCGACAGAAGTGCGACCAGGCCTCCTCGAGGACCTCCCCGAGCTCGGCGTCCATGGGGACGTGGACATGGCCGTCCACGAGCCACCACGAGGGCTCGTTGTCTCGAGCGGTCGTTGCGTGAGGCGCCGCCTCAGGAGGCACGGGTGGCGTGGAGGGGTGGGACAGTGGGCCGATCCCCGTTTTCGGTCCCGGGTGACGAGGTCAGCCCGGCGTTGAGGCGCTGGACAAACGCCATGCGGCGGTCGAATTCCGTCGTGAATCGCCCCGCCTTGCGTGCGCGATTCCAACGCAGGTACGCGATCGCGGGCCGCGATTGCGCGAGCTTGACCGCCGGTCGCCGAAACCACTTGTACCGACCCAGGCTCCGAATCACGGTTCGCAGGGTCGCCTTCAACCAACCCTTCGAGGCGGCGAGCGGCAACTCGCGATCGTACCGGGGCGCCGGCAGACCGGCCAGGCGGCGCAGCTCCAGGTTCTTGGGCACGAAGTCTCGCTTGTATCGACCGCTGTATTCGAAGTTCACCATCCACGTCTCGAGCGGGATCTCTCGCACCGCGAGCCAGCGGGCCTCGACGGCGCGTTGGACCGCCTCTTCGCCAGCTTCCGTCCGGACCAGGACGGTAGTCCGGCCGTCCTCGAACAGGTATTGGCCGTCGGGGCCGCGCAGCCAGGGATCTCCGACCGCGATGTCGGCGTATTCGGCCGAGAAGTCCGTGCACATGTTGCAGCGCGGCGCGGCGTACAGGAGCTTCAGGACGTTGAATTCGTCTTTCATCTCCTCGAACTTCAGGACCTTCCGTTCCGTTCCATCCTTGAGAACCGCGAATACTCCACCCGGCCAATCGCCGTGGCGGAAGCGGAAATCCGACACATCCCGCGGGTCCACGTCCAGCTGCTCGCAGGCCTCAACGAACAGATGCGGCTCGAAGACGACGTTGCAGTACAGACCCACGACGAGCTTGATCCGCTCTCTCAGGAGCCGGCTCACCTTCTGATATTTTCGGATCGCGTGCACGTAGCAGGGGAGCGCGACGATGGCATAATTCCCTTCGATCCGTTCCATCTCTTCGAGTGGACGCAGGAAGGGGACGGCCAGGTACTTTGACTTCGCCGCCAGGCGTAGCTCCGCCGCGGTGCGGGCGATGAACGGCTTTTGTTCCCACGCGCCCCGTTCGTCGGTGACGCCGAGGACGAGCGCGCCGTCGATCTCTCCCGACTCGAGCATGTGCTGGAGGAGCGCGGTGACGAACCCACCGCTCGCCCCTTCGTATCGGACGGCGTCGTCCGTCGCGTAGCTCACCAGCGCACGACGGGCTATGCCGGTGACCGAGGACGGGTGCGGGCGGAGACCGAACATCTGGTCATCCAGCTCGTTGAACTCCACGTCCTCGCCCGGACAAACCTTGAGGCATCGCGTGCACCCCTGAAGACAGGCGGGCTCGTCGGTCACGTAGGGGAACCCGGTGGCCGTGTCGAATCGAATGATGTCGACCGGACAGGCGGGCTCGCACGCGCCGCACCGTACACACAGATCGCGGTCCACGATCTGGTTGATTACGTGTAGGTTCTGGACAATCCACGCCGACATCGAGTCCCGCCTATCGTTCCCGCCCCCAGACAGAGCATCCTCAAACCGTTATCGGGAGGGCAAATTCCATTCCGCCTTTGCGCCCGGTCAGGATCAGGGCTCCGACCACCCACCCTCCGAGTGGAATCTAACCCGAGGCTCCAAGCCGGCCACGGGCGGCCTTCTCCCGACGTGACACGTGCCTGGTCACACGAGGCGGCGCGGCGGCGACGCACTCGGGATCTGCCTATATTTATTTGGTGACCAGCATCGCGTACCGCACCGCCACCCGGGTACTCAGGGCTACGGGGGCGCTCCGGCTCGTAGACACCGAGGCACTGCCCTCGCTCAGAGTGCGGCGTCGTTGGAAGTCGTCGATCGCTCGCGTCGTGTTCCCCACCCGGTGTTCCGTCTCCGAGACCGGACTCGCGGTCAGGGTGCAACCACCCGCGACGCACCTCGAGCGCGCGTCGCGCTCGCTCTTTCTGGTCCATGGGGGTGGATTCGTCGCAGGATCACCACACACGTACGAGGGATTCGCCTGCCGCGTCGCGCGCGCGACCGGAACCGCAGTCCTCGTGGTCGCGTACCGGCTCGCGCCGGAGCACCCGTTTCCGGCCGCCCTCACGGACGTGACCGGCGCGTGGCGGCGGTGGTTGGAGGGCGGCGGAGACCATCACCGGAGCGTCTGGGTCGGCGACTCGGCCGGCGCCGGGCTCGCACTCGCCGCGCTCACGAATCTTCGGGACGAGGGTCGTCCGCTACCCACCGGCCTCGCGTGCTTCTCCCCCTGGGTCGACCTGGGTCTCAGCAGCACCTCGGTCAGCCGGAACGCCTCGACAGATCGCGGGTTGGACCCGCACTCGCTCCGCGTGTGCGCGAGTGCCTACCTGGCCGGGTCCGATGCGCGCGCTCCCGCAGTGTCCCCGATCTTCGCGGACATGTCCGGCCTGCCTCCACTCCTGGTCCAAGTCGGGAGCCACGAGATTCTGCTGGACGATTCGTTGCGGCTCGTGGAGAGGGCGAAAGCGGACGGCGTCGCCGTTCAACTCGAGGTGTGGGACGGCCTGAGCCATGGCTTTCAGGGCCTTCCGCCAATCGTGCCCGAGAGCCGGCGCGCACTCCGTGTGCTGGCGGGCTTCGTGGCCAGACGGCTCGAGCTGTCGCGTCCGTAACGCGACCCGCCAGGGTTCTTCAGTAGCCTCCTGGGACGCGATCTCCACGACCCGGTCGCCCCATCCCGGTGGGCGCACGAGCCCCGCGTTCTGCAGCGCGGCCCGGGTCACGCGGTGGCACGGCGTACCTTCAATAGGCGCTCCACGCCGGCGCGGCTGGCCCGGGCCGCCCCGGAGACGGTGTCGCGGATTCGCCGGCCATCGAGGGCCGAGGCCACGAGTCCCGTGACTTGCTCGCGCGGGTTTTCGAGCAGCAGGCTCCCGCTCATGACGAGCTCAGGCAGGCCCAACGACTCGAACAAAACGTCGACCTTTTCACCACAATCCAACCCCAAGATTGGGACACCGGCACCGGCCAGCGCGACTAGCTCATGGTATCGGTCGCTGATGACGAGCCGCAGGCGAGGCAGCAGTTGGGGAGCTTCCTCTAAGAATGCGTGTGTCGAGACCGTGATCGCGCTCGCATCACGTGAAGCCGGGTGAGTGGCGAGAGCGCGGGCCAACCCGTGATCCCGGGGGTGGGTCGCGATGAACAGGAGTCGCGCCGAGGTGGCGTCCGCGATCAGCGACATGGCTCGCGCGATTCGTGTGACGATCTCCGATTCCGCGAACCCGGACGCTGCCAGAGCGCGAAGCGTCACTACCGACAGGTTCACGCCTACCGCGTCACCAGCGCGATCCTCGTCGAGATCCACGCCGAAGTCGACCCAGGGCATGCTGAACCCCGAATCGCCCGTGATCACGGCTTCGATCTGTGGCGCGAGTGACCTCAGCGCCGAGCGAGCGGGTCGGTCTCGCACAGTGACGAGGTCGAACCCGCGGGCGACGGTTCCGGCCATGCGACGACCGAGCGAGGTGCGCAGCGGCCCCACGCCCGCGTTGTAGTATGTGACGGGCACACCTCGGCGTTTCGCCCGGCGCTGGACCCATTGCAGCGCGGGCAAGTTGTTGGCGAGAGGGTTGAATAGCGCATTGTCGTGAAGCTGGTTGTCCGTGACGACCACGACGTCGGCTCGATCGATCTCTCGCGCCATCCGTGGTCCGAGGAACTTCGCGCTCCCATGCCACGGGGCCACACCGAGTGTGCGGACGGACTCGACTCGCCCAATCGCCCGGTCGAGCATTTCGGGACGTAGGCTCGGCACGATCATGATCCGCGGCTCCAGCCGGCGCAGCTCCGCGAGGATTCCCAGAAGGAGCGCCGTATGGCCGAGGTTAAGGCCCGAATAGTCGCCAAGGACGAGCAACCTCATGGTCCGCCGGCTCTGTGAGGGCCGTCCCGAGCTGGCTCGAATGCGTCGGTCGTCTTCGCTCTGCGCAGAACGAAGGTCAACCCACCCAGCGCCGCCGTGAGCCACACGCGCGCGCGCAGAAGCAGCCCCACCACGAGCGCCTCGGCCGGGGCGACGCCGAGCGCAGTGAAGAGCATGACGTAGCCCGCCTCGCTCAAGCCCAGACCGTTCAGTGAAACCGGCAATAGCGAGAACGCGATGACGGCCGGCACGACTGCTCCGAGGGAGGGAATGCCCACCTCCAGGCCGACAGCCCGGCACGCACAATACACGGTTAGGATCGCGATTCCGTAGAAGCCGAGCGACAACCCGTATGCGATCTGGAGCGGTTTCCTGCGTCGAGCCAGCTCGGACATCTCGCTTTGACAGCGGGACAACCCCAGGTGAACTCGTCCCGCTGGCAACAACCGTAACAGGGCCGCCGGCCGTTCGGAGAGGATCAACGCCATGAATCCTACGAAGAGCACGGCGAGAATCGGAACGATCGCGAACATGGCGGGGAAGGCGGCGCGGAGACGAACGTCCGTGAAGAAGAGCGGTAGCAGCGTCAGTAGTGCCGCGAAGCCTACGGCCCGCTCGAAGAACGTGGCGGCCGCAACACGCGGCATGCCGCGCGTCTGGCGGCCCAGTTGGAACGTTCGGACGAGATCCCCGCCCGCTTGCGATGGCAAGAAGTTGTTGAAGAAGGTACCGACGAGATACAGAAGGAAGGCATCGATGCGTCGCACCTTCACATCCAGGGCGGCCAGCAGGCCACGCCACTTCAGCGCCGACATGAGCACTCCCACATGAGGGAGGAGCAGGACGACTCCCGCCCACGCCGGGTGTAGCGTGCGAGCCTCGCGTGTCAGGTCATCGAAATCCACCCGGAGAACAAGGAACGCGAGCAGCACGACTCCGAATGCGACTTGCGCGAGTACCTGGGCTCGGCGCCCCAACCGGGGCGTACCGCCATCTGCCATGGACTCCCTTCCCTACGAATCGTCGATCGGAACGTGCCTGCCCACGCCCGGATGCACGTTCTGCACCCGTCGTCGCTCCTCCTCGTGTTCGCGGTTCATTCAGCCGTGCCCGACCGCTCCCGCTGGACGAGCACGCGACGCAGGATCTTCCCCGAAGGTGACTTGGGAATCTCATCCACGAACTCGAGGCAGCGGACTTTCTTGTAGGGGGCGACGCGCTCCGAGACGAAGGCGATCACGTCCTCCGCCTCGACCTCGCCCGAGCGGACCACGAATGCCTTCGGCACTTCGCCCGCTTCGTCGTCGGGGCTGGGGATCACCGCCGCATCGGCAACCGAGGGGTGCGACAGGAGGACATCTTCCAGCTCGGCCGGTGCCACCTGATAGCCCTTGTACTTGATGAGCTCTTTCGCCCGATCCACCACGCGCAGGAACCCGTCCTCGTCGACAGACCCGATGTCGCCGGAATGCAGCCAGCCGTCTTCATCGATCATGCGTGCGGTGGCATCCGGCCGGTTCAGGTACCCCTTCATGACCTGTGGCCCACGCAACCAGACCTCCCCCTCCTCGTTGGGCCCCAGCAGCTCTCCAGTCTCGAGGTCCACGATGCACACGTCGGTGTTCGGGACCGAAGGCCCTACCGACTCGAGGCGCTCGTCCGCGTATCGAAGGGGACGCATGTGGGTGACCGGGCTCGTTTCGGTCAGGCCGTATCCCTGGACCACGGAACAGCCCAATCGATCGGCACACGCCCGGGCGACCTCGCCCCCCAGCGGCGCCGCACCCGAACAAACGAACTTCAGGCTGGAGAGGTCAAATCCGTCTATCAGCGGGTGTTTGGCGAGCGCCAGGACGATCGGTGGCACCAGGTACGCCCGGGTCACCCTGTGGTCGGCCATGGCAGCCAGAAAGTCCGGCAGCTCGAAGCGGGGCAGCGTCACCAGGGTGACACCGCGGCGAAGCATGGCGCTCATCACCACCACCATGCCGTAGATGTGGAAGAACGGGAGGACCGCGATCACCACGTCGTCTTCGTCCACGGGATCGACACCGAGACACTGGCAGATGTTCGCGACCAGGTTGTGGTGCGTGAGCATGACGCCCTTCGGCCGGGCCGTGGTGCCGCTCGAGTACGGCAGGGCCACGAGATCCTCGCGTGGATCGATGGCGACCCGCGGGACGGGAGCGTCGGCCATCAGCGACTCGAAGGGCGTGGCGCCTTCCGCTTCCCCGAACACGAAGATCTCTTCGATATCCGTCTCCTCCGCCACAGCCATGGCCTTGTCGATCAATTGTGGGATCGTGATCAGAAAACGCGCGCTCGAGTCGCGGAACTGCATGACCAGATCCTCGACGGTAGAGAGCGGGTTGACCGTTGTGTTCACCCCGCCGGCCGTCGCCACGGCGTTGAAGGCCACCGCGTATTCCGGGAGGTTGGGGCTGCAGATGGCCACCACATCGCCCTTCGACAGGCCTCGGGTGGTCAAGCCCGCCGCCACCATGCGGGTCGCGGAGGCGAGCCCCCCGTACGTCAGGGCGCGTCCGGTGGAGCCATCGATGACGGCTGGCTTCTCCGACAACTCGTCCGCACGACCGAACACGAACGGCGTGAACGCCTCATCCGGAATCGCTACGTCTGGGTGAGGACTACGGAAGATCATTACGGCCTCCATCGCCGAGCCGCCAAGATGCGCTGGCGGTCTTCCGGCCCCGGAATCGGTCGGGGCCGTCCGTCGAGAACCCCGGCACCGCTTGTTGCCGGGGTGGGGTCGGCGACATCATGGCACGTGCGAAGCGATCACGGTACCTCCGAAGGTGGGATCGGGGCTCTGTGTCTCGTGGCGGCCGTCCTGGCGGCGGTCGCCTGTGGGACGGAACCGCGACGTGTGGCCCCGTCCGAATTCGCACGCTCCGACTCCGCTCCTGCCCCCTCCTCGATCTCCCCTCCCGCCATGACAGGCTCGTACGAAGCGGCGTACCATTATCGGCTGGGCGAGGCGGCGCTCGACACGGAGCGGCGGCGCGAGGCGAGGGACAACTTCGCGCTGGCGGCTGCTGCGGATCCGGACTTCACGCTCGCGCACCTCGGTCTCGCGAGCACGGCGAGCACACCGGAGGCGGCGGCCCGCGAGCTGGCTCTCGCCGTTCGTCATGCGCAGGACGCCTCCGAGGCTGAGCGACTCAGGGTCGCGATCGGAGAGCACGCCTGGAACCGCGACCTGGTGCCCCGCCTCGATCTCGCGCTGCAGCTGGTGGAGCTCCACCCCGCGGAGGCGCGGTACTGGCTCCTCCTGGCCCAGGCCCAGGCGGCCTTGGGCCGGATCGAGGAGTCGCGTGAGGCTCTGCTCCGGGCGGAAGAGCTCGAGCCGGAATCGCTGCCCACGATCACGGCACTCGCGCGCAGCTACTTCCTCGAGACTCCAGCCGACCCGGGGCGAGCCGTCGAGTTTGCCGGACAAGCCACGGACGTCGACCCGGGCGCACCCGGTCTCCATCTCCTTCTCGGAGACATGCTTCTCGTCCAGGGTGGAATCGATGACGCGAGAGGCGCGTACGAGCGGGCGGCGAGCCTGGCCCCGGGAAGCTCGCGCGCTCTGGCCCGACTGGCATATCTCGACGCGATCGAGGGACGATACGATTCCGCACGAGCCGGCTTCGACGCGGCGATCGCCCTGGCCGACGAGCAGGAACGCGCGAGGGTCGGCGTCTCCAGGGCACTGGTCCACATCTATGCGGACGAGCCACAGGCCGCGGTGGGAGAGCTCTTCGGACTCGCGGACGCGTGGGACACGCTGGACGTATCGAGTGAGGAACGGGAGGAATTCCAGATCCGCGCCCTTACGCCAGCCGCGAGAATCGCGATGCACCATGGACTCCTGACCGTCGCGGGGCAGGCCCTCATGCGTCGCGCCGCGCTCCTCCGCCGACAGGCGGACCGGGTTCGCTCGACCCGGTTTCGCCGGCGGCAGGAGGCGAACATCACATACATGGACGCCCTGCTCGCAGCCCACGGGGGAGACGACGACGGGGCCCTGAGTGCGTTGGACCGGTATACTTCGCTGCTGGAGGAGCAGGCCAACCCCCGCAAGCTGGAGCCCGTGATGGAAGTGCTGGGTCTGATCAGCTTGATGGCGGGTGACTTCGGCGAGGCTGCCTCGTTCTTCGAGCGCACGGATCTTCGAGATCCCTACAACCGCTGGCAGCTGGGTCGCGCGTATCTGGGAGCCGGGGACGCGGAGGCGGCGGTCACCCTGTTCGAGGGTCTCGCGCGAGCCGACCCGGAATCGGTGGGGTTCGCGCTCGTCGGTCTGGACGCCACGCGAAGGGTGCCATAGCCGGGCCGGGCCGCTATGCCACCGATGCCCATTAAACCGATGGTCAAACGAAGTAGCATCGTATTTGGCATTCTGGCCCTCTTCCTGGCGGTTCTGTTCGCCAGGCTCGGGCTGTGGCAGCTGGAGCGCCGCGCGGAACGTGTGGAGACGAACGCCGTCCGCGCGTCTCGCGGCGCCTTGCCCGAGCTGCGCGTGGCCGCCTCGCCGCCGGAGTCGGGGGTGGTACCCATTCCGTCCGCGGACAGCGTCGCCTGGCGACGAGTCCGCGCCCGAGGGCGTTTTGATATCGAGCGAGAGATCATCCTTCGGGCGCGATCGAGGGATGGATCACCGGGAGTGGAACTGCTGACACCGCTCCTGGTCGGCTCGGATCCGCCATTCGACCCGGCGATCCTTATCCTGCGCGGTTGGCTGCCGGCCCCGGACGGTCTCCGTCCTCCCCCCTCCCTCTGGTCCGCCGTGGCAGCCGAACATACGCTGGAGGAGATCGTCGAGGTCGAGGGCATCGCCGTCCCCGGCGCGGCCCGGGCCCCGTCTCTCGCGATCCGGGTCGAGATCGAAGGAAAGGAGCGTGTCGTGCTCTCGGCCGCCAATCTCCAGGTGGCCCAGGAACATCTCCCGTATCAGGTGGCCGGCTTTTACGTACGCGCGACGGCTTCGGGAGCGACCGGCTCTCGCCTCGCACCACCGCGACAGCCCCAGCTTGGCGAGGGGCCACACCTCGCGTACGCGCTCCAGTGGTTCTCGTTCGCGATTATCGCGCTGGTCGGCACCGGCATCTATCTGCGAAAGGAGCATGGGCGATGAGCGTACGGAACTTCAGGGACACGAGCGGCCAGCGGTGGCAGGTGAAGGTACGCTCCCGTCGCGAGTGGCTGCTCGAGCCGCTGCTGGGGAACCCCGAGATGCCCAGGACGGTGGAGCCCCCACTCTACGCGGAGGACCCGTTCGAGCTGAGCGAGCAGGAGCTCCAGCGAATCCTCGCCGGAGCCGGGGGGGATGAGGCGTCGTCGAGCCAGCCCTCTCCGTTCAAGGATGACCCGGAATTCCCACCGAAGGACCGGCCTTCGCCGTTCCGTGATTGAGGTGAGCCTCAGCGGGTAGAACCTCCACGGGCGCCACGCTTCGAGGCCGGATCATCGGACAGGGTCTTCGGGAGCCCGAGGATCTCGGCCAGAACGACCGCCCGCTTGAGCGGTCGGAATCGCTCGAGCCGCGCGAGCGGCTCGTGGACCGGACGCTCGGCTCCGGGGACGTCGCCGGCCCGAGGCTCCACCTCTGCGACCCTGGCCGGTCTCGCCGAGACGGGTTTCGCGGGCCGTGCCCCCGGCGTTGCCTGGGGCTCGGGCTCGAGCTGGTGACGAGGGCGCCTCTCCGGGACGCTTTCTCGCTCTTGAGGCTCGGGTCGCTCCGCGAGCTGGCCGGCCACGCGGTCGGGAGTCACGTCTCGCGTCTCCCACGACGACTGCCTGCGTGGCTCTGACGGGCGCGTCGATGGGTGGGATCGAGGCCGAGACGATGGCCGACCCGGTCCGGTCCCGGTGTCGGGGCGCCGCGACGCGGGCTCGGGCAGGTCCTCGACCGGGACGCCGGCGCGTCGTCGCTGTTCCGCTTCCCACTCCCGCGCGGCGTCCACCAACCGGCGACGAAACTCGGTCACGGGATCGGACCGCTTCGCGCCCCTCGACTTTTGGCCCGGGCCCGATTGAATCTGGTCCACCGATGGGTCCGCGCGACGAAGGGCCGGCTCGGACTGACGGCTGGCAGGGGCGGTGCGATTCGACGGTTGGGGGATCTCCGTCGGTGGTGGCGGCTGTGGTGGCTGCTTGCCTTTCCGCGCGGCACTGAGCCCGCGCGTGATCACCAGAAACATGATCAGCAACCACAAGAGATCCGAGAAGCCCTCCATCGTTCCGGCGCCCGTCTAGCGCGTGTTCCGGCGGCCGTCCGACGAGGCTCTAGCGCGAATCAATGTCCCTCCTCCGGGCTCGCGATGGCATTACGCATCTCCGTATCACTTTCGATGTTACGGAATTTGACATAATCCATAATGCCAAGATTGCCTGACCGGAAGGCTTCGGCCATGGCCAACGGCACCTGCGCCTCCGCCTCGACGACCTTCGCCCGCATCTCCTCCACGCGCGCACGGTTCTCCTGCTCCTCGGCGACGGCCATCGCGCGACGCTCCTCGGCCTTCGCCTGTGCGATCCGCTTGTCCGCCTCGGCCTGGTCGGTCTGCAGTTCGGCGCCGATGTTCTTCCCGACATCGACATCGGCGATGTCGATCGAGAGGATCTCGTAGGCGGTCCCGCTGTCCAACCCTTTGGCGAGCACGGTCTTCGAGATGTTGTCGGGGTTCTCCAGCACGGCCTTGTGTGAGGCTGCCGACCCGATCGTCGATACGATCCCCTCGCCGACCCGGGCGAGAATCGTCTCCTCCCCCGCCCCACCGACGAGCCGGTTGATGTTCGCGCGCACGGTCACGCGGGCCACGGCGATCAGCTGAATGCCATCTTTGGCCATCGCCGCCACCTTGGGCGTCTGAATCACCTTCGGGTTCACCGAGACCTGCACGGCCTCCAGCACGTCGCGCCCCGCGAGGTCGATCGCGGCGGCCTGGCGGAACGGCAGCTCGATGGTCGCCTTGTCGGCCGAGATGAGCGCGTTCACCACGCGTTCCACGTCGCCGCCGGCGAGGTAGTGGGCTTCGAGGTCATTCGTGAGCAGGTGGATGCCCGCCTTGGTGGAGCTGATCAAGGGGTAGACGATGCTCGGGGGGTGAATCTTCCGAAGCCGCATGCCCACGAGGTTCCCGAGACCCACGCGTACGCCGGACGCGAGTGCCGTGACCCACAAGCGCACCGGCACCGCCCACAGCAGAATCATGAGGAGCATAAGGCCGAGAATCAGGAATACGATGCTGGTCGCCGCCAAGCCTTCCATGACATCTCCTTACACGGGATAGGTGTCTGTCGTCGTATCCGGGTCGCGACGAACCGCGACGCTCAATCAGTCTCCTGGACCTCCTCCAGAAGCTCCGGGCGCATCCCCGCTTCGCGTAATTCACGTACGACCTGCCGGTAGCCCTCCGCTCGCAGCACCTCGACCCTCGTATTCTCCTCGATCCACGGACCTTCGGTGACCACGTCCACGCGCTCATCACCGAACAACGCGGTTCCGGCGGGTCGGAGATCCGTAAGCGCCGTGCCGATTTGCCCGACCAGGTCATCCCTCTCGGGCGCGGAAAGGTACCCCGTCTCGCGGCTCGTCTCGCTGTCCAGGAAGATGCCCCGGAGGCGGAGCCGGCTGCTGTGCGGTAAGTGGCGAACGACCGCCCAGGCCACGACCGACACCAGAATCAGCGATAGCGCTACCAGTCCGGCCGCCTCCAGGATCCCAGCCCAGGTGGGGAGACTCCCGACCATGCTCATCACGGCGCTCCCCGCGATCGCGGTCCCCCCGAGCGCGCCGGCCACGCCAAAGCCGGGGATCACGAACACCTCCGCAGCCACGAGCACGACCCCGATCCCGAACAGGATGATCTCTTCCAGCCCGGCCAGGTGCACCAAGTGGTGGGCGCCGAAGAAAGCCGCCAGTGAAGCGAGCCCCACTGCCCCGGCGAGCCCGAACGTCGGAGTCTTGATCTCGATCAGGAGTCCCAGGAAGCCGAGGCTCAGCAGGAGCGGGGCAACCGCCGGGTGCGTAAGGAAACGCACGATACCCTCCGCCCAGTTCGGGCGCGCGTCTACGGTCGCTCGCGAACCGAGCTCAACGGCATCCAGCAGGGCCGGGTAGTCGTCCACCGTTCCGGCCGCGATCCCGAGCCGCTCGGCTTCCTCCGTCGTCAGCGTGAGAAGCTGACCCGCCTCGACGACACCGGGAACTTCTACGCTCTCATCGACCATCGCCTCGGCGAGGCGCGGATCGAACCCGCGCTGCTCGGCGAGCGCGCGGAACTCCGAGCGCATCGCGCTCACGATCTTCTCGGGCGCCTTCTCCCCTCCCCCGGTCACCGGAGTCGCAGCGCCCAGCGTCGAGCCCGGTCGCATGTAGAGGCGGTTCGCGGAGAGAGCGATCATCGCACCGGCCGAGAGCGCCCGGCGATTCACGTACGCGTACACCGGAACGGGGGCATCGCGCACAGCGTCGATGATCGCCCACGCGGCATCGACCCGCCCGCCGGGGGTGTCGATGTCGAGCACGACGGCTGCCGCACCACTCTCACCGGCCTCCTCCAACGCTCGCTCGACGAACGGCGCCAGCCCCATCTCGATCGTCCCGGTGATGGGCACGCGCACCACGACGGCGTCGTCCGCCTGCTGCTGATTCGCCGCACCTGAGCGGTCGCCGGTATCGGGTGTCCCACCCAGGACGTGCGGGAGCGGCAGGACCAGCGGGATCAGGATCGCCCACATGGGGCCCCCACGGCGCTGAACGGTCGTAAGATCTTTGTGTCTCATGGGTTCAATTTAGCGGAAAAGCGGGAGAGCCGCTCGTCTCTACCCCAGCGCTACCCCAGCGCTACCCCAGCGCTACCCGAGCGATGCCGCCCACTCGGCGGTCTGACCCGCCAGCTCGTTCAGAACCTGATTATAGGTGCGACCGGTTCGCTTCGGCACATGGAAGGAGTGATCTGCGTCCTCGACCACGTGGAGCGTCGCCCTCGACCCCAGCCCCGCGCACACGGGCGTGAGCAAATCGAGGCTCGCGAGGCGATCGCGGGCGCCTTGCAGGAAGAGCATCGGGATCGTGACAGCCTCGAGATGCGCCGCCCGGTCGGTCGAGGGGCGACCGGCGGGGTGCAGGGGGAATCCGAAGAACACGATCCCGCTCACCCCCGATAGCGACTCCCCGGATTCGGCCAGCGATGTCATGCGGGCACCCATCGACTTTCCTCCCGCCAGCACCGGCAGGCCCTGCGCCATGTCCACCGCGTGCTCGACAGCCGCCCGTACCGTCTCGAGCAGGATCGGCTGCGGGTCCGGGGGCCGCCGGCCTCGCTCCATATAGGGGAACTGGTAGCGGAGGGTGGCGATTCCCCGCCCGGCGAGGGCCCCGGCCATCGACTCCATGAAGGGATGGTGGATGCCGGCGCCGGCCCCGTGCGCGAACGCGAGCAGCCAGCGCGCGTCCGCCGGACGCTCGAGCAGCGCCGACACCTCCCCCCAGCGCCCGGTTGCGACGAACCGCGCCCGGGCGGCGCTCAGGGGCCGGCTCCCTCAGGCGCCTCGCCGGGGTCAGGACCCGTCATCCCCTCGCCCCAACCGGACCTTGCACCTCGATCCTGCTCGCGCGGCGACGGAATTCGGATGGACAGCACCACGGCGAGCCCCACGAGGATCCCGGCCATCGCGAACGGGCTGGCGATGCTCACGTGCTGAAACAGGAGGCCGGCCCACACGGGCCCGAGGACACGGCCCAGTCCCCCGAACAGCTGGCTCCCCCCCAGGACCGACCCCTGGGAGTGGGCGTCCGTGTCCTGAGAGATCAGGCTCGCGAGCGAGGGGAAGAGGATCCCGGTCGCCACGGCCCACAGCGGTACCAGCAGCGCCAACCACCACTGATTGGGGATGACGGGTATCGTGACGAGGCTGAGGCCCAGGATCACCGTGCCCCCTCGCACGGTGAGCGCCTCTCCGATCCGGCGCACGAGCCTCCCCACCGCGGCACCGCGGACCACGACCGTGACCGCTCCCGCGGCGGTGAACACGAGGCCCATGCCCGAAGCACCCATGCCGAACACCCGCTCCAGGTACAACGCCAGCACCGAGGTCATCGCGGCGAACGAGCTGATGCACAGGAAGTACACGCTGAACAGCAGCCATAGCGGGAAGCGGGTCAGGGCGGTCGCCCACCCACGCAGACCGGCCGCCTCCCCTCGCACCCCCACCACCTTCGCTCGCACACCCGCCGCCCACCCGGGGCGGTCGCGGAAGTGACGCGACTCGGGCAGATAGATGATGGCCGCCAGCCCGTTGATCAGGCACAGGGCCGCCGCCACGAATCCGGGCACCCCGAGGCCGAAGCGGCTGAAGAACCCTCCGATCGCAGGACCCAGCATGATCCCCAACCCGGATGCAGCCCCGATCAGGCCGAGTCCATGGGTCCGCTCGCCCCCCTCGGTGGAATCGGCGACGTACGCCTGCGCCACCGAGATCGTCCCTCCCGCGGCGCCGGCAGCCATCCGGGACAGAAGCAGCACGACCAGCGAGTCGGCCAACGCGAAGATCAGGTACGAGATCGCCGACGCGAACAGTCCGGCCAGGATCAACGGCCGGCGTCCGTGACGGTCCGAGATTCGACCCCAAATGGGTGCCGCGAGGAGCTGCATGGCGGAGAAAGAGGCGATGATCAGGGTCACCTCGAGCGGGCTGGCACCCAACTCTTCAGCGTAGAACGGAAGCAGGGGAAGCACGATCCCGAACCCGATCATGTCCACGAGTACGGTCGCCGCCAGGACCGTGAGGCCCGTGCGTCTCAGCATCGCTGTCCGTCGGGATCAGGCAGTGACATGCATGGCTTTCTTGAGGATACGGATACGCCAGGACGAGCGAGTGGAGCACACCCGGATTCGACACCCCACCTCCGGACAACGTTGTGCCTCCCCCGGTGGCACGCGAGGCCCGATACTCTAGCGGGGAGCAGGTGCGGGGTCACGCGGGGCCGGCACGGGCAGCCGGATCCGACAGATAATAGTGCCACAGAATGCGAGCGGCGACCGATCGCCACGGCACCCAATCGGCACCCAGACGCTCCAGCTCTTCGGCCCCGGGACGGGCGGGGAGCGCCTTCAGCCGCCAGGCCGCGGTGGCCAGCGCGATATCTCCGATCGGCCAGATGTCGGGTCGCCCGAGGGCCATGAGCAAATAGATGTCGGCAGTCCACGGACCGATCCCCTTCTCCGCCATCAGGCGCTTCCTCACGGTCGCGTCCGGTAGCTCCTCCATCTCTCGGAGATCGATCTCCTCATCGACGATGCGGCGGGCGAGAGCCCGACCATACCGTCGCTTCTGCCGACTGAACCCGATCGCCAGGAGGTCTTCGTCCGACAGATCGAGAAACGCGGCGGGAAGGGGTGGCCCGATCGCCGCGACGAGCCGGTCCATTGCGGCCCGCGCGGAGGCGAGCGAGACCTGTTGCTCGAGGATGATGTAGAGCAGCGTGGCGAAGCCGGGATCGCGCGCCCAAAGGGGTGGCGCCCCCCAACGCTCCACCACCCGCGCGAAATCCGGGTCCCGGTCGCAAAGGTGACGTACACCCTGGCGGAGTGAGGTCTCGGTCATCATGGCGAGAATGTAGCGGTCGGCGGCCGGCGGCTGAACTGTGACCTCGCGCAAGGTCCGGACGGTAACCGCGAGCGTTGAAGGGCCTCGGAGCATGCCACATAATGCTTGTCGATCCCTACGCCCGCCGGATAGTTTTGCTTCCCGGCATTGGCCGCGGACGCCCCTCGTTCGCGCGATCCAGATCCATGAAAGGTCGAGAAAGAGGTCGAAATGGCTGACGAGTTGATCCAATATGAGGTCCAGGACGGCGTTGCCATCGTCACGATGGACGACCCTCCCGCCAACACCTACACGCACGAGATGATGCGGGAGATGGACGACGCGATCCTGCAGGCGCGCTTCGACGAGGACGTACACGTCATCGTGATTCGTGGCGAGGGCGAGAAGTTCTTCTCGGCCGGCGCGAACATTCAGATGCTCCGGACCTCGGATCCTTATTTCAAGTACTTCTTTTGTCTGCACGCCAACGAGACCCTCAATCGCCTCGAACAGACGCCAAAGCTGGTCATCGGTGCGCTCAACGGTCATACCGTCGGCGGAGGACTCGAGATCGCGCTCGCCTGCGACCTGCGACTGGCTCGGGCGAACGGAGGCATGATCGGACTGCCCGAGGTCAACCTGGGTGTGCTCCCCGGCACGGGCGGCACGCAGCGACTCGGGCGACTGCTGGGCAAGTCGAAGGCGATCGAAATGATGGCGGAAGGCCGGACGTTCGGATTCGACACTGCCCTCGAGCTCGGTCTGGTGAACCAGGTGCTGGAAGGCGATAACGACGCCTTCTTCGAGCAGGCGATGGACTACGCCCGACAGTTCACACCCCCCAACAAGGCCTCACGAGCCGTCGGTCGGATCAAGCGGGCAGTGTGCAGCGGCATCGAGGTCCCCTTCTCCGAGGGCCTGGCCATCGAGCGTGAGCTCCAGCAACTGCTTTTCCAGGGAGAAGACGCCAAGGAGGGGCTCGAGGCTTACATCGAGAAGCGCGACCCGCAATTCTCGGGGCGCTGAGTAGCCGACCCGCGGCGCGGAGACCGAACGCGATCGACGCCCGCCCCCTGGAGGTGGCGGGCGCAGGAGGATAGGTGGAGATGACGGAAGCGACTTTGACCCGCTCGGTGCCGGAGATCCTGGCTCCGGGCCGGCTGTACATCGGCGGCGAGTGGGTCGACGCGGCGAGCGGCGCGACGTTCGAAGTGGAGGACCCCGCGCGCGCGGAGGTGCTGACGACGGTCGCCGAAGCCGAGGCGACTGACGTCGACCGCGCCGTGCGCGCGGCCCAGGAGGCGTTCGAGGGCGGTGCGTGGAGGAAGATGACCGCCCGTCAGCGGGGGAAGCTGCTGTGGCGGATGGCCGAGCGGATGGAAGAGCGGAAGGACGAGTTCGCCCGGGTCGAGACGCTCAACAACGGGAAACCCCTGTTCGAGAGCGGCATCGACATGGCCATGACCATTCAGACCTTCGAGTACTATGCCGGGTGGACGACCAAGATCGAAGGAGAGACGATCCCGGTCTCCGTTCCGTACCAGTTCAATTACACGTTGCGCGAGCCGATCGGGGTCGTCGGGGCGATCGTACCCTGGAACTTCCCCTTGAACCTGGCCTCCTGGAAGGTCGCACCGGCGCTCGCGGCCGGGTGCACGGTCGTCCTCAAGCCGGCCACCGAGACTCCGCTCACGGCCTTGCTACTCGCGGATGTCGCGTCGGAAGTGGGGTTGCCCCCAGGCGTGCTCAACGTCGTTCCCGGGCGTGGATCCACAGCCGGTGAGGCGCTCGTCTCTCACCCCGGCGTGGACAAGATCGCCTTCACCGGCTCCACCGAGGTCGGGATGCGCATCGCCAGGGTCGCCGCCGATACCGTCAAGCGCGTCTCGCTGGAGCTCGGGGGCAAAAGTCCGAACATCGTGTTCGCCGACGCGGATCTCCCGACCGCCGCCAAGGGCGCGCTCAACGGAATCTTCTACGGGAAGGGCGAGGTGTGCGCCGCGGGGAGCCGTCTGCTCGTCGAGGGGGCGGCTCATGATCAGGTAGTCGACATGGTGGCGGAGGGAGCCGCGGGACTGAAGGTGGGCGATCCCCTCGAGAAGGGCACCCGGATCGGAGCCGTGGTCTCCGAGAAACAGATGGAGACCGTGCTCGGATACATCGACCGGGGCGTGCAGGAGGGAGCCGAGATCGTCGCGGGTGGCGGGCGAGCCGACATCCGGCCCGGGTACTTCGTGGAGCCGACAGTGTTCGACGGCGTCCAGCCGGACATGACGATCGCGCGAGAGGAGATCTTCGGACCGGTGCTCGCGACGCTGACATTCGACGAGGTCGACGAAGCGATCGAGCGGGCGAACGACACCATGTACGGGCTCGCCGCGGCAGTATGGACGAACGACATCAAGAAGGCCCACTACGTCGCATCGCGTCTCAAGGCGGGGACGGTGTGGATCAACACGTACAACCTGTACGACCCGGCCAGCCCGTTCGGCGGCTACAAACAGAGTGGCTACGGTCGCGACCTGGGTCGACACGCGCTCGAGCAGTACACGCAGGTGAAGTCGGTATGGGTCGATCTGCGTTGACGTGCGGAGTGTCGCTGGGCGTACACCGCGAGAGTCCCTTCGCTCGCGACGCGGAAGCTCCGCGGCGTGGCTCGCCGGGCCCAGCAGCGACACGGTCGACCACCAACGCGGTAGCTCAAGCATACAGCGCGGATCTACGGTCGCTCGGAAGGGACACCTCGCGGCGCACAACGGTGCACCGACTGAACCCCGTGCATCCGCGAACGACCCGACCGCCCCGGCGTGGGGCTGCTCGGGTTGGGGGAGGAGAGCATAAATGACTGAGGCGGGGGATCGGGATCCGGTCATCATCGACGCTGTCAGGACGCCGGTCGGGCGACACGCCGGCGCCCTCTCCGGAGTTCGACCCGACGACCTTCTGGCGCGCGTGATCGAGGCGCTCGTGGAGCGCACGGGCGTGCCGGCGGACCGGGTCGAGGACGTCATCGCGGGTGCCGCCAACCAGTCGGGCGAGGACAACCGAAACGTCGCGCGCCTGTCGGGCCTTCTCGCGGGGCTTCCGGTGGAGGTCGCAGGCCAGACCGTGAACCGGCTGTGCGGCTCCGGGCTCCAGGCGATCGTATCGGCGGGGCACGCGATCCGGGCAGGCGAAGGGGACGTGTTCATCGCGGGTGGAGTCGAGTGCATGTCCCGGGCACCCTGGGTGATGCTCAAGCCCGAGAAGGGCTTCTCGCGCGTCGCTCCCCCAATCTCGGACACCACGGTGGGCTGGCGCTTCACCAACCCGTCCATGCCCGAGCGCTGGACCATCTCGCTCGGAGAGACCGCCGAAGTGGTCGCGGAGACGTACGGTGCGTCGAGGGAGGACCAGGACGCGTTCGCGCTGGAGAGCCAGCGCCGCGCCGCACGCGCGATGGAAGAGAGACGCTTTCGGCAGGAGATCGTGCCGATCGAGGTGTCGGCCGGCCGCGGAAAGACGCGTCTCGCGGATATCGACGAACACCCACGCCCCGAGGTCACGGCGGAGAAGCTCGCGGCGCTCCGACCGGCATTCCGCGCGGAGGGCACCGTGACCGCCGGGAGCGCTTCGGGGATCAACGACGGCGCCGCCGCCGTGCTCGTGACGAGCCGGGCCGCGGCGCGAGAGCTCGGCCTGGAGCCGATCGCACGGCTCGGCGCATCGGCCGTCGCGGGCGTGGATCCCTCCTGCATGGGGATCGGACCGGTGCCGGCGACACGCAAGGCACTGGAGCGGGAAGGGATCGGCGTCGGCGACCTCGACCTAGTGGAGCTGAACGAGGCGTTCGCGGCGCAGGCGGTTCCCTGCATCCGCGAGCTGGGGCTGGACCCCGAGATCGTCAACGTGAACGGCGGAGCCATCGCCCTCGGGCACCCACTCGGGTGCACGGGTGCCAAGCTGTTCACCACACTCGTACACGAGCTCGCTCGCCGCGGCGGGCGCACCGGTCTCGTCACCATGTGCATCGGCGTCGGACAAGGGATCGCCACGATCGTACACGCGGAGGGAGCCTCCTGAGCACACTCCATGTATTGGTCGACAGGGATGGGCCGATCGGCACCCTGACCCTCAACCGCCCGGACAAGCTAAACGCCTTCTTCGGGACGATGCGCGATGAGATCGCGGATGGACTCGCGAGCCTGGGCGCGGACGAGTCGGTGCGCGTGGTGATCGTGACCGGCTCGGGCCGCGCGTTTTGCGCCGGCGCCGACGTCAACTATCTGGCGGACCTGATCCAATCCCGACAGCTCGACGAGGCGACGGCGCTCGTGGACGCGGGTCGGCGTGTCGTCCGGACGATCCGTCAGATGCCCAAACCCGTCATCGCCGCGCTCAACGGACCTGCCGCCGGGGGTGGTGCCAACATGGCGCTCGCGTGCGACCTGAGGATCGCTTCCGAGCGCGCCTCGATCGGCCAAACCTTCAATCGGATCGGCCTGCACCCTGATTGGGGTGGCACGTACGCCGTCCCGCGCCTCGTGGGTCCGGCCCGCGCGGCGGAGCTTTTCTTCCTGGCCGAGATGGTGGACGCTCGCGAGGCCGAGAGAATCGGTCTCGTGAACCGAGTCGTGCCGCACGATCGACTCATGGAGGAGACGCGATCGTGGGCCGATCGTCTGGCCCGCAAGCCCGCGCTCCCCCTCCGAATGGCCAAGCAGGCGATCCAGCAAAGCCTCGCATCGAATCTCGAACAGATGCTCGAGTACGAGCTCGAAGCGCAGCGGGCGTGCTTCGAGTCGGCGGACGCGCTCGAGGGGACTTCGGCGTTCCTCGAGAAGC
>JBDHHV010000045.1:0-29056 GCA_039589195.1 Gemmatimonadota bacterium | reverse complement strand
CGACGTTATTGTTGGATTGAACGTCGAACACGAGGCGGAACGGGCGGTGGAGCGTCTTCGCGGGCGTTGGCTGCTAGACCCCGAGGCGTCGCCGGTCCACCTTTGGCGGATCGGGATCCACGACGCGATGCGAGGAAGTCGGTCCGGGGTCGAGCGGATCGCATCGAGCTTGAGCGAAATCGCGCGACTGGCCGACGCCCGTCAAGCGCCTTCGGGGGCAATACCCGGGGTGGGTCAGGCGACAAGGACTCGACGGCTCGCCGCCCGTGCGATGGCTGCACACCTGGCCCTGACTCGGGCAGACACCGCCAGGGCTCTCGAGGATTTTCGGGATCTCATCGCTGACGCGTCCGCATCCCCGGACAATCTGGAGTGGGATGACCTCGAGTCCTTGCCGGTGGAACGTTTGCGGTTGGCCCAGCTACTCCATGCGACCGGCCGACACGAGGAAGCCCTGAAGGAGGCAGACGCCTTCGACTCGCCCTCCCCCGTGTATTTCGTGCTCTATCTGGCAGCCAGTCTGGAGCTGCGCATCGAGGCGGCCCAGGCGTTGGGTGACAGTTCGCGAGCAAAGGGCTATCGCTCGAGGCTCGAAGGGCTGCGTGGAGACGATCACTAAGAGAAAGCCCAGCATCTGCTAGCGCGAGGCAGGGGATCCGTCGGGGCCGTTAAGGCAGTTTTGACCGTACTCCAGTCTTTGAGACGTTCCGCGCACGTCGCTCATGCGTCTACAGAGTCGATGGACTGTTCATAAGAATAGACTCCGAGTCCGAGGCCTGGACGCGCTTGACCGAGCCGCGGTGCTCGACACCAAGCCTGCCTGAGAACACCAAGACCACGTTCCGTGAGCATGGAATCGGAACCATATCTTGGGAACATCTTTGGGAACGAGGCTTCAGTAGGCGGTGCAGTACGGCGCAACTTAGCACAAACCGCTCGCATTTGAATCGGCGCTCATTGTGTCAGCGCGCGGCGCTCCTGAGCTTGATGCAACTCTTCAAAGAGGATTCCTAATCCCGAGGTCGCAGGTTCGAGTCCTGCCGGGGTCACTACTTAGATTGCCTTGCGGGGCATGGCCTTTCGACTGCTACGTGCGGGTCGAGGTCGAGTGCCGAGCGGGTAGGCGGGGCCGATTCTTTGACGTTTCCGTGACGCTATTCGCTTCAACGTTCCCAAATCGAGACCACTTTCCGTTCGGACTCCGGTCCCGCCCCGTAGTGTTCGGCTAGCTTCGCCACCTGCGAGCGCAGGACGTGCCTCCCCGAAATCGCATACCGGGTGAAGATCGAGGTGGTCTCGCTCTTGCGGCCTGAGCGTCCGCTCGGCACCGTGGTGATTCTCATGCGGCACTCGCAGGCAAGACTGGATAAGCGGCGGGTCGCCGCTTGCACGTGTCGGCGATCACCTCGAACAAGGACGGTGCCAGGTGCATCCCTACCGCCGCGCAGTTGCCCTCAGTTCGTTTGGCCTCTTCCTCTCCACGGTTACGCTCCTTGGACAAACCTGGTCGCCCGAGCAGCGTGAGGTCATAGCTGTTGTCGAGGCATCTTGGGAGGCGGATCTTGCTGAAGACGCGACCTGGGTGGACCGACTTACGCACCCTAACATGCTGGGTTGGGGTCGGGGCTACCCCATGCCTCGGGATCGCGCTCAGGCGAAGCGATGGAGTGAGTACGGGGACGAAAACTCAAACGGTCTCCTGCATCATCTTGCACCAGTCGGCGTTGCGATGCATGGGGATGCTGCGGTGGTGCACTACTACGTCTCCGTGGCTTCCGAGAATCGCGAGGGTGAGCGTGAAACGACTCACACTCGGTGTACGGATGTATTGGTTCGGGAAGGTGGCGAGTGGAGGTACCTTGGCTGGCTTTGTTCCGACGAATCCGATTAGGAGTGATCCGGTCCGCGACAGTTCTCCGGTCCCATTTTGACACGCGGTGGGGGGATGCCCTGGTGCGTCGGAGACGAGTGGTGATCTCGACTGCCGCGGCCTCCTTCCAGAGTGAGCCCCAGCTCCGGTGATCGTCCCGTGGCGGTCCCGGAAATCGATGTGACCCTGGCACTTGCCAAAGACGTATAATGGTCTGAAGCTGTGACCGGAGTGGGTCAAGAGCGCCTGACACGCAAGGTTGAGCGGGGGTTTTCCCGAGGGCGCGGCCCGGTTTCCGTGTGCTGGCCAGGACTCGGAGAGGTCCGTTTCGAATCTGAAGGATTGGATGGCCGACCCTCCGTGTACATCTCTCGTGAGTGACTGGCCGGCAAGGTGGGCTCTTGCTTGGGACGCTAACCACGCCTCGACTTCGACCCGCACCTGTTGTGCCGGCTCATGGTGCCGCCTGAGAGCGTGAGCGGGAGCGTCGTCTGCGGCCGGGCCCTTGCCCGGAACGCGCCGGATTCATCAGAGCTCTCGGTCTCGAGGGCTGTCCTCGCGGTTTCGGTTACGGTGTTCGCGTTCCTGATCGCGCTCACCACGATCACCAACTACGACATCTGGTTCCATCTGGCGATGGGCCGCGAGATTCTCGCGCGCGGCTTCCCGGCTACCGATCCGTTCACCTACACCCAGCCCGCGAGCCCGCCCGACCTGATGAGCTGGCTGTCGGACTCGTTCTTCTTCACGGTCTGGCGTCTTGGCGACCTCACCGGCCTCAGCCTGCTCAAGGCCGCCTTTTCGGTAGCGCTGGTCGTGGTCCTTTGGCGTACGTCGCGCGTGGACGAGTGCCGTGGCCGTCACGCCCCGTTCGTCGCGGCTGCGGTGATCGTGATAGCGCTGTTCGCGCTCAAGTTCCGGTTCTTCATGCGCCCGCACCTCTTCGAGTTGCTTCTGCTTCCCTGGGCGGTGCATTTGCTCCACCGGGACAGGTGGTCCCGCCCAATGTTGGTACGGCTCTTCCTGCTGCAGGTCCTGTGGACCAACCTCCACGGCAGCTTCCTGGTGGGTCTGGGGCTACCGGTGCTCTTCTTCGCCGTCGACGCCGGGCGGGGCCTGTTCACCAGGTCCCGGATAACGGCGCACGACCTGAGGGGCTTCGCCGTCACCTGGGTGGCGGTTCTCGCTGCCACCCTCGTCAATCCTCGTGGGCTCGGAGTATTCGCGGCCCCGGCTCAGCTGGCGCGTTGGGGCTCCGAGATGGCTTCGCTCGGAGAGTACCAGCCGCTCACGTGGGCGAGTCTGTCGGGATTCGCGATCCAGTACACGTGGGGGTTCAGCCTGCTGGTCGTGCTCGGAGCGTCCGCGCTTGCGGTGCTGGCGGTCCGCCGTATCGGTCCGGGGTGGCACGATACCGTCCTGTTCCTCGTGTTTCTCGCCCTACCGATTCTCGGTGGCGTTCGCTTCATGGCGGAGTCCGTGGTCATCTCCACACCGATCTTGATCCGCTGGTGGGTGAGGGCTGTTCCGCTCTCACTCGGGCCGAGGATCGCGGTTTGGGCCAACGCGGCTCTCGCGATCGCGTTGGTTCCCCTTTGGTGGATTCTGATCTTCCGGAACCCCGTCTACGAGGTGGGATTGGGCGAGAAGGAAGGGAAGTTCCCCTCCGCAGCGGTAGGGTTCATCGAAGCCGAGCGTCCCCGCGGGAACATCTTCAACTCGATCGGTTTCGGCGGATACCTCATGTGGAATCTTCCGGGAACGCGGGTGTTCATCGACGGAAGGGTCCCGGTCTATCCACGCGAGTTCTACCGTCGCTACATCGATGCGCACACTAATGAGCCGAGCTGGGAGGCCGTCCAGGCGGAGTACGCCCCTCAAGTCGCGGTGCTCGAGTACCTGACGGACCTCATCGGGAAGGAGCGCATGCCGGTTCTGGAAGCCGGCGACGAGTGGGTGCTGGTGTTCTGGGACCGCGTCTCGAAGGTCTACGTGAAGCGCGGCGAGTCTAACGCCAGGCTCGTGTCCGAGCAGGGGCTGCGTTGGGCGCTCCCGGCGTATTACGCGGTGGACCATCTAGGGCCCGCGCTCGCGGATCCGGTGGCCGCCGCCGCGGCCGTGGCGGAATACGGGCGGGTGCTCGCGTGGGCGCCTGCCAACTCGGAGGCCGCTTTGGGCCTCTCTTACCTTCTGACGTTCGGTCCGGAGCCCGATTGGACCGCTGCGCTCGAGGCGCTAGAGAGGCCGGAGCGTGAGCGTCCGGGGGTTCCCCTCGCCGATGTCGTCGAGTGCCGGGCTCTGGTGGGCCTCCGCGCTGACGGTACCGACGCCGCCTGCGCGGAGATCGACAGGCTCGTGACATTCGATCGGACCACGTCCGCGACCCGGCGGATTGCACTCGCGGCGCGCCTCGCGGCGGTGCGTGAGCTCGATGACGCCGCGGTCGCTCTTTCCCTGGAGGGACTCGTCGACGAGGCGCTCGCCAAATTCGCTCGACCGCTCGAACCCCGTCGTCTACGTCAACCGTGGCCTGATGCACGAACGCGAAGGGCACCCGCGACTCGCCCTGCAAGATTTCCTGACCGCCCGGCGGTTAGCCCCGGAGGGTTGGCCTCAGGCCGCAATGTTGGATCGGCTCATCGCCGACCTCGAGGCCGTTCTGGCCCCCTCGCAATAGGCCGAGCGCGTGGTCCCTGCACAGTGAACTGTCCGGCGGTCCGGTCGGAAGAGAGCGTATTCACCGAGTCCCCGGCGGTCGCGACCTCGTCGGGCTAAGAAAGTCAGGCGTACGTCGCGCAAACGCCGAATCGACAGGGTCCGGGCTTCCTCGAGTGATCAGAAGATCTCCAGAGCTCAGTGAGGCTCCCCCAGCCGGCGGAACCGCCGCTTGAACTCGACGCCGTGATCGGGACCTGGAGTACATCGACCGGCACGGAAATCCTCCAGGCTCATATCTGAGTAGTACTCTGCTGCCTGAGGGTTCGGGATGTGGCGCAGAAAGTGGTGGAACTGGTCCTCGTCGATGATCCAGTCCTCGATGCAGGTCACACCGACGTATTCCCGGAGCGGCGTGCGGTGAATGGTGTAACCGTCGAACAGCTCCCCGAAATCGTACGCCGTAATCGAATGCTCGCTGGGATTCTCGTGCGAGAGATTCTCAAACGGAGTGCCCACCACATCGAACCCGACATCTTTCTGAAACTCCGCCATCAGCCTATCCAATCGTCCATCGAACGGATAGATGTCGCTGTCGACGCCGCTATCGTAGAACGGTGCATGCAGACCGATGAAGAACATCTCGGATCTCAGGGGATCCTTGTAGACCAGGTTCCCCATCCGCGGAAGTGGCCGATCGGTTCCCACCCAGTATTCGGTGAACTTGGCCGTCGCATGGGCGATACCCGTGAAGACCAATGCCGGCAAGTCCTTCTGAAGAACCTGTGAGTCGAGCGCCTCGGCCATCGTTTCGTCGTAGCCGCGCTGTTTCTCGCGCTCCCTCTCGATGGCGACCGAATCGTCGCTGTAGTTGATCACCTCCCAGTCGATGCAGGGATGGAGTCCGACGAGACGGAACGGTCCGTGTTGCTCGGCAAGCCGCTGGTTGGAACGCCAGGCGGCTTCGAAGATGCCCAGGTACTCCTCGTAGGACCACGCGACGAATTGCTCGCGGAAAAAATCGATCATCCGGCGACGGTCATACTCTCTTGTACTGATCAGCCCATTCGCCACCTCCGTACGATCTTCACACAGGAACTCCATGGCCAAATGTCGCACGGGCGTTTCGGCATGGAGCATCGGGATGAGCGTGGAGATCAGCTCTACGTCGTGCTTGACGCGGTGATATTCGCCCAGGAAGACCCATTTGTGGTCTCGGAATCTCTCGAGCACGTACTCCGCGGGTGTTTGATGACGCTCCCCCCACCAGGCCAGCAGCATCTCGTCAGTCGGCTGCCGCGGCGAATTGCTCCTGGCCGATTCCAATGCCGACGGTGACGCGAGATCGGGGTCGGGCTTTCCGTCTCCGGCCCCCAGCGTCCGGCAGCCGGCGAGGGCGACGAGAAAAGCGGCAACCAGGGCTGTCGTGAGAACGCGGCTCACTCGGCCCGTGGAAGTTCTTGGTATCAACTCTGCCTCCGTGGGCTATTCACCACCTGCGGGCTCGAGCGACGAAGATTCAGCCGCCCGTCTCGTGGCTCCAGAGGAGATCGAACCGTGTGATTCCGTGATGCCGTCCAGTGAGACTTCCCCAAGCAGCTATCCGTTTACACCAGGCGCATCCAGTGAAGAGGCCCCCCGGGGTCCCTTGGGGGACCGTACGTTGACCACCGCAGCTAGCGAGTCGGATCGAACTCATCGGGTACGACGACCACCAGGTATGCGAAGGGTCCGCCCTCGCGCCCGAACACGAACGGATGGCGGAAGAGCCTTCGGTCGCCACCTACCTGCTCGTTGGTCAGAAACGGGGCGTACACCCGCACGTGTGGGAGCCAGCGTCCAGGACCTTCTCCCAGGTACTGCCTTGACGAGAGTCTGTATCCGATCGCGACGCGGGCCGGGGGACGGATCTCTCCCACACGCGGGGGTTCCCCGACTCCCTGTGTAGACCTTCTCCCGACTTGCAGAGTGGGGAAGTCGTAGGTGACGGGTCTTGGCAAAATCCCATATCCGCGGACGTTGATCCGGGCTGCACGAACGGCGACTGTCCGCCGCCGGACCCGGGCTGCACGAACGGCGATTGTCCGCCGCCGGACCCGGGCTGCACGAACGGCGACTGTCCGCCGCCGGATCCGGGCTGCACGAACGGTGACTGTCCGCCGCCGGACCCGGGCTGCACGAACGGCGATTGTCCGCCGCCGGATCCGGGCTGCACGAACGGCGATTGTCCACCCCCGGATGTGGTCATCGACATCAAGCCGGAGAGCGACCCGAACTCGATCAACTGCATCAACCCGATGCAGGTGATTCCCGTTGCCATCCTGACCACCGACGTGTTCGACGCGACGACTGTGGATCACACTACGATCACGTTCGAGGGGGCGAGCGAGATGCACACCACGTCCCAAGGCGTCCAACGCCACGAAAAGGACGTGGACGGCGACGGGGATCTGGATCTGGTGCTCCACTTCCTGCTCGGTGACACAGGGCTCACTTGCGCGTCCACCGAGGGGACGCTCGTCGGCGAGACCTTCGATGGGCAGACGATCGAGGGCACCGACCTGGTGAGGATGGTCAGGAGCTAGTGACGGTTCAGGGGGGCTCCGCCCGGGCCGCCCCTACTCGCGCTTCAGCCACGCATGCACCCAGCGCGCCTGCCAGGTGGGCGGTTCAACTTCTACGTCGGCAGGGCGGGGGAGCTTGTCCCAACCACGCCCTTCAATCGTTCTGATGGATAGAGACGGGACGAAACGGCGATCCCGGCGAGTCACGCACTCAGCGAAGGGGAAGCTCATGCCGGACTTGAATCCACGAGCAACAACTCCACGCCCCTGTTTGCCGCTGGTGTTCTTCGGACTTCTGTTGGCTGGCTGCGGGGAGGAGCGGCTTGCGCCCGAACCGACCCATTTCGAGACCATCATCAGCGGTCCGCCCGGGATCGCGCTCTCCGGGGAACTGATCGAATGCTTCCTGTTGGTCAGCGGACAGCCTCTCGCGCTCGCCAGTACGTTGCTCGGTGTTACCGACGGAACGCCGGAGCGAAACCGGGCGACTGCCGCCGACTCCGATATCGCCGAGGTGTTGGGAGTACGCCTCGACCTCACGAAGACGGCGGGCGAGGGCGTGCTTCGCGCCGAGATTCGGCGAAACGCCGAATCGGTGTCGTCCGGCTTCGCATCGAATCCGGGAGACGAGATCAAGATAAGTGCGGGCGATCCCGGCCGGTGCTGATCCCCTTCGCCGCTCATCGGTCACCAATCGATCGGCGCTCCGACCACATGAGGTGCGCGTCGCACGTGCCGCCGTTGTGCAGCCACGGCCCGCCGGGGTAGGGCTCCTCCTCGGCCAGCCCGGAGGAGGAGCTCGTGACCTCTGGCATCTGGAGGAGATGCCAGACTGTGGCGGCATCCGGCAGTTCTCCATCTGGCCCGAGCGCGACGTTCATGGTGACGAGGAGTCTGGGAGAGGGGATAGCGATCCCCTGCGAACGCATCCTGTCGCATAGCTGCTCCTGGAACGCCGCCCCCCTGAGTCCCTCGGCCACCATCCCCTCTTGAAGCTCCAGGAATTCGTGCAGGTCTTCGTGATAGCAGCTGAACGATACGCGGGTCGGGTCGGAAACGTCCGTGACACACGTGAACGGGCCGTCGGAGTGTCGAACGGGGCGAAGGTCCCCCCCATCCGACAGGAAGAGCCGGGCTCCATCTCGGAGCGCAACCGGTACGAGCCCCAGGGCCAGCTCTTCGTACTCGGGGCGAAGCTGGGCCTCGAGCGGGGCGGCGACACAGGCCGCCACGAGGATCGCGAATGCACGAAACAGCCAGTATCGGTTCACGAATTGTCCTCCGCTCAAAGGGGTGCGCCGTTAGCCCACCGATCTCGATCCGCCGTCCAAGTATATACATGATCGTCGTACGACGCGCGTCGTGTGTCAAGCTTGAAGATCTCCTGTCCTCCCCATCCTCGCGGTTCTTCTTGACGGACCCGGGCCCGAACTGCTAGGGTCTCGTACGACGTTCATCGTGTTTCAACGAATGCAACGAATGGAGGAAACATCCGGTGAACAGGACCCAGGCTGCCGTGCCGCTCCCCACGCCCGCCGAGCTGCGAATCCTCCGGTACCTTTGGGACAACGGGCCGAGCACCGTGCGCGCGGTACACGAAGGGATGAGCCTGTCGAAGCCCGTGCGGTACACGACGGTCTTGCGACTGCTTCAGAACATGCACGACAAGGGACTGGTGTCGCGCGACGATTCCGCGCGGAGTCATGTCTACGAGAGCAACGTGCCCCCGGAGGAGACCGAGGCCCGGCTCGTGATTCGTCTCACGGAAACGGCGTTCGGAGGGTCGACCAAGAGGCTGGTCATGCGGGCGTTGGCACAGACCCCCGCGAGCGCCAGCGAGAAGGCGGAGATCCGCTCGATTCTCGAGAGAGCCGAGGGCGATGTAGATGACTGACGTCGTGACCGCCGCTACCCTGGGCCTGCACGCCATGGCCTGGGCGCTGGTTCACTCTCTCTGGGTAGGCGGGTTGATCTGGCTGGTGGTGGCGTTGCCCTGGAGGCGGGTCTGCCGCCGGTCGGCCGGCGCCCGCTACCTCTTGGCCTACGTAGCCCTTCTCGCCCTTCTCGCCGTGCCTGTCCTGTTCGGCGCCCGAATCGTCCGAAGCTACTTCGATCACACGGACTGGGTCAGAAGGACGATCGCGCGTCTCCTCGAGGCGCAGCCCGACCTCGCCGTCACGGATGAGTCACTCTGGACCGAGATCCTCGGGATCCACGGCGCGGGTTCGACGCTACCCGCCCCCGAAGCCGCCGCGATCGGGTGGACCCTCAGCCTGGTCGCCGCTGCATGGCTGGGCATGGTTTCCTGGCGCCTCGTGTCCCTCGGCAGGGCATGGAAGAACCTCGCGTATCTCGAATCGATCGGCAGCGAGCACGTCTCGCCGCGCTGGGGCCGACTCCTCGACGGCCTGCGAGCGAGGTTGAGGATTCGGGGCGCCGTCCGACTTCGCACGACGGAGTATGTCGACGTGCCGATCGTCTTCGGCTGGCGCTCGACCACGGTTCTTCTGCCCCGACGCGTTCACGAAGACGCTTCCCCGGCCGAGGCGGAGGCGGTTCTGGCGCACGAGCTGGCGCACATAAAGCGACGGGATTATCCGCTCAACCTGCTCCAGGCGGTCGCCGAGACGCTCCTCTTCTTTCACCCGGTCGCGCGGTGGTTGTCGAGCCGGATTCGCGAGGCCAGAGAGTTCTCCACGGACGAGCTGGCGTGTCGCACGATCACCCTCCACTGGCGTGAGTACGGCCGGGCGCTCGCGTGACTGGAGGCGACGCGCAGTCGCTGGGGCACCCTCGTGCTCGCGGCCAACGGCGTGCCGTTGCCGGATCGGATCCGGAGACTGCAGTTCATCGGTCGGAAGACCACTCGGCGTCGTCTCGAAGCCACGTTCGCGGCGTCGTTGGCGTTCCTGATGGTCACCTGTTGCCCGATGTTGCCGCGCTTCTCCATCACCCGGGTCAGCGCGCGGGTCGTCATGGAGCACGACCTTCAGTTCCGAGCCGATCGGGCGAAGCGGTTCTCTCTCGAGATCGATCCGCCGGCAGCCGAGCCACGCCTCGAGCACTCGTCCAGACCCTCCGGCGGCTGACAGCGAGCCTACCGAAGCCTATGAGCGAGCCATGTGGCAATGCGCTCGGCCATATCTTCGTGTGTCGCGAGGATGTCCGTGGCGTGCGCGGTGCCGGGGGCGATCACCAGGCCCGCGGTTCGACTCTCGGACCAGACGTCTGCCGTGATCTCGCGTAGGAATCGGTCGTGGCTGGATACGACGAACAGCCAGGGCACCCCGCTCGCGTCGATCGCCTGAATGGATGAATCGCTGAACGAGCCCGGCGAGATTGCGACATAGGCGCGCGCGTACACGAATTGGCGGCCCGCCTCCGCCATCTCCTCACCGCTGTAGCTTGCGCCGACGATCGCGATCCGTGAGTCGTCGATCTCCGGTCGAGAGATGAGGGATCGGTGCGCCGCAATGACGTCGACCTCCGCATCCCAGATCAGGGGATCCCTCTGCAGCTCGCCCGGCATGAATTCGCCGAGGTTGGTGCTCTCTCCGTGTCCTCGGAGGTCGATGCGCAGTGACGCGATCCCCCTCGCTGCGAGCTGGCTGGCGAGACCCGCGTAGGATCTGCGATCACCCGCGGCCTTGTTGAGCATCAGCACGGCGGGGACGGGTGCGTCGGACCTCGGCAAGACGAAGTCTCCAACCAGCCGCCAACCGCCGCTTTCGACCAGAACGCGTGATTCTCCCGCGTCGACGCTCTGGGCCTGCGCCTGACCGGTTAGACAGCAGAAAACCGAGAGCGCAGTCACTATCCGGTTCATCGTCATGGCTCGATCCCCACCGGTGTCTGGAGCGGTCCACGTCGCCTGGGCAGGCTGCGAGGACCTCACCCTGGTACCTGCGTGATACCCAGCATAATTCCGGCCTGCCGGAATGTTCCCGACTCGGCTCCCGATGGGAACGATTCGGAACGGCCGGGCGTATGGCGACGGAGCCACGCGCGACTGGATGGAAGCAGTGCGCGGTCGACACGACGCACCGGCGTTCAGGATACGGGGGAGGGCCATGATCCAGCTCACCGTGAACGGAGTCCGCTACGATCTCGACGTGCCGCCCGACATGCCGCTTCTGTGGGCGCTCCGCGACGTGCTCGGCCTCACAGGCACCAAGTACAGCTGCGGCGCGTCGCTATGTGGCGCATGCACCGTGCTCAGCGGCGATGAGCCGATCCGCTCGTGCACCGAGCCGGTCTCGGCCGTCGAGGGAGCCTCGATCACCACCATCGAGGGACTCTCACCCGATAGCATCGACGCGAACGATCTCGACGAGAGCGATCTCGATCCGGTACAGCGTGCGTGGCTGGAGGAGGACGTGCCCCAGTGCGGCTACTGCCAGGGCGGCCAGATTCTCACCGCCGTCTCCCTCCTTCGCCGCTACGCGGACCCCACGGATGCACAGATCGAGCGTGCCATGAGCGGAGTCCTGTGTCGCTGCGGATCCTACCACCGTGTGCGCAGGGCAGTCCTCCGGGCAGCAGGTCGGCCCGCGAGACCACAGGTGCACAGCGGGGAGGCGAGACGATGAGGGCCGGCGACGAGAGCATACGGGTCCTCACTCGCCGTGACTTCGTGAAGGTCGGCACCGCAGCCGGCGGTGGCCTGCTTGTCGCCGTGTCGGTACCGATGCCGACGGTCGGCCTCACGCGCACCGAACCCGGTGCGGAGCCAGCCGTCCTCAACGTGTTCATCGAGATCGCGCCCGACGGCATCGTCACGATCGCCGCCAAGAATCCGGAGATCGGCCAGGGCTCGAAGACGGCCCTCCCGCTGGTGGTGGCGGAGGAGCTTGACGTCGAGTGGTCGCAGGTACGGGTGCGACAGGCGGACCTGGACCCGGCGAGTTACGGGGCCCAGTTCGCGGGCGGCAGCTGGGGTCTCAGGAGCAGCTGGGACGGCCTGCGTATCGCGGGTGCCTCGGCGAGGGCTCTGCTGATCGCGGCGGCAGCCGGCCGTTGGGGCATCGCGGCGGCCGAGTGCACGACGGAGGCGGGCTTCGTGCGGCACCCGGCTACGGGGCGGAGCCTCGGTTATGGAGACCTCGCCACCGAAGCCGCGCGGCTCCCGGCACCGCAGGACGTCGAGCCCAAGGACCCCTCGGAATACCGGCTTCTCGGCTCGCGGGTCCCGGGAGTCGACAACCCGGCCATCGTGAGGGGCACCCAGCGGTTCGGGCTCGATGTCAGGGTCGAGGGGATGCTGTATGCCGCGGTGAAGCGCCCCCCGAGCTACGGCGCGACGGTCGCCGCCGTTAACCCGGAGCCGGCTCTGGCCGTACCCGGCGTGGAGGCGGTTCGGCGCATAGAGGGACGGGCGAATCCGACCCACATGCTGGACGGTGTGGCCGTCCTGGCCGGCTCGACGTGGGCGGCCCTGCAGGGGCGCGAGCGGCTCGAGGTGGAGTGGGCCCCCGGACCCGGCGCCTCCGAAAGCACTCAGGGCCTCCGTGGCCGCTTCGCAGAGGCCATCGAGCAGCCGGGCAGCTTCCTCGTTCGCGACGACGGTGACGTCGACGGGGTAGAAGCCGCGCGTGTGGTGGAAGCGGACTACGAGGTTCCGTTCCTGGCGCACGCCCCGATGGAGCCACAGAACTGCACGGCACACGTACGCGAGGACGGGTGCGATATCTGGGCGCCGACCCAGAGTCCGGGGACCGTCCAACAGCTCGCGGCGGAGATCACCGGACTCCCGAGCGGGTCGGTTGCCGTTCACATGCAGCGTGCGGGCGGCGGTTTCGGCCGTCGGCTCATGGGCGACTATGCCGCTGAGGCCGCGTACCTCTCGCAGGAGGTGGGCGCGCCGGTACAGGTGCTATGGACGCGTGATGATGACCTGCGCCACGACTACTACCGGCCGGCCGGGCGTCACCGGCTTCGGGCGAGCCTCGACTCGGAGGGGCGGCCGACCGGGTGGCTGCACCGACTCGTGAACACGTCGCGGTACGAGTTCCGGGGCGATGCGGAGGGTCCGGCCGCATCGGAGATGTACGCGGACGATTTTCCGGCAGGCTGCATCTTGAACATCCGCTGCGAGTACACATCGGTTCCGACCTCCATCCCGACCGGTGCCTGGCGGGCCACGCTTCACTCCGCCAACGCCTTCGCCGTGCAGAGTTTCGTGGATCAGCTGGCCAACGCGTCGGGGCACGACCCGGTCCAATTCCGTCTGGAGATGCTGGGCGAGCCGCGCGAGCTGCCGTACGGCGGCCACGGCGGGCCGGTCTTCGACACGGGTCGAATGGCGGGCGTGATTCGCGTCGCGGCTGACCGGTGTGACTGGGGCTCTCCGATGGGTGAGAGACGTGGCCGCGGCATCGCGGCGCACTTCACGTTCGGCACCTACGCGGCGGAGGTGGCGGAGGTCACGGTGAGTCCGGACGGTGAGCTGCAGGTGGACCGCATCATCGCCGTGCTGGACTGCGGCATGGTGGTGAACCGGAGCAGCGCGGAAGCCCAGGTGCAGGGAGGCGTCCTACAGGGGCTCGACGCGGCCCTTCACAGCGAGATCGTGATCGAGAACGGTCTCGCGACCCAGAGGAACTTCGACGGATACCCCCTGCTTCGCTTCAACCAGGTTCCCGAGGTGGAGGCGGTGTTCGTGGAGAGCGCCGCCCCGCCGTACGGTCTCGGAGAGCCGCCCCTGCCGCCGGTGGCACCCGCGGTGGCAAATGCCATCTTCGCCGCGACGGGTCGGCGGATCCGTCGCCTCCCGATCCGAATGACCTGACCCGGGCCGGAGCCTGGCATCTCGAGTCGACGCCGGGCCAGAACGTGAGGATTGAAGCGAGGGCTGTCACGCTCTGGGCGCGCGACCTTCGGGTCGGCATTAGTGAGGAGCACGACAGTGCTCGTATATCTGTAGGACGAGGCCAAGCGGGAGCACAGGACCGATCGTGCAACCGGGTGCAAAGTAGCGTTGGGGGTGCACGGGCAGGGAGGAGACCTGAGCGTGATACCGGGACTGTTTGTTCAGATGGGGCTGGCGAACCGCCGACGGCGGTTGGTGTTCCTGGGCGTTCTTGCCTGCGCGAGCGTGGGGTGTGGCGCCCCGGCCTCCGACGGAGAGGTGGACGATGCGGCGTCTGCCGTGGGCGCCGACGAAACGAGCCAGGGCGATCGCACGTTCGGCGAGCTGAGTCCGGAGGCACCGCCCGAAACGGGGCAGTGGGGACAGCTCGCAGGGGCTTGGGACTGCACGATCCGGAGCATCGGATCCGACGGTATCGCCCGCGAGAGCAACGCCGTGTGGACATGGCGCTATATCCTCGGGGGTCACGCGGTCCAGGACGTCTACGTGGGGCTGAATGAGGCCGGGGAGCCGAGTTTTCAGGGCACGGGGTTGCGCGTGTACAATCCCCGGAAGGGCTTATGGGAGATCACGTGGGCTGCGAGTTCGGGTCCCAACCAAGACGGCGACAGCTTCTCCACGTACGTCGCGACGTACGAGCTGGATCAGATCGTGATGAGATACGCCGACGGTGACTCGACCTGGCGCACCACGTTCCACGACATCGAAGAAGACGCGTTCGAGTGGCGAAACGAGCCATCCCGGAGCCGAATGCGTTGTGAGCGGGCGACCGAGTCCCAGGGCTAGGGCGAGGGCGCGCCCCCACTCGCGGTCACGGCGAGAGCGTCGAGCCCGTCGGGACCGGGCGGCGGACCACGAGGTTCTCAGGTCCCGCCATCCCCTCATCCGAGACCGGCAGGGGAGGACCTCCGTCCGACGGCACGATGAACAGCCGGTTTCCCGCGAAGTCGCCCACGATCAACCGGCCGTCGAGCGTGAAATCGATCCCCACCGGAGCGCTCCCTTCGGGAAGCTGGATCGCGATGCCGGCCGGCTCCCCCGTTCGACCGTCGAACCGCAGAACCGAGGCGCTCCCCGCGCTGCTCACGTACAGCTCGCCGTCGGGTCCGAACGCGACATCCGAGGGAAACCGGAGACCCCCGGATGCGAACACGCCAAGCGATCGTCCCGACGCCGGATCGAAGCGGAGCACGTTGCGCTCCGTAGAGTTGGCCACGAAGAGCATGCCGTCGGGGCCGAAGCGAAGCCCGATCGGTTGTCGGAGCGTCTCATCGGCGGCCGCGACCCCCTTTGGCTCTCCTGTCGTCCCGTCGTAGCGCAGCACCCGGCCCGTGGCTCCGGAGCTCACGTAGAGGTGGCCTCCGGGCCCGAAGATGAGCGAGAACGGCATGTCGAGCGCCGGGTCGCCGACGAAGATATCCAGGAACTCCCCGGTGTCTCCGTCATAGCGCAACACGCGGTCGCTCTGACTGCTGGACACGTACAGGTGCCCGTCGGGCCCGAACGCGAGTCCGGTGGGCCCGTTCAGGCCTCCGGCCCCGGCCTCCACGAACACGCCCTTGTAGGCGCCGGTCATCCCGTCGTAGCGGGTTACGGTGCTCCCGGAGATGTTCGCGACGTAGATGTCGCCGAGCTCGGCCTCCTGGGGGCTTCCGACGATTGCACCGACAAGAATGAGCAGCATCAGGAACATTGCGGTCACCTCGCGCTCGAACGGATCAACCTTCGCGACGGCTCCAGGGGGGTACGATCTGGTTCATGCGCGCGTACGCGATCGCCTGGCCGAGGTGTTCGTGCATGTCCGAGCCCATCAACGTGACGGCGGTGGTCAGGTCCACCGTGAGACCGAAGAAGTCCACCTGCTGCTGGCGATCCTCCTCGCTCAACCCCCGAACCAGCGCCAGAAGGTGGTCGAACGACCGCTCGAGCTCGCCGATGAGGTCCTCGCGCGACAACGCGACCAATCGCGCCGTTTCACCGCCGAAGCCTCCCTCCGCGACCCATTCGGGTCGATCGAAGCCCCACATCGTGGGGAACAGCGTGCCCTCACCCGCGATCAAGACGAACACGTCCCGAATCGACCGCACGCCCTCCATGGGCCGCCAGTCGAATTTCTCTTCGGGGAACGCTTCCGCGAGGGCGACGAACTTGTCCCGGAGTTGCTCGAGGTCGGCATCCTGAACCTCGGCGCCTGACTTGGTGCCTCCGCCCAGGTATTGGCCTGCCGCCGGCGCACAAACCATGACGGCGAACGCGGACGCAACGAGGAGAGCGGTGGAAATCGGACGAAGCAGCTGCGGCATTTCTAACCTCCGATCGTTGGGTGCCCGACATCGTACCGCGTGGAGATCTGGTGGATCCCGCACAAGTAGGTTTCTCGCCCGACGCGTAGGTAGGATCCGACAAGGCCGGGCAGCCCCTCGCCATGCACGGGCCCGTGTCACGCTGGACGGACCTTGTGTCGGGGGGGAGCCATGTGCCTAAAAGACCGCGGGGTCCGAGATGGAATTCCCTCCCCACACGAGCCACAACGAATCGGCGGGCACCGTCTTGAGCACGGATGCCAGTTCGTAAGCCGCCGCTCCCACACAGCCGAAACATGTGGCCGAGGGGTCCGCGGCCTCCCGAAAGAAACTGATATTCCAACGCCAGTCCGGACGCAGATCGATTCGTAATTCTCCGGACGAAAGTGTGTCCGCGCCCTGCACCAGCCAGAAGGAGGCCACGAGCTCCCCCGTCGTCTGCGTCTGGAATTCCCGCGTATCCCAGCGAGTGCCCGTTCGGTCGCCGAAATCACCGCCGGTCAGCCGTCGCCCCTGCCTTCCGTCTGAGAACTCGAGCACGAGCAGCTCCGGAGCGAATCCCGGGTCTTCAAAGAACGTGTAACCGACAAACGCCCGATCACCGTTGCCACAGGCCATCGAGGCAGCGGCCATTCCCAGGCTCAGCATCACGCCCCCCAGCTTGGCCAGCGTCATCTTCCAGACCCTCGGATAAAGTTGATCACACGACACTCCGACCCTTACGAACGCCCGAGAGGTAAGTCACGTGACGGCCCGGTGGCTGGATTGATCAAGCTTTGAGGATGAGGAGTAGGACGAAGCGAAGCGGCGACATCAGCAGTCTCTCCTGGGCGCGTACGCGCTCCAGGGTCGCAGGTCACGAGCCCGAGTCAAAGTGCCAACCGGGATTCTCCCAGCCTGCGCCGGTTCTTACGAACACCTGCGTGGCGCCACCTCGGCTTCATGGATGCTGCCATCATGCCTGTACTTCATGCGCTTGCCAGCTACGCCGACGGCTGGTCCTTGCCGTGCGGGACCACCAGAACCGCGCAGCTCGCGTGTCGCACCACTTTCTCGGCTACGCTGCCGATCATGAGACGGGTCATGCCGGTCCGTCCGTGCGTGCCGATCACGATGAGGTCGATGCCGTGCTTGTCCGCGTAGTCGCAGATGGCGAGCGGTGCGCTGGCATGCTCCACGGTGACGAGGTCGACGGACTCGACACCGGCGAGCAGCGATTCCCTCAGCCCCTCGAGAGCTTTACGCGCTTCGGCATCGAGGTAGTCGGATGTGACGACCTTCTCGGCCGGAACGAATGCCTCCGGGGCGGCGGGCGGGCGACCGTGGACGTAGAGCACGGTCAGCTTGACGCCGACCCCACGTGCCAGGATCCCTGCCTTGGCGACTGCCTCTTCGGAGGCTTCCGAGAAGTCGGTGGTGAGCAGGATGTGCGTCGCTACACTCATGATGCGATTCTCTTGCGGCCCCGACCGCGGGCCCTCCCTTTCAATGTCGTGCAGTCAAATATCAAGTCGCGCCGTCTCCAACCTCGGGCGGTTCCGCGCCTGGAGACATTAGCCTTTCGCGTAGCTCCGGGTGGGCGCGCCATAGGTAATACCCCATGCCGACAGCCGCGATCAGGTTGCCGACGGCCACGTTGATCCACGCCAGCGCCGCCAACAACGGGGCAAACACGATCGCGACGGCTGCATAGAATCCGAACTGGAAAACGATGAAGAACTCGATGAGCAACCAGACTACCTGAGGCGATTTCTTGGTCTCCGAGACCATGGCAGAGGCAATGAGGCCCACGAAGAGGAACAGGAGCACGTGCATCGCCGTGTATGCCCAGACGGCCTGGGGTCCGATGACGACATTGGCCGGATCACGCAGCCCGTGAAAGGCGGCTGATCCGAGCACGGCCGGCGTGAAGAACGGTCTTCCCGCGACGACGTCCACGATCAAGAACCACACCGCCACCGATCCCGCCCCGATCAACCCTGCCGCGAACCCTTCTCGTACCACGCGTGGAGCCTTCAACATTTGATCTCCGCGTTCCTGCGGGCGTAAAACCACCAGTTCACGAGCAGACAGGTCGCGTAGTAGCCGGCGAAGCCGTACAGCGCGTATTCGGGTGTTCCCGCCGTGATCTGGCCGCCGAAGATCCTCGGGATGAGGAAGGCGCCGTACGCCGCCACGGCCGAGATCCAGCCGAGCACCGGACCGGCCATCTCGGCCTTGAAAATGATCGGCACCATCCGGAACGTGGAGCCGTTGCCGATCCCCGTGGTGACGAACAGCAGCATAAACAACCAGAAGAAGGGCCACCAATAGGTCTCCGGGGTCGGCGACGATCCCGCCGCGCGGACGAAGTAGGCGACTCCCAGGGCCGAGCCGATCATGACGACGGTGTCCCACTGCGTGACGCGCGCTCCGCCTAGCTTGTCCGAGATCCAGCCCCCGACCGGCCGGATCAGCGACCCCACCAGCGGGCCGAGCCACGCATACTGGAGCGGGTTGGGCGCGTTCGGGTTGGCCATCCCGTCCGGCAGACTCCCGAACACATCCTGAATGAGCTTCGGGAAGGCGGCCGAGTATCCGATGAACGACCCGAACGTCATGACATACAGCCACGTCATGACCCAGTTGTGCTTCTCGCGGAAGATCGCGAACTGCCCGGCCAGGTTCTCCCGCACCGGACGCAGCGTCGCGTACCGCATCAAGGCCAGCGTCGCGCAGATCGTGATCACGAGGACCATGAAGACGTGGACCAGGTCGGGCAGCCCCAGATCCACGGTGAGGAGAAGCGAAGCTCCGAGCGCAGCTCCAGCGAACCCCAGCACCTCGAGCCACAGGATCTTCCCGAGGGCGATCGGTGTGGTTCCGACTCGGTGTATGGGCAGGTTCTTCATGAGGGCGAAAGCGAGGACGGTGAGGACCAGGAGGATCGGCACCCAGACCAGCCCGGCGTTCTGGATCCACACCAGATCGCCCCCCAACTGTTCGGGCAGCCGCATCCCGTCGCCCCCGAGGGCGCCGAACAGGGCGACGCCCATGACGGCCGGGAGCAGTACCTGCATGACGCTCACGCCCACGTTGCCGAGGCCCGCGTTGAGCCCCAGCGACAGCCCCTGCATCCGCTTGGGGAAGAAGAAGCTGATATTGGACATGGACGACGCGAAAGCCCCCCCCCCGACTCCGCTGAGAACCGCCAGCACGACGAACACGAGGTAGCTCGTCCCCGGATCTTGAAGGGCGATCCCAACGCCCGCGGTCGGCAGGATCAGGAGCGCGGTGGTGATGCCGATCACGTTCCGCCCGCCCCCGATCGCGATCATGAACGAGTTCGGGATCCGGAGCGTGGCCCCGGCGAGCCCGGCTACGGCCGGGAGGGTGTAGAGCTGCGTCGTGGAGAAGGAGAAGCCGAGGTTCTCCATCTGAACGATGATGATCGACCAGAACAGCCACACGGCGAACGCGATGAGGAGACATGGAATCGAGACGACGAGGTTCCGAAACGCCACCCGGCGCCCTGTGCGATTCCAGAAGCCTTCATTCTCGACGTCCCAGGTGTCGAGCTCGCGACCCTGGCCCTCTTCCGCGTTTCCACCGGGCGGAGACGTCATAGCTGGCGCTCTCCTCAGATCTTCTTGGACATTTTACGGACCACGAGACTCAGCCATACGAGACAGGCGACGGTGACGATGAACAGGAAGATCCACGTCGTGGTCCACAGACCCAGCGAGTCGAGGAGGGTCCCGAAGATGATCGGGCACACGAAGCCTCCCAGGCCACCCAGAACGCCGACGAGTCCGCCCACGACGCCCACGTCGTCCGGGAAGTAATCCGGGATGTATCGGTAGACGGCCGCCTTGCCGATCCCCATGGCGATGCCGATCGCGAAGACCAGGAAGGTGAAGATCCACACGTTGGCCTGGAAGTAGATGTGCGTCACTCCGCGGGCCAGGAGTTGCCGTCTGGCGACCTGCTCGCCCTCTACGACGAGCACCTCATGCCACGTGCGGCTCTGCGGCCACGGCAGGAACTCCTGTTCGCCGTCGCCCGCCTGCTCCGGCCTGGAGAGCAGCGCATAGGAGCGATCCCCCACCTGGATCGCGCTGGGAGAGACCTCGGTCACGGTCCCGGCGATCTGGGCCATGACCCCGCGTCCGGGGCTCTCGATGTCCATCTTCGGGAATATGAGGAGAAAACAGCACAGCCCGATCACCGCGAGAACCCAGTAGAGGACGCGGCGCGCTCCGTACAGGTCCGACACCCACCCACCGAGCGCACGTATAACCCCGGATGGTAGTGAGAAGATCGAGGTCATCAGACCCGCCATGACGATCGACATCGAATAGACGTTGACGTAGTACGGCACCAGCCACTGAGCCAACGCGACGAAGCCCCCGAACACGAGGAAGTAGTAGAGGCCGAAGCGCCAAACCCGCATGTGTCGGAGCGGGGCGAGCTGCGTTCGGATCGTCTTCGCGGCGGCACCGTGAGGCTTCTTGTTCTTCGTCCCGAGGAAGAACAGGACGGCCATCACGACCAGGGCGCCCGCGTAAAGGGTGGGGAGCGTCCGCCAGCCTTCGATGTTGGCGCCTCCGTCGGTCAGCGACCGGAGCAGAGACGGCGCCCAGAGCGTGGTCACGGCCGCCCCGGCGTTGCCGGCGCCGAAGATGCCCAGAGCGGTACCCTGGTGGGATCGCGAATACCAGACCGAGGTGAACGCGATGCCCACGGCGAACGAGCCGCCCGTGAGCCCGAAGCCCAGGCTGAACAGCATGAAATCCGCGTACGACGTCGCCTGCCCGAGAAAGAACATCGGCACCGCGGCGGCGAGCATAAGGAGGGTGTACACCGGACGTCCACCGAACTTGTCGGTCAGCATGCCCAACGGTAGCCGGACGATCGAGCCGGTTAGCACCGGGATACCGATCAACCACCCCATTTGGCTGGCGGACCAGTCGAACACCTGGTTCGACACGAGGAACGTCACCAGGACACCGTTGAGCATCCATGCGGCGAAGCACACGGTGAACGCGAGAGTGTTGAAGGCCAGCACGACATGGGCGCGTCCCGGCTCCGAGGAGGTTTGTTGCATCACGGCTCGTTCAACTCCCTCCATGGCGTCCCCGGGTCGCGGATGGCCTTCCGGTTCCAGTTCCAGATGACCTGCTGATAGGGACGCACCACGTAATGCAGAGGCGCCACGATGAAGTGCACCAGGCGCGTGAACGGCACCAGCAAGAGGACGGCGAACGCGCCCACAATGTGGAGCTTGATGACCCAGGGCAGTGCGAAGACCGCGGCGGTCTCCGGGGCGAGGGTGCCGAGAGACCACAGATAGGGCGTGAGGTCGGCCGCGAACCACGACGAGCCCCAGCGATAGCCCAGCGCGATCCAGCATCCCAGCACCACCTGGGCGAGCAGGAGCAGCTCGATGGCGATATCGGTCTTCGTGGTCACCGCACGGATGCGCCCATGGGTCAGCCGCCGGATCATGAGTGCCGTGAGGCCAACGAGCACAGTGAGTCCGAACACGAAGGCCGACACTTCGAGGATGATCAACCGAACGGGGACGCTGTTCCACGCGAGCGTGGCGCGCGGGAACAGGAACGCGATGAGGTGCCCGAAGAACACGACCAGAATCCCGATGTGGAATGGGACCGTGCCCCAGAAGAGCTGTCTCCCTTCGAGGAACTGCGACGAGAGAGATGAGACGGTGAACCCCTTCCGCCGGTACCGGTACGCGACCCCTACGACGAAGACGATGATCGCCACGTAGGGGAACGCGACGAAAAGGAAGGTGTTTAGCGCGTTCATAGCATCCTCCCCGCCGGAGCCGGGAGGCCCTCGTTGGCCTCGATCTCCAGCTCGCGGCCGATGGATCCCAAGAAATCGTTCCCCTCTTCCGGGGGCTTCCACTCGGAGAGTCCGAAGTCCTGTTTGAGCACTTTCAGGAGAGCCTCCAGCGGAGCGCGGAACATCGTGCCCCGCTCGACGGAGGAAGCGATCAGAGTCTTGTAGTGCTTCCGGTACAACTTGTTCTTCTCCTCCATGCGACGCGGCCCGAACTCGCCGATCATTCTCTCCAGCGCGGGGTGCAGGATCTCCCTGACGAACTCCTCCGCCAGGTCACGGTCCTGCCACCGCGCGATCAGGCGCAGCACGTTGGGCAGATGGTCCGGGAGCTCGGTGCCGCAGTCGATCCCGGCATCGCGGAACTCGCGATTCAGGTTCACGAGCAGCTCCCCCCGCTTGTAGTCGTCGCCGAACATGACGTAGCCGACGCTGAGGGTCGTGATCGACTGCACATCGAAGGAGCGCGTGAAGATCTCCTGGACTTCGTCCAGCTCCTCCGGCGTGAAGGAGCCACCCTCGGTCGGAAGAGCCTGGGCGAAGGCTCCGATCTCCGCCGCCGCGAGTACGTATCGGCCCGCCAGGAGGTCGTAGACGCTCTGAACCCACGTGGGGTAGTCACGGCTGGGGTAATCGAAGAGCCTGGCGAAGTGCTCGTATTGCGCTAGCGGGTGCATCGTCAGGCTCCCCTCTTGGCGGATCCAGCCTTGAATCCGAAGCCTGTTGCGCCCCTCACATCGCCGGTGAACTCGATCATCTCGATCGCCTGCTCGCGGTGTGCAGCCGGGATCACGAAGCGATCGTCGAACTTGGCCAGGGAGGTCAAGTAGTAGATGTCGTCGGCCACCTGCGGAGTTAGCCGCGTGTCGGCGAGGGCCGTTGCCACCGTGCCTTCCCTCACGTCACCTACCGTCTCCTGCCGACGGTGCAGCCGGACCGCCATGAGCTTCTTGATTCGGTCCGCGACGGCGACCGTATCGCCCGCGCTGAACAAGCTCGCCATGTACTCGAGTGGGAAGCGCGAATCATCAATGGTGCCGAAGAGCTCCTCGGTCGTGGTGTCGTAGAGCCAGCTGTCCGGCCAGTGCTTCGCGATCGAACTCATCTTCTCGGACTGCTCGCTGTGGTCGACGTCCGTGACCGTCGCCATCACGGGCAACAGCGGCGGGACGTAGAACAGCATGGGAAGCGTTCGGAACTCCGGGTGCAGCGGAAGCGCGAGGTCCCACTCCTTCACGAACTTGTAGGTGGGCGATTTCTGAGCCGAGTCGATCGTGGAATCGGCCACACCGTTGGCCTTCGCGGCCGCAACGACCTCGGGGTCGAAGGGGTCGAGAATCATGTCCATCTGGCGGCGCACCACGTCGGGCTCGTCGGCCGAGGCGACGGCCTCGATCTGATCGGCGTCGTAGAGCATGACCCCCAGGTAGCGGATGCGACCGACACAGGAGTGCATGCATGCCGGTGCCTGACCCGTCTCGATCCTCGGGTAGCACAGGATGCACTTCTCGGACTTGCCCGTGCCCCAGTTGTAGTACGTCTTCTTGTAGGGGCAGGCCGTGACGCACATGCGCCATCCTCGGCATACGTCCTGATTGATCAAGACCACGCCGTCCTCCCCACGCTTGTAGATCGCGCCCGAGGGACACGATGCGACGCAGGCCGGGTTGAGACAGTGGTTGCAAATCCGCGGCAGGTAGAAGAAGGCCATGCGCTCCATCTCGAACATGGCCGCCTGCTCGGCGGGGGAGAGGTTCTTCAGGTTGGGATCGTTGCGCGCGTAGTCGGGCGACCCGCTCAAGTCGTCGTCCCAGTTCGGCCCCATCTTGATGTCCATCGGCTCGCCGGTGATCATCGAGATCGGCCGCGCCGTGGGCTGGTCATCCCCGGCCTTGGATTCGATCAGGTCGAGGTACTTGTACGTGAAGGGCTCGTAGTAGTCGTCGATCACCGGCAGGTGCGGATTGTGGAAGATGTTGGTGAGGCTCTTCGGCTTCCCCGCACCCTTCAGGTCGATCCCATCACCGCGCTTCTCCCAACCCCCCTTGTAGATCTCCTGATCCTCCCATTTGGTGGGATAACCGGTCCCCGGCTTCGTCTCCACGTTGTTCCACCACATGTACTCGGCGCCTCGCCGGTCCGTCCAGATGTTCTTGCAGGCGATCGAGCAGGTGTGACAACCGATGCACTTGTCCAGATGGAACACCATCGAAATCTGTGAGCGAACGTCCATCTCAGGTCTCCCGTCCGTGTCTAGCCGGTCGCTGAAGAATCCCCCGGGGTGTCACCAGACCACCTTGTCCATGCGCTTGACGATGACGTGCGTGTCGCGGTTCGGAGCGATCGGTCCCCAGTAGTTGAAGTGATATGTGAACTGCCCGTATCCCCCGGCGAGAAAGTTCGGCTTGAGGTGGATGCGGGTGAAGCTGTTGTGCCCCCCGGCTCGCTTGCCGCCGCGCACCTGTGACTTTGGGATGCCCACCGTGCGCTCGGGGACGTGGTACACGATGCACACGCCCTTGGGAATTCGGGCGCTGACGGTGGCGCGCGCGCAGTAAACTCCGTGGTCGTTGTAGACCTCGACCCAGTCGTTGTCCTGGATGTCCAGCTCCGCGGCGTCGACCTCGCTGATCCATACCGGCTCGCACCCGCGGGATAGCGTCAACATCCGATGGTTCTCCATGTAGGTGGAGTGGATGTGCCACTTCCCGTGCGGGGTGAGGCAGTTCAGGATCCTCGCGTCCCCGTCTTGCAGCGTCTGCTTGAGGTCGCCGTACGCCTCGGGCTTGGGCGACGGCTTGTAGGTCGGGAGGTTCTCGCCGTACGCGAGGTACATCTCATGGTCGAGGTAGAAGTGCTGGCGGCCGGTGAGCGTCCGCCATGGAACCAGCTTCTCGACGTTGTAGGAGTAGGGAGCGTACGCCCTCCCACCGGTCATGACGCCTGACCAGAGCGGCGACGTGTTGTAGCGGCGCGGCTGTGCCTGAAGGTCGGCGTAGTTGATCCGGACATCGGCACTCCCCGCCCCCAGGTCGACGAGATCCAATCCGGTCCTGTTCTCGGCGTCCTCGTAGGCCCGCATGTTGAGCACGCCGTTGGTCAGCGATGAGAGGTGCAGCACGGCGTCGGCCGCCGACTCGTCCTCCTTCAGCGACGGGTACCGATCTCCGTTCCGACGTTCGACGGGGAAGTGGTTCGACGCGAGCATCTCATCGTACGCGTCCTCGCAATGGTAGTGGTTTCCGTGCGCTCCGAGACCCGTCGTCCGGATCCGATCGCCCAGACTGACGAACTTGTGGTACAGCTGGGTATAGTCGCGGTCCACAACGGCCAGACCGTGCATGGTCTCGCCGAGCACGGGCTCGCACTCCCCCTGGTACCAGTCCCGGATGACCGGCTGGGAGATTTCTCCCGCAGAGTCGTGCGCGATGGGTGTGGCGACGATGTCTTTTTGGGGCTCGGGAAAGTACTTCCCCGCCGCGTCGCTGGTGGCCTTCGCCAGGTCACGGAAGATGGCCCAGTCCGTCTTCGACTCCCACACCGGCGGGATGGCTGCCGAAAGCGGGTGGATGAAGGAGTGGAGATCCGTGCTGTTGAGATCCGCCTTCTCGTACCACGAGGCTGCGGGGAGCACGATGTCGGAGTACAGGGCCGAGGAGTCCATCCGGAAGTTCAGGTCTACGATGAGGTCCATCTTCCCGACCGGTGCGACATCGTGCCAATTCACTTCGCTGGTGTGATCCTCAGAGTCCTGCGCGATCGCGTTGGAGTGGGTGCCCAGGTAGTGCTTGAGGCAGTACTCGTGCCCCTTCATGCTCCCCATGATCGCGTTGCCCCGCCAGATGTACCACACGCGCGGGAAGTTCCGTTCGGCCTCGGGATCGCTCACCGAGTACTTCAGGTCCTTGCTCTTGAGCTTGTTCAGCACGTACTGCTTGATGCCGTCGTCGCCGTCGGCTCCGTTCTCGACCGCCTCCCTGCACAGCTCCAGCGTGTTCTGCTCGAACTGCGGGTAGAACGGCATCCACCCCATTCGAACGCTCTTGAAGATCTGGTCCGCGGTGTGTTGCCGGGTGAGCTCGTTGTCGGGGACCGTGTTGTAGCGGGAGAACTGCCCGTCGTACCGGTATTGGCAGGTGTTGATGTAGTGCCAGATGGGCGTCTGCTGGAGCCGGATGGCCGAGTGCCAATCCTTGCCGAACGCGATCGAGGCCCAGGAGTCCATGGGAGCGAGCTTCTCCTGCCCGACGTAGTGGTTCAGACCGCCCCCGTTCTTCCCCACACAGCCGGTGAGCATCAGGGCCATCGCGCCCGCCCGGTACATCAGGTTCGCGTGGTACCAGTGGTTGATGCCCGCCCCGATGATGATCATGCACTTGCCGCCGGTGGCCTCGGCCGTATTCGCCCACTCCCGCGCGAACTGGAGGACCGTGTCGGCGGCGACGCCCGTGAAGATCTCCTGCCACGCCGGCGTGTAGGCAGCGTCCTTGTCCGCGTAGTCCGACGGGTATTCGCCGGGCAGGCCGCGGCCGACGCCGAACTGGGCCATCGTGAGATCGTAGACGGTCGTCACCAGCGCCGGACCTTCGATCGTCTCGACCTGCATCGCAGGCACGCCGCGGTACACCGTCTGATCGAGTCCGAACTCGGTGAAGGCTGTCTGGGCGACCTCGTCAGTTCGTCCGAGAAGCGTGAGGACCGGGTCGTACGGCCGGTCGTCGGTCGCGTTCTCGAGCTTCATGTTCCAGTTGCCCTGCTTCTCGTCCCACCGGGACCCGCCGCTCCCCTTGGGGACCACGAACTCCCCGGTCCGCGCGTCGATGTTGAGGAACTTCCAGTCCCCGTTCGAGACGTCGCTGTACTGGGCGATCTCGTTGGCTCTGAGGAGCCGGCCCGGCCGGTAATGCTCGCCGTCCTTCTCGAGCTTCACGAGATACGGGGAGTCCGTGTACTGTTTGACGTAATCGATGAAGTACGGGGTCTGCTTCTCGTGGTGGAACTCCTTGAGGATCACGTGGGTCGTCGCCATCCAGAAGGCGCCGTCGCTTCCCGCGTGCAAGGGCACCCACTGGTCGGCGTACTTGCAGACCTGGCTGAAGTCGGGGGAGAAGACGACCGCCTTGGTGCCGTTGTGCCGGGACTCGGCGAAGAAGTGGCAATCGGGTGTGCGCGTCATGTTCAGACACGCGCCCATGTCTGCGATCATCTTCGCGTTGTACCAGTCGGCGCTCTCGCACACGTCCGTCTGCTCGCCCCAGATCTCGGGAAACGCCGTCGGCAGGTCGCAGTACCAGTCGTAGAAGCTGAGGTTGACGCCTCCGAAGAGCTGCAGGAAGCGCCCGCCGGCCGCGTAGCTCATCATCGACATGGCCGGGATGGGGCTGAATCCGATCACGCGGTCCGGCCCGTACTCCTCGGCGGTGCTGATGTTGGCCACGGACATGATCTCCATGACCTCATCCCAGCTCGCCCGCCGGAACCCGCCCTTGCCACGCGCCTGTTGGTATTTCCTGCGCGCCCCATCGTCCGACTGCAGGGCCTTCCACGCCTTCATGGGGTCGCCCGTCTCGCGCTTCTTCGCCCGATACGCGTCGAGAAGGGCGCTTCGGATCAGCGGATACTTGATCCGCAGCGGGCTGTAGAGATACCAGGAGTACGAGATCCCCCGTTGGCACCCACGCGGTTCGTAGGGAGGCAGGGAGTCCTCCAGCAGCGGATAGTCGAGTTGCTGCGTCTCCCAGGTGACGATCCCGTCCTTTACATGGATCTGCCAGGAACAACCCCCCGTGCAGTTCACGCCGTGTGTGCTGCGCACGACGCGATCATGCTGGAAGCGGTTGCGGTAGAACTCTTCCCACTTCCGGGTCTCCGGCGAGACGATGTCTTTGATCCAACCCATGGTCGTTATCCCGGTTCGGCTGGTCTTGGGTTCAGTTGCTTGGTCCGGCCCGGTCGATTAGTAGGTTCGGTCCGGCCCGGTCGAGTCGTCGGTTCAGGTGGACTTCACCTGCCGGTCGAAGATCTCCTGGTTCACGGAGCCCTTCTTGCGCCCCCTCCAGGCCACGGAATAGAGGCCCAGGAGAATCACGACGCCGATCATCCCCGCCCCGAACAGCTTGATGCCGTAATCCCTCGGCTCGTGCAGCGCCTGCTCCGCGTCGGCTCTCTCCAGGAAGCCGACCAGCGCCACGATCTCCTCTTCAGTGAGCGGTCTGTCCATGTAGGCCCGCTGCATCACGGGAAACGGCGGGCTACCGAGGATCGCGCGAACGCCCGGCCCGCCCAACCGTGAGAACACGGTCGTGAGCTCGATGGCGAGGATCCCGCCGCCGATGACCGCGTCGTTGGTCACCTCGTGGCACCCGTTGCAGGTCGGACCGCCGTTGGCGAACCGCGACGTCCCCTGGAACAGCTCCTGTCCGAGAAGGATCTGCTCCTCGGTGGCCTCCGCGACTTCCGCGGGACCCGCGGACTCGCCTTGACGCGTGAACGCGATGACCGCGCGGATCTCGTCGTCGGAGAGCGCTTGATCCGGCATCGGGACCCGAGCGTACTCCTCGAAGACCGCCACCGCGTCGGGATCACCCTCGGACACGAGCTGCTGGGAGGCCCGCACGAAGCGGATGATCCAGTCCTCGCTACGACGGTCGGCGATCCCCTGGAGGTCGGGCCCTATGAGCCGTCCGCCCCCGAGGGTGTGGCACATGACGCACAGGGTCTGGAAGATCTGCTCGCCCTGGTCGGCCTGACTCTGGGCCCGGACCGTCTCCGCGTGCACCAGGAGTCCCGCAATGCACGCCGACACGACGGCGGTCGTCCGGACACGAGGGAATCGCGGCGCCCGCGCCTCGAGTTCTTGTCCCGCGCGAAACACCCGAGCGGCGGCTCGGAGAAGTGAGCGTGGGTACGGGGAGGGTGCCCACCTGTGCTCGAACACGGCATGCCTCCGGTA
>JBDHHV010000044.1:0-49944 GCA_039589195.1 Gemmatimonadota bacterium | reverse complement strand
TGGATGCAGGCCCTTACGGACATCCGCGACTGGCTGGGGCCCGTGCACGTCGTTTTGACCGGTGGAGAGGCCCTTCTGCGCCCGTACACAGTGGATCTCGTGAAGCACGGCTCGCGAATGGGCCTCCTGATGGAGCTGCTCACGCACGGCTGGTGGAAGGACCAGAGCCGCATCGAGGCGGCTGCCCGGGCCCGCCCGTGGCGGGTCACGCTATCCTTCGACGGGATCGGCGACGTGCACGACAAGGTGCGCGGACGCGAAGGGTTCTTCGAGCGGACGCACACGACGATCGAGACCCTGAAGCGCGTGCGAAAGGAGGAGGGGCTGGATTTCAGCATCCGACTCAAGACCGTCGTCATGTCGCACAACATCCACAACATCGGCGAGGTGGCCCGCTACGCGACGCAGGACGGCATCGACGTCCTCTACCAGCCGATCGAGCAGAACTACAACACCGAGAGCCAGTCCGATTGGTGGCTCGAGACCGAGAACTGGCCCACCGACACCGACGGCGCCGTCGCGGCGGTTCAGGAGCTGGTCGAGCTGAAGCGCCAGGGATACCACATCGCCAACTTGATCGATCGCCTCGAGGTCATGATCCCGTACTTCCAGGATCCGGGCTCGTGGTCGGAGAAGGTCCGCAGCCACACCGCACACGAGCGACGCCAGGCCTGCGCCGCCCTCGGGCTACTTCAGGTGCACGCCAACGGCGACGTGCGGGTGTGCAACGAAAAGGAACCGGTCGGCAACCTCGCGACCGCCAGTGTGCGCGAGATCTGGGAGAAGCGCCCCCGATACTGGGAGCAGGGCTGCTGCCAGGAGTCGTGGGCGTCCGTGGATCCCGAGTTGGTGACCCTGCAGCGGGTGGCGAGCTAGCGACTCCGGAGCCAGCGACGCGACGGGCCTCGAGCCCGCAGCCCGGTGCCGATACGCTCGACCCCGGGGGCGCCGACCAGGCCCCCGCGCCTTACAACTCCAGCAGGCACCACTCCTTCGTGGCGGGTACGGTCCCCATCTGAAGCCCCTTGGCCTCGGCCACCAGGATGTTGTTCGAGTGGTTGAACCCGAAGCCGTTCTCGGGGTCGTACAGCCCCGGCTCGTTGGAGAAGTGCATCCCGGGCTGCATCACCGTGTAGTCACCGAGCGCCTGATACGGCGGTTGGTGCCCCTCCATCCCCTCGCCGTGCCCCGGGCGGTGGTAGATGAGATGGGCGCACTCGTTCGCGACCTGATGGTCGTGGACCGCCTTCGCGACGTTCGAGCACGTGTTTCCGGCGCGTGACTCTTCCGCCTGTATCTCGTACGAGCGCGTGTGCACCTCCCACACGTGCTCCTGCCATTCGGTCCACGGCGCGATGAGGAACGAGCGGTACTGCTCGCCGCCATAGCCACCGACCCGGACCACGCCCGCGAGCTGTAGGGCATCGCCGCGCTGGATCTTGCTCCAGTATTGTTGGTTGGGGTGCGGATAGGCGGTCGCCTGCCCGGTCCGGCAACCGATCCCGATCGAGATCCCCACCGCGTTGTGCGGCTCGCCCTCCTGCGGGATGTCCTGCATGATCCGGTTCAGTCCCCACAGATGAGCGGCGTTCCCGAGCTCCCAATCGGTCGTGCCGAGACCGCGCTCCAACAGGTAGTTGCGCGCGAAGGCGTGCGTCTCGGACCAGTAGTCCTCCGCGCGCTGGGTGAGGCGGTTCTCCATGTCGTCCTTCACGATCCGGGCGCGGATCATGATGTCGTAGACGTCCACGAACCGGGCCTCGGGCATCGCGCCCGCCATCGCGCCCCACGAGCCCCCCTCGGGCCGCCCCGGCGCCGGCGTCTCGATCTCGCCCCACATGTCGAGGCGGTCCGAGTCCTCCTGGCCGGGGAGGATGCCGATCTCCGCCAGGCTCCCGCTGTCGACGCCGACCACCCCATCGCCGTACCCGAGCCCCGCAAGCGTCTCGCCCCACCAGCGGTGGATGTTGACGGTGGGGCCCTGTAGCACCTGACCCTCGTTGGGGAATCCCCCCCGCGCGTGATGCCAGTCGAAGTAGGCGGCCGACTCGGTGCGCCACCAGCTGGCGACCAGCTCTTCGTCGAGGTAGGGGTTCAGCCAGATGAGCGCGTCGTCGTCATCCATCGGGAGGAAGCACGCGAAGCGGCGCTCGGTGGTCGTGTGAATGAGACCGGTCGCGTAGATGATGTTCCAACGGTTCGTGAGGAAGATCCCGCTGGTCACCCCGCGCTGCCGCGCCTCTTCCTTGAGCTGCTTCACCTTCGTCTTGTGCCACGAGAGCGGCAGCCGGTGAAAGTCGGCGGGCTCCGGGAGCTCTGCCTTCCTCCGACCCTGCTCTCGGCGCAGGAGCACGAAGCTGTCGGTGGCGGCCTCGGCGCGGGCCATCGCGGTCTCATCGGGCCACACCTCGCGCGGGCCGATGATCGAGGGAGCGAGGAGCCCGGCGCCTGCGGCCCCCAGGAGACCGCTGCCCGAAGTCGTGAGGAACTCGCGGCGATTCCAGGTCATCGTTCCCTCCTGCGGTGCGTTACAGCTCCTTCACCTCGTCGATCATGCGCTGGATCGCGACCGAGGCGTCACCGAAGAACATGCGGTTGTTCGGTTTGTAGAAGAGCGGGTTGTCGATGCCCGCATACCCGACGCTGAGGCTGCGCTTGATCACGATCGACGTCTTCGCGCGGTCGCACTCGATGATCGGCATACCGGCAATCGGGCTCGACGCATCGTCTCGCGCGAGCGGGTTCACGACGTCGTTCGCCCCGATCGTTACCGCCACGTCCACGTTCTCGATGTCGGGGTTCACGTCCTCCGGCTCGTACAGCTGGTCGTACGGGACATTGGCCTCGGCGAGCAGAACGTTCATGTGCCCCGGCATGCGGCCCGCGACCGGGTGCACGACAAACTTTACCTTGACGCCGCGCGCCGTGAGCAGGTCCGCCAGCTCGCGCACTTTGTGCTGCGCCTGGGCGACCGCCAGCCCGTACCCGGGGACGAAGATCACCTGCGAGGCGTATCCGAGCAGCATCGCCGCGTCCTCACCATCGATCGGGATGGCGACCTTCTCGCCCTCTTCGCCCGCCCTGGTGGTCTCCATCCCGACGCCGAAGGCGCTGAACAGGACGTTGGCGAGCGAGCGGTTCATGGCCCGGCACATGATGCTGGTGAGGATGAGCCCCGAGGCGCCCACCAGCGCGCCGCTGATGATCAGCGCGTTGTTGTCGAGGACGAACCCGGCCGAGGAGGCGGCGAGACCCGAGTACGAGTTCAGAAGCGCGATCACCACCGGCATGTCCGCGCCCCCGATCGGGATCACCACGAGCACACCGAGGATGAGCGCGAAGACGATCAACCCCCAGTACAGGAGCTCGTTCGCTCCGGCGACCACGAGATAGCCCGCCCCGGCCAGCGCGCCGACGGCCAGGAGGATCGACAGGAGCCGGATGAACTGGCTCTGGATCGCGCTCTCGGTCACGATCCCCTGGAGCTTCCCGAACGCGATCATGCTGCCCGAGAACGTGATCACCCCGATCAGCGTGCCCGCCATGATCGAGATCCCGTGGTCGGTCTCGAACACACCGGTCGATCTGGAGACGCGCAGGAACTCCGACACGGCCACGAGCGCCGAGGCAGCGCCACCGAAGCCGTTGAACGCGCCGACCATCTGGGGCATGGCCGTCATGGCGACCATTCGGGCCATGATCAACCCGATTCCACCACCGGTGACGAGCCCGGCGATGATCCAGGTGAAATCGAGGATCGCGCGGTCGAGCAACGTGGCCACGATGGCGATCAGCATGCCGATCGCGGCGAGCCGGTTGCCGCCCCGCGCGGTGTCGGGTGATTGGAGGCGCTTCAGGCCGACGATGAACAGCACGGCCGAGACGAGGTAGCTGAGAAGTATGAGGGTGCTGAGCGTTCCGGCCGGCATGGAAGTACCCGTTTCCCTTGGTTGAAAAGCCCGCTGGGGCTTCTAGCTCTCGGAGGTTTCTAGCTCTTGGTGTCCGGTGCGCGCCGGAACATGTGGAGCATGCGATCCGTCACCACGAACCCCCCGACGACGTTGATCATCGCCAGGATCACGGCGGCCAGACCGATCATGGTGAACAGAGTCGACTCACCCGAGCCGGCGATCACCAGCGCGCCGACGATCGAGATGCCCGAGATGGCGTTCGAGCCCGACATCAGCGGCGTATGCAACGTCGGTGGCACCTTCGTGATGATCTCGAACCCCACGAACATCGCCAGAACGAACACGTAAACGCCGACAAGCAGGGTGCCGGTCATGGGTTGATCCTCGCTTGAAAGATCCTCGCCCGAGGGCTCATCCCCCGAACCTCACCTGTCCTTCGTGCGTAACGCAGCAGGCGTCGATGATGTCATTCTCGAAATCCACGCGCAGCCCTTCGTCGGTGACCATCTCCTTCAGGAGCGCCGATACGTTGCGCCCGAACATCTGGCTGGCGTGGGTGGGAAGCGTCGCGGGCAGGTTCAGCGGGGCGTGGATCGTTACGCCGTGGCGCTTCACGGTCTGCCCCGCCTCGCTGAGGGCGCAATTGCCCCCGGCTTCCCCGGCCAGGTCCACGATCACCGAGCCCGGGCTCATCGCCTCGACCATCTCTGCCGTGATGAGCACGGGAGCGGGCTTTCCGGGCACGAGCGCCGTCGTGATCACGATGTCCGATTTCGCCACGTGGCGCGCGACCAGCTCGCGCTCGCGTGCCTGCTCGTCCTCGGCGAGCTGCTTGGCGTAGCCACCCTCAGTCTCATGGTCCGCGGTGGCGGCAGCCTCGTCCTCACCCCACTCCACGAACTTCGCCCCCAGACTCTCGACCTCCTCCTTCACCGCAGCGCGGATGTCGTAGCCTTCGACCGCTCCGCCGAGCCTGCGGGCCGTCGCGATCGCCTGGAGCCCTGCGACGCCGGCGCCCAGCACGAGGACCTTCGCCGGCGACAGCGTGCCGGCGGCCGTCATGAGCAGCGGAAAGATCTTGCCGAGCGAGTCCGCCCCGATCACGGCGGCCTTGTAGCCCGCCAGCGTCGCCTGGGATGAGAGGACGTCCATCGCTTGCGCGCGCGTGATGCGTGGGAGGAGCTCGAGGGAGAGCCCCGTGATCCTCCGCTGCGCGAGTCGCTGGAGCAGGTCGGGGCTCTGATGCGGTCGCATGAGAGAGATGAGGACGGCGCCCTCGCGGATCAGGTCGACCTCGTGCCGGCCGTCTGCGAGCTCGCCGGGAGGGTTCACCTTGAGCACGACATCGGCTTCGCCGAGGAGCTCGGCCGCGTCGGCTACGATGCCGGCGCCCTGCTCTTCGTAATCGGCATCCCTGAACGAGGCCGCCTCGCCGGCGCCGGCCTGCACCGCGCACTCGACCGAGTCAGTCGACAGCCTTCGGACGCCATCAGGGGTAAGGGCGACCCTTGTCTCGCCCTCGGCGGTCTCGGTAGGTACCGCTACGCGTAGAGGCACGGTCTGATATGTCCTTCCAGCCCGAATATGACGCTGGGCCGAATAATCGTTCCACGAATTCTCTGGACCTTTGAAGCGGCCCCGGCGCGAATCTCGAACGCGAACGCGAAATCCGCAACCGCCTTCATGCAGGCCATCCCGATCCCGCTGTCGGGCCCCGATCGTGGGCCGCTTCGCCAGGCGAGCGTCCCTCGCTATAATGGAGCGCGCTACGACGGATCCCGCTCGACAACAACACGTATTTCAGGAGGTTTTCATGCACCCACGAGTCATGGGAAGAGGTCTGCTTCGTACCCTGGCAGGGTGCATGCTCCTGGCGCTCGCGGTGACCCCGGCTCGAGCGCAGGAGGAAAGGGTGCAGATGGCGACTCTCCCGCTCCCGGAGTCTCAGCGTCATGCCGCGACTGTCATCGCGCGGGATGGAGAGACGTGGGTGACCGTGCGTGACGGAGAGGGCGACTTCATCTGCCTGACGGACGACCCGGCGGACGAGCGATTCCACGTCGCCTGCTACCACCACAGCCTCGGGCCGTACATGGCACGCGGCAGAGAGCTGCGCGCGCAGGGGATTAGCGGGCGCGAGTCGATCTCGAAGCGCTGGGAGGAGATCGATGCCGGAGAGCTGTCCATGCCGGAGCACCCGGCGGCGCTGTATTCGCTCTCGGGTCCCGCGAGCTGGGGCGGCAACGTCGATGACCTGAGTCCGCTCAGCGTGCTGTACGTGGCCTATGCCACCGCCGAACAGCTCGGGGTCCCCGCGGAGCCTCGACCGGGGAGGCCGTGGCTGATGTTCCCGGGCAAGCCGTCGGCCCACATCATGATCACGCCGTAGGGCCCCGCTGGCCGGGGATCCCGACGGTGACCTGACGACACACACTCAACCCGCATCATCCGTTGCCAGACCTGACACGACACCAGCTTGGCGCCCTCCTGCTCGCCGCGTTGCGGCACGAAGGACTCGGGTCGCGAGACACGTTCGAAGGGCGACAGGAGCCCCTCTCCTGGTTCTTCAGGGTCCTGGCCTACGACCAATCCGAGCTGGATATCCTGGAATCCGGGGCCGTGGATACCCTGTTCGCCCCGTCGGCGCTCGTGGAGCTCGTGATCGACGAGATGGCGCTCGGGCTTCTGAACATCGGGCGGGAGGGGCTATCCACCTATCTGGTGCACGGGGATGAGTCCGGGAATGGGTCCGGTGGGGAGCGGTTGGGTCTGGACGCCTTCGATCTGGACCCCGACGTGATGCTCGGCTTCCTGCACATCGATGTCGCGCCCCCGTCGTTGTGGCTCTCTCAGCGTGAGTCGAACCCGGCGCTCAACGAGGAGCTCGCTTCCGGTCTGACGGATCTCGCTCAGGAAATCGGGGCGGCCTCGGACGCGGTGGAAGTGCACATGGAGGGTGCCCTGGATCCCTCCGGAGGGTGGGCCGATCCGCAGGAGAACGTGCGCCCGGCGGGGGTCGCGATCCACTTCAGCTTCGACATCCCCCTGGTGGGCACGGAGGAGCGGGAGTTGGCGACCATCTTCAGCCGGGGCGCGGCGGTCGCCGCCGAAGCGGTGGAGCGCCTGCGCTCCGTGTTCCGCATGAACGGTGAGGAATAGCAGTCCGGGCTTGTCGCTCGCCGTCGCTTGCCGCCTACTGGTCGCCGCCGTCCTTCAAGGCGAGGAGCGTGTCGATGGCGGTGCGGAAGCTCTCGATCGGAGCGGCGCCCCGGATCGCGACGCTGTCCGCGATGATGAAGTAGGGCGTGCTGGAGATCCCGGCCCGCATGACGTTCGTGTAGTCCCCGAGCAGGAAGGGCGCCAGGACGTCGTCCCGCATGCACGCCCCGAAGGACGCGGGGTCGATCCCCATCTCCTCCGCATACCCGACGAACGTCTCGAACGGTTCCTCGCCGGCGGACCATTCCTCCTGTCGCTCGAAGAGCACATCGTGCATCGGCCAGAACTTTCCGACCGCCCCGGCGCAGAACGCGGCCTCGATCGAGGTCCATGCGCGGGGGTGACCGGGGTTCGCGTACGAGATCCAGATGTAGCGGACCTTGCCGGTCTGGATGTAGAGACTGTCGAGAGCCCCCATCGTCTCGTCATAGAACTGCCGGCAGAAGGGGCACTGGAAGTCGGAGATCTCGACTACGCGAATCGGTGCATCCTCGGCCCCTTTGACCCGCGCCTGGTCCGCGCGATCCCTCGCTACCTGGGCATCGCTGGGAACCACCACCAGGTCCTGCGAGCCGTTGGCGTCTTGAGCGCAGCCGGCGACCGAGATCGCCACCAGCGCCGCGGCGAGCGCTCGGGTCAGATGGTGCTTCGCTTCGTTCCTCATGGCGTTCCGGCTCCTCAGTATGCCCGGCTCGGGCTCCCAGTCTCCCCACATCGCGGTCCGACTCTCGGGCCGCGTCCGGTCACGCCGCCCCCTCGTCCCCTCGCACCTCGCGGTCGTACGCCTCACGCACGCTCTTCACGGCCGCGACGACGTCCTCTTCTCGCGTGTGGACGCTTCCGACCGACAGCCGCAGAGTATAGTATAACGCCCCTCGAGGACGGTGTGCGAGAGAAACACTCGCCCGTCCGCGTTCACGGCCTCCAGCACGCGTCGGCCCAGCTCGTCCGCCTCCTCGGCGGTCCGGCTTTCACCGTCCGCGCTCGGGCGAAAGCACACCGTGCTGAACGAGACGGGGGCGGCGAGCTCGAACCGCCTGTCTTCTCCAAGACGCTCCGCGAACTCGTGCGCGAGTCGCACGTGGTTTCGCAACGTGTCGGACAGGCGCTCGGTTCCGAGGCAGCGAAACAGAAACCATAGCTTCAGCGCTCGGAAGCGCCGTCCCAGCGAGAGCCCGTAATCCATCAGGTTGGGGGCGCCCGGGTGCTCGGACTCGAGGTACGCGGGCGTGAGCGCGAGCGACCGTCGAAACGGCTCGCCGTCGCGGAAGAGCAGCACGCTGCAGTCCAGTGGCGTCCCCATCCACTTGTGTGGGTTGAGGACGATGGAGTCGGCGCGCTCCCAGCCCTCGAAACGGGGTCGGAGCTCCGGGAGCATCGCAGCCGGCCCCGCGTAGGCCGCGTCCACGTGCAGCCAGCAGCCGAAGCGTCGTGCCGCGTCCGCGATGTCGGACACCGGGTCGACGCTGGCGGTCGACGTCGTGCCGAGGGTGGCGCACACGAACGCCGGACGCACCCCGGACGCGGCGTCTCGTCCCAGCGCTCCCTCGAGCGCGCCGACGTCCATCCGAAAGCGCTCATCGACCGCGATCCGCCGTACGTTCCGCTGTCCGAGACCCGCGGCGATCGCCGCCTTCTCGAGCGACGAGTGCGCCTGATCGGAGACGTAGACCCCGAGGGCCGGGTGGTCCGCGTTACCCGCCAGACCGTGCTCGCGAACGCTCTCTCCCGAGACCTCCCGGGCCGCGAGGAGCGCCGTGAAGCTCGCCGCCGACGCCGTGTCCATGATGACGCCACGGTACGCGTCCGGCAGTCCGACCGCCTGGCGTAGCCAGTCGATCGTGACCATCTCGAGCTCGGTGGCGGCGGGGGAGGTCCGCCATAGCATGGCGTTGACCCCGAGACCGGCGATGACGAGCTCGGCCAGGACGCTCGGGCCAGCCGCGGAGCTGGCGAAGTACGCCATGAATCCGGGATGATTCCAGTGCGTCAGACCCGGCACGATGATCTCGTCCAGGTCGGCCAGGATGCGCTCGATGGGCTCCGGGGTGGCGGGTGGATGAGCCGGGAGTCGTCTCCGTACGTCTCCGGGCTCGAGCCGGGAGGCGACCGGGAAAGATGCCACGTCCTCGCGATAACGGGCCACCCAATCCGCTACTTGCTCGAGTGCCCCGCGGAACTCGCTCGACGTCCAGTCCGGCTCGCCTCGGGTCCCGCTGTCGGCGGGGGTCTGGTGTGTGGTGTCGGGGCTCTGGTGTGTGGTATTCATTCGAGTCCTGATCTCGTTCATGTGGGAATGCCGAAAAGGTAAGCGTCCGAGCCGGAATGCCAGACCTCGCACGACCCGATACCGGGATGGGCCCCGAGGGTGCCTCGCCCGCCGACCCGCCCGAGGACTTGTGGCTGCTGATCGCGGATTGCCAGCGGGCCCTCGAGGAAGAGATCGATGCGGTGCGCGCCGATCTCGCCCGGCGGGGGCTCGAGGCCCCGATCCCGGCGCCCTGGGGTCGCTTGACCAGAGATGGCGGCGCGGGATTCGAATACGCGTTCCAGCTCCCGGGGGGACGGCTGGACATTCGGCCCGATGATCGGGTCCGCGTGCGGGTCGACGGGCGTGAGACGCTCGGGGTGGTGCGCCGGCTCGACCGGGCGCTCGGCACCCTCCATGTCATCGCGACCGAATGGCTCGGCGAGCGCCTGGGCGCGTCCGAGCTGGAGTTCGACCCGACGTGGCTCCTGCGCGAGCTCTCCCTGCGACTGGACGGGATCGCGGACCAACCGGAGACCTATTTTCCAGAGACGATCCGTGCCTTGTTCGGGCGCCGACCCCCGACCCTGGGCCGGGTACCCGGGGACCGGCCCGCCTGGCTGACGTTGAACGAGCCTCAGGTGGCGGCACTCGAGCGCATCCTGGGGAGCGAAGTGCAGCTCGTGTGGGGACCGCCGGGCACCGGCAAGACACAGCTGGTCGCGCAGGCGGCGGTGGAACTGGCCTCTGAGGGCCGGGTGCTGGGCGTCGCCGCGACGAATGGAGCCATCGACGAAGTGGCCTCGCGGATCCGCTCCCTCCTGGACCCCCAGTCGATCTCCGCCAACAAGGTGATCCGCGTAGGGGCGGAGTTCGGTGGCGCCTCGGACCCCGAGCTCTCGCTCGAGGCGGCGGTTCAGCGTCGCATAGAGGGTGGAGCGGGCGGAGTCGCGCGCGCGCTGGATGAGCTCGAGGCCCAGTACCGCCTCCGGACGCCGGCCGGAGTCGGAGAAGGTCCGGCCCCCGGGGCCCGAGCTCGGCTCGCGAGGCTGCGTGCCGTGGCTCAGGGCGGGGACGATCCGGCCGCCGCGCGCACGCTGGGCCGGCTGGCGATGGAGATCGGCCACCAGGCGATCCAGGCGCTCGAGGAAGCGGATGTCGTGCTCACGACGCTCGCGCGTCTGGCGGTACGCGAAGAGCTCCGGAGCCTGCGATTCGAATCGGTGATCCTGGACGAGGCGAGCGCGGCGCCGTTGCCGTATGCGGCCCTCGCCGCCGCGCACGCCAGGAGCCGCGCCGTGGCCGTGGGAGATTTTCAGCAGCTGCCACCCATCGTTCAGAGTGACGGGTCGGCCGCCGACCGCTGGCTTCGGCGGGACGTGTTCCGGGAGACGGAGGTGGTGCGGGCCGGGGCGGCGGGGGAGGTCACGCTACCGTCTCCCCGCGATGCGCTGTGCGCGATGCTCACGGTCCAGTACCGGATGGCGCCCGCGATCCGGGCTCTGGTGAGCGAGCTGTTCTATGCCGGCCGGCTCGAGGACGCTCCAGGGCTCAGGCGCGGAGTGACCGGTGGGGAGCCGCTCCTGCTGCTCGACACGAGCGATCTCGACCCGCGCGTGGAGCGCGTAGAAGGATCACGGCGAAACCCGGTGCACGCCGAAGTGATCGTGCGATTGCTCGAGCTGGCGGCACGGGCGGGGCTCCAGGACGTGGCCGTGGTATCCCCCTACCGACAGCAGACCCGGGCCATCCGAGAGCTGGCGACCGGCCGGTTGGGGAAGTCCGCGCCGCGCGGTCTCGAGGTGAGCACGATTCACCGCTTCCAGGGGCGGGAGAAGGCCCTCGTCGTGATCGATACGGTCGACGCTCCCCCGGGGCGGAGCTGGTTCCTCGACGAGCGCCGCAACCCGGACCTCCCACGTCTCCTCAACGTGGCGTTGTCCAGGGCGCAGGAAATGCTGGTCGTGGTCGGGTGCGTGGAGGGTCTGCGGCGGACGTTGCCGGAGACTGCCTTGCTCAACCGAATCATGGAGCGCGTGGGGAGTCACGGCCGGGCGCACCCTGCGGGCGAGCTGGAGCGCCTGTTCCGCCGGTCCTAGCCTCCGCCCCACGTCGAGCGTTCGCTCAATCCTCGGCTTTGGATCATGACAGCCCACGAATCTCAAGGAGATCATTCGCGACTTTTTTAAAAAAGTACTATTGCCCCTTCTGCGGGGTTGACGATAAAAACTTTTCTTTTATATTCCCGGCGTGCCTTGGAAGGAGGCACCGGCCAATTCGAAAGGCCGAGGTTGTAGACGGCGCTACGGGCCGTCCGACGTGAGGTCGCAAGGGCAGGGCTTAGGCTCTGACGAAAAGGCGCAAGCCTTTGGGAAAACAGGTGGCTTCGCACAGCTGGTCGGGCAGAGATGGTACCAGGTCCGTGGAGTCCCGTGAGGCCGCGCAAACGAACGGGACAGAGTCTCTGGAGCCGCAAAACATAGTCCTTCTAGCTCGGCCCCTGACACCCGCAAGGGTGCGCAGGGGCTGAGTTTTTTTATGCATGTATGGAACACGGCGGGCCATCCATGCTTTCCCCTTTCCCGCACCCCTCAGCGACCCGGACCCAAGCCGTGGTGGGCCTCGCCGGGGGAACACCCCCGCCCGCGCAGGTCTTTCCTCGGATCCCATCGTACGATGTCGTTCACGTAGGGGAGCGAGGACACGGTGCGAAGTAACTTTTTTAAAAAAGGTGTGGAAAGATTTGTGGATAAGATGTCGAAAAACTGTGAAATTGGGTTTGTGATGACCATGATTCGTGGTGTCTGAGGGATGCGTAGGCGTCGGGCGGTTTTCCCCGCGCGGAGGTTTGTCGGGAACGGGACAGGGAGGCGGGAGGGGGGAAGGCTCGAGAGCTCGAGGGAGGGAACATGCGGGTCGTAGCGCAGCGAGTGAGCCGGGCACAGGTAACGGTGAACGGGGAGCGCGTGGGTGAGATCGACGGGGGCTTGCTGGTCCTGGCGGCGTTCGCACCGCAAGATGACGAGGGCACGCTGCGTTGGATGGCGGAGAAGCTCTGGGGGCTGCGAGTGTTCGCGGACGAAGCGGGGCGGATGAACCGGTCGGTGTCGGATGTCGGTGGGGGCCTGCTCGTCGTGTCGCAGTTCACGTTGTACGGGGACGCGTCGCGGGGGCGCCGCCCGTCGTTCACGGGAGCCGCGTCGCCGGAGGATGCCCGCCGGCTGTACGACCGCTTCGTGGAGGTGTGTCGCGAGGGTGGGGGATCTGTGGAGGAGGGCGAGTTCGGCGGAATGATGGATGTCGAGCTCGTGAACACCGGGCCGGTGACGATTCTGCTCGAGCGGTGAGCGAACGAACCACGAGCGAGGCCCATGGTGGGCCTGGACTCTTGCGCTGAGGAGTCGAATGAGACCGCTTCGCATCGGGGTCATCGGATCCGGTGACGCGACGCCCGAGGCCGAGGAGCTCGCTCACCGGGTGGGAGCGGCCATCGCGCGCGCGGAGGCGGTCGAGGTATGTGGTGGTCTGGGGGGGGTGATGCGAGCGGCTGCGGCGGGCGCCACGGAAGACGGCGGCCTCGTCATCGGGATCTTGCCGGGCACGAGCGCGGAAGCGGCGGCCCCCGGAGTAACGATCCCGATGCCTACAGGTCTAGGAGAGGCCCGCAACGTTCTCGTCGTTCGCGCATCCGAGGCGATCATCGCGATCGCCGGTGGATTGGGGACGACGACCGAGGCGGCATTTGCCCGGAAGTTCGGCGTCCCGGTGATCGGTCTCGCGACGAACCTGCCGGATGATCTCGTGACGGAGCGCGCGGACGACCCCGCCGCCGCGGTCGCGAGGGCCGTCGAGCTCGCCGGGGAGAGAAGGAGGAGAAGCCTCGCATGATCGGTTACCTGCTGTTTGGCGGGATCGTGCTCATGCTCGCGGTGGCGGTCATCGCGGCGGCGGTCGTGAGCAGCAAGACCGAGCCGGTGTCCGGGAGTCCCGCGCGTGCGCGACAGGAAAGCACGATCGAGGCGTTACGCGCGCTCGAGTTCGAGTTCCAGACGGGCAAGCTCGCGGAGGAGGAGTACGCCCAGCTCCGTCGCGGGCTGGAATTGGAGGCGGTGCGCGCTCGAGATGAAGCGCGGGTGGGCGCGCCGGATGAGGGTACGGGTGCCGGAGCCGAAGACGACTCCGGAGCCGGCGGCTCCGCCTGCGCCGTTTGCGGAAACGATCTCTCGGGAGGCGAGTCCTTCTGCCCCAATTGCGGGGCGGCGCTCCGCTGAGCTCTCCGTTGAGAGCGAGTTGACTTCGCGGGCCACGCTTGTATCGGGACGCGGCCCGCCGGAGATGTCCGACGATCCGCTGGGGCCCGCTCGCGGCTTGCAAAGCGGCCCGCGAGCCCCCTGCAAAGCGGATTCGGCACCTGCCAGCACGAATTCGGCCGCACCCGAAGAAATTGCGAAAGTCCGATCGGCGTGCTATCGTGCGACGCTGCCTGGAGCATGACCGGTCCGAGAGCCGAATCACCTTGATCTGGAGGGCGATCCATGGGGTCGGAGTCGAAAGATGAACGAGGAAAAGCACTCTCGGTCGCCATCAATCAGATCGAGCGAGCGCACGGGAAGGGAGCGATCATGCGGTTGGGTTCCGATGAGGTTCCCATGCACACCCCGGCCATCTCGACGGGCGCCCTGAACCTCGATCACGCGACGGGCATCGGTGGAATCCCGCGCGGCCGCGTGACGGAGATCTTCGGACCCGAGTCCTCCGGGAAGACCACCCTCACCCTGCATGTGATCGCGAACGCGCAGAAGGACGGAGGCGTGGCGGCGTTCATCGACGCCGAGCACGCGCTCGACGTCGCCTACGGACAGCGTCTGGGGGTCGACATCGAGAACCTGCTCGTCTCGCAGCCGGACACTGGGGAGCAGGCGTTGGAGATCGCCGAGGTGCTCGTCCGCTCCGGTGCGCTGGACGTGATCGTCATTGACTCGGTCGCCGCGCTGGTGCCGCGCGCCGAGATCGAGGGCGAGATGGGCGATGCACACGTCGGGCTGCAGGCGCGGCTCATGTCGCAGGCCCTGCGGAAGCTGACGGGAGCGATCGGACGCTCCAACACCGCCGTGGTCTTCACGAACCAGATCCGCGAGAAGATCGGGGTCATGTTCGGGAACCCCGAGACGACGAGCGGTGGCCGTGCGCTCAAGTTCTACGCCTCGCTCCGCCTGGATATCCGGCGGATCGCCTCCATCAAGGAAGGACAGGAGCAAGTCGGCAGCCGCACACGGGTGAAGGTGGTCAAGAACAAGTGTGCTCCGCCGTTCCGGCAGGCCGAGTTCGACATCATGTTCAATCAGGGGGTGAGCCGCGAAGGCCTGCTGGTCGACATGGGCGAGGACATCGGCGTCGTCAACCGGGCGGGTGCCTGGTATTCGTACGGTGACGACTTGCGCCTCGGCCAGGGTCGCGAGAACGCGAAGGCCTTCCTGAAGGAGAGTCCCGATATCGCCGAGGAGATCGAGGCGCACATCCGCGAATCGCTCGGGATGCCGCTTTCCACGCCGGAGAAAGAAGCGACCGAGACGGAGGGTGAGTCCGCCGAGGCTCCCACGAACGGGAAGCGAGCGCCGGACGAGAAGACCGTCTCGACCTGACGTCGAGCGGCCGCAGCCTCCTAGGCTCCTTGCCACGCGTCACTGCCCTTCCATCTTCAAAGCGCCGTCCAGGCTGGGTCGATGTCCAGCTGGATGGCGCTTTCGCATGTCGGTTACCGGGCGACGCCGTCGACTCGATCGGGCTGCGTATCGGCGATGAGATCGCCCCGGCCGAGTTGGAGGCGCTCGAGGACGAGGCGCACCGGCAGGAGGCGATGCGCCAAGCCCTGCATTACCTTTCGATTCGGCCCCGCAGCCGCTGGGAGGTGCGGCGAAACCTGCGCAAGAAGGGGTATGAGGACCCGGCGGTGGGGGCCGCGCTCGAGCGGTGCGAGACCCTGGGATACCTGGACGACCGGAGCTTCGCGGCGGCGTATGCGCGCGACCGTATTCGGCTGCGTCCCCGCTCCATCAGGATGATGGTCTCCGAGCTGGGTGCGAAGGGGGTCGCTCGCCCCGACGCCGAAGCGGGCATCGAGGAGGCGTTGCGCGACGAACGGGTGAACGAGCGCGAGCTGCTGGAGCGCGCGGCCCGAAAGGGGTCAAGGACGCTCGGTGGCATGGATCCACGAGCCGGCCGCAGGCGCTTGTTCGCGTATCTGAGTCGCCGGGGATTCGCCTCGGGAGCGATCCGTGAGTGTTTGGATGAGGTGTCGCGCGACATCTGGGGTGACCTCCCGGACGATATAGAGTGATGAGAACCGACGAGATCAGATCCCGTTTCATCAAATACTTCGAGCGCAACGGACACTTGCATCTGCCGAGTGGCCCGCTCGTACCCGCCGACGACCCCACGCTCATGTTCGCCAACGCGGGAATGGTCCAGTTCAAGCGCATTTTCCTGGGGGAGCAGGAAAGCCCGGGCCCGCGCGCGGTGACCGCCCAGAAGTGCCTGCGTGTCTCCGGCAAGCACAACGACCTCGAGGAGGTCGGGAGCACGGCCCGGCACCACACGTTCTTCGAGATGCTGGGGAACTTCTCGTTCGGCGACTACTTCAAGGCCGAAGCGATCTCGTTCGCCTGGGAGTTCATTACCGAAGAGCTCGGTCTCGAGCCGGACCGAGTCTGGGCCACCGTCCACCACTCCGACGACGAGGCCCACCGTCTGTGGACGGAGCTGACGCCCATCCCGCCCGATCGGGTCAAGCGGCTCGGGGACAAGGACAACTTCTGGCAGATGGGGGATACGGGCCCCTGCGGCCCGTGCTCGGAGGTGCACTACGATATCCGGCCCGACCCCGGTGGGGCGCTGACCGATGAAGAGCTCGTCGCGGCCGGTGACGCCGATCAGTTCATGGAGATCTGGAATCTGGTCTTCATGCAGTTCGACCGGTCCGATGATGGAATCGACACACCGCTGCCGGCTCCCTCCATCGATACGGGGGCCGGACTCGAGCGCATCGCCGCGGTCCTGCAAGGTAAGCGCACCAACTTCCACACCGATCTCTTCCTCCCCCTGATCGAACAGGCGGAGGGGCTGCTCGGGGTGGAGTACCCGTTCGAGCCCGAGCGCTGGGACGATGGTCTGCCGTTCCGCGTTCTCGCCGACCACGCCCGGGCGGTCGCCTTCTTGCTCGCCGACGGCGTCTTCCCGTCGAACGAGAAGCGCGGCTACGTGTTGCGGCGGATCCTGCGCCGTGCGGTTCGGCACTACTGGCTGCTCGGGCACCGGGATCCGATGCTCCACGCGCTGGTCGACACGGTCGTCGACGAGATGACTGGTACCTATCCGGAATTGGATGCACGGCGCGAGCACCTGATCAGCACGACGCAAGCGGAGGAGGAGCGCTTCCTGTCGACGATCGACGAGGCGATGGCCCGTTTCGATCGGCTCGCCCCCGAAGGCGGCTCGGGGACGATCTCCGGTCGAGAGGCGTTCAAGCTCTCCGATACCTACGGGGTGCCCCTCGACCTCACCCAGCTCATGGCTGTGGAGCGTGGATACGACGTGGATGTCGAGGGCTTCGAGACGGCGCTCGAGGAGCAGCGGGTCCGATCACGCAAGGCCGTGGGCTCGTCGGACTCCGCCCATGCCGAAGCGGACGAGAAGTTGGCGGCCACCCTGCGAGCGTCCGACGACGGGCACGAGTTCGTCGGGTACGTGGAGCTGGGCACGACGACCGCGGTCCTGGCTCACACACCGGTCGACGGCGAGCACGCCTTCATCCTGAAGCACAATCCGTTCTATGCGGAGAGCGGCGGACAGGTGAGCGACACGGGCTGGGTCCGAGCCGGCGGCTGGGCCGTCCGGATCGAACGGGTGTTCAAGAACGAAGCCGGCCAGACCATCGTGGCGGGACCAGTCACGGAAGGCACGGTACCCGAGGAGCCGGGCCCGGTCGAAGCCGAGGTGGACCGATCGCTGCGCCGAGAGACCGAGCGAAACCACACGGCGACCCACCTCCTTCACGCCGCCCTGCGCTCGATCCTGGGTGAGCACGTTCACCAGGCCGGCTCGTTGGTCGCCCCCGACCGCCTGCGTTTCGACTTCAGCCACCGCGGCCCCCTGACCGATGAGGAGCGCGACGCGGTCGAACTGTGCGTGAACGAGTCGATTCTCGCCAACTCCCTCGTCAGCGCCGAAGAGCGCCCCTATACCGACGCGATCGAGGCCGGGGCCATGGCGCTCTTCGGCGAGAAGTACGGGGACATCGTTCGCACGATCGTCGTTCCCGACGTGAGCCTCGAGCTTTGCGGAGGGACGCACGTCCGAACCACCGGACAGATCGGTCTGTTCAAGCTGGTCTCGGAGACGGGAGTGGCGGCCGGAATCCGTCGAGTCGAGGCCATCACCGGACGCGAGGCCTACCGTTGGGTCGTGGATCGCGGCCGCCTGGTCTCGGAACTCGCGGCGCGCCTCAGAGTCCCCGAGCACGAGCTCTCGCACCGGGTCGACCGGCTGCTGGAGGAGCGGGACCAGCTGGAGCGCGCGGCCTACTCGCAACGGGGCGAGGCTGCGGCGGATGTCGTGCAGGAGCTGCTCGGGGGCGTGGGACAGGATGGGAGCCGGTTCGTCTCCGGGCGGGTGGAGCTTCCCGCCGGCGCCGACCTCGGCGAGCTGGGTGACTTGATCCGGTCACGGTTGGACTCCGGGGCCGCGCTGATCCACGTGGTTGTGCCCGATGAGGAGCGGGAAGCGTTCGTGTCGGTCGTCACGGACGACTTGATCCGGGGCGGGCTCAAGGCAGGCGACCTCGTGCGCGTGTCGAGCGCCGCGACCGGGTCGGGTGGCGGCGGACGGCCGCATTTCGCCCAGGGAGGGGTGGGCGATTCCGCCCGCGTCGCAGAAGCGATCGAAGAGGCCCGCCAATGGGCCCTCGAGCGGGTCCCCGGGCTTTCGACATGAGCGTGGACTCCATGATGACGAGTCCCATGACCATGGACCCCTGGGCCTGGCTGGAACGGCGTCTCGACGGTGTTCCGGCGGAGCTGGCCGCCGCGATGCGGACCGCGCTCGAGCGCCTGGAGCCGGGCTCGGCTGCGACGCCGGCGGAGGGCCTCGCGCACGTCGCCCTCGAAGAGCTGGACTCGGTGCTCGGGGCCGCCGAGCAGGACCGCCGGGCGGCCCTCAGGTTGCTCGCGGCGGATGCGCTCCTCACCTATGCGTTCGAAGCGGCGGCCGATCCCGCTGCGGGCGGCAGCGCCGAGCTCGCCGAGCGCCTGGCCGAGCGAGTCGGTCCCCGGGGTGCTCTCGGGGCTCGCATCGCCGCGATCGAATGTCCGGCCGAATAGCGCGCCTCAGGCTCCCGGGTCTGGCCGGCCGCCGCGTACTCGTCACCGGCGGGTCACGCGGGATCGGCCGCGCCGCGGTCGTGTGCCTCGCCGAGACGGGGGCATCGGTGGGACTCGCGTACCACAGCGCGCACGAGGAGGCCGAGCGGGCGATCGAGGAGGCTCGTGCAGCCGCGCGCGACGCGGCCCCCGATGGGGTCGAGGTCAAGTTGTGGAGCGAGGCTGGCGATCTGAGCCGGGAATCAGATGTGGAGCGTCTGTTCGAGCGAGTGGATGCGGAGTTCGGCGGACTGGATGGCTTTGTCGGGAACGCCGGTGTATGGAACGCTGCGGCCAGCCCGCTCTCCGAGCTCGGCCCGAGCCAGTGGCACGAGATGATCGACGTGAATCTCACCTCGATCTACCTGACGACCCGAGCGGCCGTGACGCGCATGAGCGAGGGGGGGAGGGTCGTCCTCATCTCCTCGACCGCAGGCCAACGGGGAGAGCCCGAGCACAGCCATTACGCGGCGACGAAAGGTGCGATCATCTCTTTCTGCAAGTCGATCGCGACGGAGCTCGGACCGAAGGGAATCACCGTCAACTCGGTGGCCCCGGGGTGGGTGGACACGGACATGAGCGCCTCGGTTCTGCGAACGTCGGCGTCGGAGCGTGTCATCTCCGAGATCCCGCTCCGCCGGGTGGCCACCGCCGAAGATGTCGCGGGGCCGATCTGCTTCCTCCTGAGCGATCTCGCCCGGCACGTAACCGGCGAGGTGGTGAACGTGAACGGTGGCAGCGTCCTCTGCGGCTGAGAGACCCGCCCATGGCGCTTGGGACGTCCAGGTTCGTGTGTGAGATCAGCCGCCTGGTCGGCGGATGACTGACGGACGCGATCGACCCCCCCTCGCCCCACCGGCGAACTTCACGTGGGTGGCCGAGACGCTGGAGTCGCACGGCTTCGAAGCGTGGGCCGTGGGTGGCGCCATCCGGGCTGCCGTGCGCGCTGCCGCAGGCGACCCGTCCCCCGTGCGGGACCAGGATTGGGACGTGGCCACGAACGCCCGGCCCGACGACGTGTGTCGCATCTTCCGACGCACCGTGCCGATCGGTATCGAGCATGGGACCGTGGGCGTTCTCGCGCGTGACGGCACGATGTACGAGGTGACCACATTCCGCCTCGACGTGGAGACCGACGGTCGCCACGCGGTCGTCGCCTTCGCGGACACGATCGACGAGGACCTCGCCCGCCGCGACTTTACCGTGAACGCGATCGCCTGGCGGTCGGCGACGGACGAGTGGCGCGATCCATTCGCCGGTCAGGCCGACCTCGAACGGCGTGTACTTCGGGCGGTGGGCGATCCGGCGGCTCGCTTCGCAGAGGATTACCTGCGCGTACTCCGCGGTTTGCGATTCGCGGGACGGCTATCCTTCGAGATCGACCCGCCAACCCGTGCGGCGCTCGAACAGGCCGTGAGCGGGCTCGGCCGGTTGTCCGCCGAGCGTGTCCGGGAGGAGTTGCTCAAAGTGCTCCGCGATCGGACCCCCTCGCGCGCGTTGGGTTTGTACCGGGAGGTGGGTGCGCTTCAGGCGTGGTACCCCGAGCTGGAGGCGGTGGCGGAGGATCCGGAAGCCTGGCGTCGGACCTTGGAGGCGGTGGACGCGATTCCGCGGCACCGGTCTCTTCTTCGCTGCGCGCGCTGGGTTCTCCCGCTCGGGGAGGATGGAGAGGCGCGAACGGAGCGGGCGAGGCCTCTCCTGGAGCGGTTGAAATTCTCGAACGCCGACGCCCGGCGAGTTCTTCACCTTCTCCGTCACTACCAGCCGTTCATCGGTCCCATGGACTCGGCAGCCCAACTCCGTCACTGGTTGGCAGAGGTCGGTCACGGCTCCGTCCCGGACCTCTTCCGGCTCCACCTGGCGGATGCGCGGGCGAGCGCAGAGCCCCAGATGCAGGCCTACCTGATCGCGGCCTGGCGCCGCGTGCACGACGAGATGTTGAGCGCCCCACCTCTGACTCTCGCGGATCTCGCGATCGGAGGTGACGAGCTCCTCGCGCTCGGTGTGCCCGGGGGTCCGTTGATCGGCCTGCTGTTGGAGGAGTTGCATGCCCAGGTGCTGGAGGACCCGGATCTCAACGAACCGGTCGAGCTCGCGCGGCGCGCTCGGGCGCTGATCGAGCCCGGAGGCCTGATCGGACGGGACTCTTCAGGGGCATCGCCGGAGCACGGTGAGGATGTTTGACGAGCACGGTGACGATGTCTGACGAGCCGAGCCTGTTTCCCGAGGAGACCGTGAGCCGCACGGCAGACGCCGGGCAAAGGCCGGGTGACGATCCGTCACCGGACGTATCGGCGTCGTTCGATCGGTCGGCGCCGCTCGCCGCCCGTATGCGCCCGCGGTCGCTCGAGGAGTTCGTGGGTCAGGAGGAGCTCGTGGGCGCCGGCCGCCCACTCCGCGAACTGATCGAATCCGGCCGGGTTCCGAGCCTCATCATGTGGGGGCCTCCGGGCAGCGGGAAGACGACCCTGGCCGGCCTCCTGGCGGCACGCGCCCATGCCACCTTCGTTCCGTTCAGCGCCGTGACGGAGGGAATCCCACGGGTGCGTCAGGTGATCGCCGAGGCGCGCGAGCGACGCAAGGCCAGCGGACGCGGCACCGTGCTGTTCGTGGACGAGATCCACCGCTTCAACCGCGCGCAGCAGGACGCGCTGCTCCCGCACGTCGAGCGCGGCACCGTCACGCTGATCGGGGCGACGACGGAGAATCCCAGCTTCGAAGTCGTCGGACCGCTGCTGAGTCGCACCCGCGTGCTCGTACTCGCACCGCTCAGCGCGGGAGAGCTCGAAGAGATTTGCCGCCGGGCGCTGGCAGACGAGGCCCGTGGGTTGGGCGCCCGCCTGGCCTCCATCTCCCGGGAGGCGCTGCATCGAATCGCGCATGAGGCGGACGGCGACGCCCGCCGAGCCCTGAACGCGCTCGAAACCGCGGTCGAGCTGGCGGGCGAGACCGAGGTCGAAGTGTCACACGTGGAGGCCGCCCTCCAGAAGCGGTACGCCCGTTACGACAAGTCCGGCGAGGAGCACTACAACCTCATCTCGGCGCTTCACAAGGCGGTGCGCGGATCGGACCCCGACGGAGCCCTCTACTGGCTATCTCGCATGCTGGAGGCGGGCGAGGATCCCATGTACCTGGCTCGTCGCCTGGTGCGGATGGCGATCGAGGATATCGGGCTCGCGGACCCGACGGCGTTGTCGATATGCGTAGCCGCTCGCGACGCCTACCACTTCCTGGGGTCCCCCGAAGGCGACCTCGCGCTCGCGCAGGCAGCCACGTACCTGGCGTTGGCTCCCAAGTCGAATGCCGTGTACGAGGCGTTCGGCGCGGCGGGTCGGGCCGCCCGCGAGACGCCGGCCGAGCCGGTGCCGCTCCACCTGCGAAACGCGCCGACACAACTCATGCGTGATTTGGGCTACGGACAGGATTACCGGTACGATCATGCCTATGAGTCGGGGGTCGCTCCGCAAACGTACCTGCCCGACACGCTGGCCGGTCGCCGTCTCTACACACCCACGGGGCGCGGCTGGGAGAAAAGGGCGCGCGAACACATGGACGAAGTGGCGGCGAAACGGGGGGAGCGAGAGGCTGAATGAGGGACAGATCATCCGGACGGCGTAACCGTTCCATGCCCGCTCAGGAGAGCCTGACCTCGTCTCCGGGACGCCCGGAGCGCGCCGTGCTGGTCGCGGCACCACCGCTCGACATGCCGCAGGCGGTGGTCGATGAGCACCTTGCAGAGCTCGCCCGCCTGGCCGAGACGGCCGGCGCCGAAGTGGCGGCCGTCGTGGTACAGCGATTGGCTGCGCCCCATGCCGGGACCTACATCGGGCGCGGGAAGATCGACCGTCTGCGCGAGGTGCTCAGTGCCGAAGACGCGACCCTCGCCATATTCGACGAAGACCTCTCTCCCGCCCAGGGCTCCAACCTCGAATCACGTCTCGGGACCCGCGCCATGGATCGCACCGAGCTGATCCTGGACATCTTCGCGCTCCGAGCACGTACGGCGGAGGCGAAACACCAGGTCGAGCTCGCGCAGCTCAGGTATCTCCGCACGCGCCTCAAGCGGATGTGGACCCACCTGTCGCGCATGGAAGGCGGTATCGGCGCGCGCGGCCCGGGTGAGCAGCAGATCGAGACGGACCGCCGGTTGATCGACCGTCGCATCGCACGCCTTACCCGCGACCTGGTGCAGATCTCGCGTGCCCGCGACACCCAGCGGAAAGCGCGTCGAGACGCGTTCACGGTCGCCCTGGTGGGCTACACCAACGCCGGAAAGTCGTCGATCCTGCGGGAGCTTTCCGGGAGCGAGGTTTTCGTGGAGGACCGCCTGTTCGCCACGCTGGATTCCGCCACCCGGGTTTGCGACTTGGGAGAGGGCATGGAGGCGCTTCTCACCGATACGGTGGGGTTCATTCGTAAGCTGCCCCACCACCTCGTCGCCTCCTTTCGCGCCACCCTCGAGGAAGTCACCGAGGCGGATCTGCTCCTCCACATCATCGACGTATCTTCGCCCAGCTGGGAAGAGCAGATGGAGGCAGTGCAGGAGGTGCTGACCGAGGCGGGTGCCGGCGGCCGACCCACCCTGCTCGTCCTCAACAAGCTCGACCGGATGACGCACGCGGAAGAGGTGGACCTGCGACGCCGCAGTGAGGCGTTTCTGGGGCCGCACGTCTACAGCTCGGTCATGGAGGAGGACGGGCTGGAGTCGTTGCGTGCCAGCCTCCGCTCGATCATCCGGTCGCGTCTGGCCACGGTTCGAATCAGCTTTCCCGCCGCGGATGGAAGAACCCTCGCGGAAGCGTACCAGGAGGGCGAGGTGCTGCAACGGGAGATGGCCGAAGGACGTATTGTCCTCACCGCCCGGGTCCCCGAGGCCACGGTCGGGCGCTGGAGGGCGCAGGACGGCATCGAAGTCAGCCGAGCCGACGCGGCGTGATCGCATCCGGAGCCGCTAGCAGGCCGCTGGAGTTCTTCAGCGGCCTGCCGGGTCCGGACGACCGCGCTCCACAGGAAACGAATATGAGCGGGCAGTTGACAATCATCGGAGCCGGACGGGTAGGGCTCTCGCTGGCCCTGGACCTCGCGACTCCGCTCCGCTTCGAGCGCGTCACCGTCGTCGGTCGAGCCCGCGAGACCCCGTCGCTTTTGGGCGCCCGGACCGGCATCGCGTACCGCTCGGTGCCGCGTGACGGGCTCATCCCGGAGCCACCGCTCCCCGAAGAGGCGCTGGACGGGAGTCTCATATTCTGCGTGTCCGATGATGACCTCGGTCCGGTTGCCGCCGCATGGGGTGAGGCGTTGCGACCGCACGGTCCGGCGGCCGTTCGGCACGCGGTGCATACGAGTGGACTCCACACAGGCGAAGCGTTGGCGTCGTTGCGCGACTCGGGCGCCTCGATCGCCAGTTGGCACCCCATCATCGCCATTTCTCGCCCCAGACGTGGTGCGTTCCGCCTCGTCACGTTCGGCATCGAGGGGGACCCGGACGCGACCGCCTGGGCTCAGGCCCTCACACAGGATCTGGGGGCGGAATCGATCCTGGTCGAGCCGAGCGCGAAATCTCTCTATCACGTCGCCGCCGTGTACGGTTCCAACTACCTGGTCGCCTGTCTGGCCGTCGCGTGCGCCCACCTCGAGAGAAGCCTGGCGGATGGCTACCTGGCGGATGGCTACCCGGCGGATGGGAGCCCTGCGGCTGCGGGCAGTGGGTCGGGCGGATACGAAGTCGAGCCCGGTCTCCGGCACCTCCTGCCTCTCGCCCGATCGGCGCTCGAGAACCTCGCCGAGTCGGGACTCGCCCGCGGAGCGACCGGGCCGGTGGCGCGTGGGGATGTAGGAACGGTCGAACGCCACCTCGAAGCCCTCGACCCCCGTGCTCGGAGCCTGTATCGTCTTCTCGGCGCCGAGCTGCTGCGATTGCTCGAAGGGCAGCTACCCGATGACGTGCGGGCTCCGATGCGCGAGCTATTGGGAACGGGTGAAGAGGGGGAGTCGTCCCCGGAAGAGGGGAGTGCCGTGGATGACGAGTGAGGCTTTTGCGGAGACGGCCGGAATCCGGCTCTGCGTGAACCTGGACCACGTCGCGACCGTCCGGCAGGCGAGGCGCACGGATGAGCCCGACCCCGTGCGCGCGGCCGTGCTGGCGGAGCTTGGCGGCGCCGATGGCATCACGGTCCACCTCCGTGACGATCGGCGGCACATTCAGGATCGCGATGTGCTCCTCTTGCTCCAGACCCTGCGGACGTTCGTCAACCTCGAGGTCGCCGCCGTGGATCCGGTTGTCGCGCTGGCCGAGGAATGGAGTCCCTACGAGGTGACGCTCGTCCCCGAGAATCGGGAGGAGGTCACGACCGAAGGTGGGCTGGATGTCGCCGGATCACAGGACCGTCTACGCGGCACGATCCCGCGACTGAGCGAAGCCGGGATTCGAGTGTCGTTGTTCATCGATCCCGACCTTGAAGCGATCGACCGATCTGCCGAGCTGGGAGCCGATGCGATCGAGCTCCACACGGGCGAGTACGCGAACTCGACCACCACGAGCGGTGCGGCGGCTGAATTGGAGCGGCTCGCCGGAGCCGCGCGCCACGCGCGGGTGGCAGGTCTCGCGGTGCACGCGGGTCACGGTCTCACGTACGAGAACGTCCACCCCGTCGCCGGCCTGCCCGAGTGCGAGGAGCTGAACATCGGCCATTCGATCATCAGCCGCTCGGTTTTCGTCGGGGTCGAGAGGGCCGTACGCGAGATGAAGGAGCTGATGCTGCGGGCTCGCTCCACGGTCGGAGTTTCGAGCTGAACTCCCGGCGCATCACCATCCTCGTGGGCCTCGCCCTGTCCGCCCTCCTTCTGTGGTGGGCGCTCCGCGATGTGTCCCCCGCCGAGCTCTGGGAGCACATCCGGCGCGCGAACCCGTGGTTCCTCCTCGCCATGACCGCGGCGGCAACGGGGACGTTCGTGTTGCGCGCGTTTCGATGGCAGGTGCTTCTCAGGCCGACGGCCCCGGGGCTCGCGCTCCACTCGCGTTTCGCCGCGGTCTGCATCGGGTTCATGGCGAACAACCTCCTGCCGGCGCGACTGGGAGAGTTCGCGCGCGCGTACTCGCTCTCCCGCATCGAGCCGTTGGGGATGAGTGCCGCCTTCGCCTCGCTCGTGGTCGAGCGTCTGCTGGATGCCCTGGTGCTCGTCACCTTCCTGCTCCCGGCGCTGCTCCTCCCTGGCGGCGGCGAGAACGCGGGACCCGTGAGCCTGCGTCAGATCTTCATCACTGCCGTCGTGATCATCGCCGCCGGATTCCTCGTCCTCGGGATCCTCGTCCGCTTCCCGAATCGCTTTCTCCGACTCGGCGAGCGCTGGTCGCACCGGCTCATGCCGCAGCGCGGGGCCGACCGGATTACGGGGATGCTGGCGTCGTTTATCGCCGGTCTCGGGGCGCTCCGCCACGCGCACGTCTTCGCGCAGGCGATCGCCTGGTCGTTCTTGGTGTGGTTGTGGAACGGGATGTCGTTCTATCTCGGCTTCCTGGCCTTCGGGATCCGTGGGCCGGGAGTCGAGGGGGCGCTTCTCCTGCAATCGCTCATCGGGTTCGCGGTCTCGATCCCTTCCAGCCCGGGCTTTTTCGGACCGTTCGAGGCAGCGGCGCGCGTCGCGCTGTCGATCTACAGCATCGCACCCGCACAGACCATCAGCTTTGCTGCGGGCTACCACATCCTCACGTTCATCCCGGTCACGCTGCTGGGTCTGTGGTACATGCACCGACTCGGGATCACCCGCGATGAGCTGGGTCACAGTGAGGAGTTCGTGGAGGCCGCGGTCGAGGGGGGAGTGGACGAGGCGGTGGACGAGGGGGACGAGGCCGCCGCCGGCGCATGACCCACCCCGCACACGCCAAGGTGAACCTTCGGCTTCGTGTGTTCTCACGCGGCGAGGGCGGGTACCACACGCTCGAGACCTTGTTCGTGCGCCTGGATCTCCACGATACGGTCGAGATCTCCGATGCCGACCATGGGATCGCGCTCGCGCTCGAGGGGGAGGCCGCCCCGGGTATCCCCGACGGGCCCGAAAACCTGTGCTGGCGGGCGGCGGAAGCCTACCAGCGGGCCGTCGGAGAACAGGGTGCCGTGATGATCCGCCTGCACAAGAGGATCCCCGCCGGCACGGGGCTGGGTGGAGGCAGCGCCGATGCGGCCGCGGTGCTCTGGTTGCTCAACCAGCGGGCTCGACGGCCGTTGAGCGAGGCGGAGCTCCTGCGCCTGGGGGGACGACTCGGGAGCGACGTCCCGTTCGCGTTGCTGGGTGTTCCGATGGCGCTGGGGTGGGAGCGCGGTCGTCGACTGCTCCCGCTCCGGCCGCCACCATCGCGCGCCGGGCTCGTTCTGGTCCCCGGGCTCCGGATCTCGACCGCGGACGCGTACGCGTGGCTCAGCGCCGCCCGGCGGCACGAGAGCGCCCCCGGTTCCACGGGTGAGGGCGAGGGGGGCGGCGATGCCGGTGTGCTGCCGGGGACGAGACGGCTCGCGGAGTGGGAGACGCTCGCGCGTCTGGCGCACAACGACTTCGAAGGACCCCTTTTCGCGCGTCATCCCGAGCTGGAAGCTTGCCACCAGGCGCTCCGGGAGTCCGGCGCCATCGTGGCGCAGGTGACGGGATCGGGCTCGGCTCTGTTCGGCGTGTTCCATGACCCGGCTGCCAGGGACATGGCGGCCGATCGGATGCGGCGGAGCGGGTTCAAAAAGGATACCGGCTGGCTCATGCTGGAGATCCAGCTTCCTGTCTAGGTCGTCGGCGGTACAGGCGCGAGCCCGCGCCGGCGCGAGCGAGGACCACCGCCGGCGAGGTTTGACGGCCTACACGAGTCCACCCATCTTCCCCGCGCTGGCCCCTCGTCTAAGGGCAAGACCCCGGCCTTTGGAGCCGGTAATCCAGGTTCGAATCCTGGGGGGCCAACTCTCCCCGGTACATCCCCACCTGCACGTCTACCGGCACGTCACTTGCCTTTCAGTGCCCGGATTCCGTTTATTGGCGCAAGACGGGTTGTGCGAAGAGGGTCCCGCCCTTCGGCCACACCGCCTGCGAGAACAGCGAGACTGATCATGCGCGGTCATCGGTCCGTACGAGCCCGCTTTGTGCACCATCTTTCCAGGTGGTGTGCAATCCTTGCCGTTTCGGTCGTACTCTCAGCCTGTAGCGAGGATGCGATTCCCCCGCTCCAGCCGGGGCCCGGCGGCCAACCGGCCGCGTTCTCGGCGGTGACCGCGGGAAGGGCGCACACCTGCGGAATCAGCGATCGGGGCAACTTCTGTTGGGGTGATGGCGGGGCGGGCCAGCTCGGCACGGGACTCGTCGAGGATCGCAACATCCCCACGCAAGTCGCGGGAGGGAACACGCTCGCGCTGCTGAGCGCCGGAGCCCTCCACACCTGCGCCGTCGCGACGGGCGGCGAGACGTTCTGCTGGGGCGAGGGCGATGATGGCCGGCTCGGGAACGGCCTCACACAGGATTGGCTCACGCCCTCCCTCGTGTCCGAGACCCTGCGGTTCCAGTGGGTGAGCGCCGGCGAACGGCATACGTGCGGGATCGCCACTTCCGGCGAGACCTTCTGCTGGGGTAGCGCGTCGAGCGGCCGTCTCGGGACCGGCAACGAACAGAGCCGGGTGAACCCCGCTCAAGTCCTCGGTGGCTTCAGCTTCGATCAGGTGAGCGCGGGGAGCGCGCACACGTGCGCCGTGACCGATGCCGGACTCGTTTATTGTTGGGGGGAAGGGGACGGCGGCCGTCTGGGAACGGGCAACCCCATCGATCAGCTCGAGCCGACCGCGGTCTCGGGCGGCCTGACGTTCACACAGGTCAGCGCGGGGACGCTGCACACGTGTGGGGTGACGGACACCGGGGATGTCTACTGCTGGGGGAGCGGAGCGGACGGCCGTCTCGGGACCGGGAACACGCTGGATCGAAACGAGCCGGCCATCGTGCCCGGCGGCCTCACGTTCGATCACGTCAGCGTGGGCGACGCCCACACCTGTGCGGTGACGACGGGTGGCGACGCGTATTGCTGGGGGGTCGGCACCGACGGACGCCTCGGCACGGGGAACGAGTTGGGTCGCCTCGAGCCCGCGATCGTGACCGGCCAGACCGGCTTCGTGGCCATAGTGGCGGGAGCGGAGCACACCTGCGGCGTGCTGCAGGACGGTTCCGCCTTTTGCTGGGGTAAAGGGGCCGACGGGCGGCTCGGGACCGGGAACGAGGTCAGCCGAGTCAACGCGGGCCGGGTCGTTTCCGGCTAGGGGTTCCCAACCCGGAATCGTCTGGACGTCGCGGCCGACTCGGCGTCGCGCTCCCGGACGCCGCGGCCGACTCGGCGTCGCGCTCCCGGGCGTCGCGCCCGGGCGTCGCTCCCGGACATCGGGCCGGCCTCATCCCCCGGCCCCTCGGGCCGTCCGTTGGCCAGATACGGCCACCCCCCTAACATCTCAGCATGAGTGCCGACCACGAAGGGGGTCCGTCGAACGCCGCCCGGCCCCACGCGAATCGCCTCGCTGGCGAGAAGAGCCCCTACCTCCTCCAGCACGCCCACAACCCGGTGGACTGGTATCCGTGGGGCGAGGAGGCGTTCGAGAGGGCGCGTCTCGACGACAAGCCGATCTTCCTCTCGATCGGCTACTCCACGTGCCACTGGTGCCACGTGATGGAGCGCGAGTCGTTCGAGGACGACGAGGTAGCCGCGCTCCTGAACGATGACTTCGTGTCCATCAAGCTGGATCGTGAGGAGCGCCCGGACATCGACGGTGTCTACATGACGGTGTGTCAGCTCACCACCGGCCATGGCGGGTGGCCCCTGACCATCGTGATGACGCCGGACAGGAAGGGCACCTACTTCCCGAAGGAGAGCCGGGGAGGACGGATCGGGATTATCGATCTCCTCCCGCGTCTGACGGAGTTGTGGAAGGGACGCCGGGGCGACGTGCTCCAGTCGGCGGACTCGATACTCGCCGCCGTGCGGGAGTCCGAGCGTCCCGGGACCCGCCCGGGGCTGCCGCTCGAGACCGATCAGGTAGCGACGACCGGAGAATCGCCGCTCGGAGAGGATACGCTGCGCCGAACCTACGAGGAGCTGGCTGGGCGCTTCGACAGGTTGCAAGGCGGATTCGGAGGCGCTCCGAAGTTCCCGACCCCACACCAATTCCTCTTCCTGCTCCGCTACCATGACCGCAGCGGCGAGCCCCATGCCCTGGAAATGGTCGAGAAGACGCTCCAGACCATGCGGCGGGGCGGGATCTTCGACCACGTCGGGTTCGGCTTCCACCGCTACTCGACCGATGCGAGGTGGCTCGTCCCGCATTTCGAGAAGATGCTGTACGACCAGGCGCTCCTCGCGATGGCGTACACCGAGACATGGTTGGTCACGAAGCGACCCGAATATCGCCAGGTCGCGGAGGAGATCCTCGCATATGTCCTGCGCGACATGACCGATCCGTCGGGCGGCTTCTACTCCGCCGAGGATGCGGACAGCGAGGGACGCGAGGGGAAATTCTACCTGTGGACGGTCACCGAGCTCGAGAAGGTCCTGGACGAGGAGGACGCGCAGCTCGTCCGCCGCGTCTACAACCTGGAGAAGCGGGGGAACTTCGCTGATGAAGCGACCGGGGAGCGCACCGGCGAGAACATCCCACACCTCCGGAAGCCGCTCGTGGAGATCGCACGCGAGCTCGTATCCACCGGGCGGCTCGAGGTCGGCCGTGGAGCCGGAATTGGGGTGACGGACGCGGCTGGCACGACGGATGGCGCGGCGGAGGACGCGCTGCGGGATCGGCTGGAGCGGATCCGCGCGAGGCTTTTCTCTGCTCGCGAGACCCGCATCCACCCGCTGAAGGATGACAAGGTCCTCACCGACTGGAACGGTCTCATGATCGCGGCCATGGCGATCGCGGGGCGCGCGTTCGACGCCGTGGAGTACACGCGGGCCGCGGAGCGTGCGGCCGGCTTCCTGCTCGACACACTACGCGACGAACAGGGGAGGTTGCTACACCGGTATCGAGAAGGAGAGGCGGCTCTCCAGGCGACGGCGGCCGACTACGCGTTCCTCGTCTGGGGGCTGATCGAGCTGTACCAGACGACGTTCGAGCCACGGCACCTCGCCGAGTCGCTCCGCCTGCACGAAGAGATGGTGGGGCGCTTCTGGGACGACGAGGGGGCCGGGTTCTTCACCGCCGCCGCGGATGTCTCCGATCTCCCGGTTCGGCAAAAGGAGGCGTACGACGGCGCCACGCCATCCGCGAACGCGGTCGCGTGGTACAACGAGTTACGCCTCTCGCGCTTGACCGGAGGTACGGATCTGGAAGAGCGGGCGGCCCGGCACGAAGCGGCCTTCGCCGGCACGATCCAAAGGATGCCCTCCGCCTACACGATGTGGCTGATGGCCCTGGACTTCAGGGTCGGACCCGTGCACGAGGTCGTGATCGCGACTCCCGACCCGACCGGGGGCGAGCCCGAGACCGGGGCGGCGGCGTTCCTGGATGCGCTTCGGACGCGATTCATTCCCCGCGCCGTGGTCTTGGACCGACCCCAGGGACCCGTCGGCGAGGAGCTGGCGACCCTCGCGCCGTTCGCCGCGGCGCACGGGCCCGTGAACGGGCAGGCTGCGGCGTACGCCTGCACCGACTTCGCATGTCAGGCTCCGGTCACCGAACCCGCCGCGCTGCTCCGTGCGATCGGCCTGGAGGACTGATCGGCTCCCCCCCAGCGATCTCCAAGCACCGGACTCCAAGGGGATATCAAGCACCGGGCTCCAGGGGGACATCGACCGGTCTGCCGTGTATGTTCAATCGGGTATCGCGAGGCCGGACTCGAACGCGGGTATCGCTGCCGTGGTAAGCGATTACTGTCGGACGGGCAGATCCTCAACCATCCGTAGAGGCGCGCGGTTCTTCGCGCTCCTCCTACTGCCGCTGTTGCCCCTTTGCAGCCCGACGCTGTCCGCCCAGGAAGTCCGTGGCACGGCCGTGGAAGCCGGCACCGCGAGGCCGATCGCGGGCGCTTTCGTGAGCCTCCTCGATCGATCGGGCGATGCGATCGCGTCGACCCTCACCGGCCCCGGCGGGGCTTTCGTGCTGGAGGCCCTGCAACCGGGCCGCTACACACTCGAGGTCGAGCGGATCGGGTACGAGACGTGGACCTCGGACCCATTCGACCTCGTGACGCGAACGACCATCACTCAACGGCTCGAGGTCACAGTACAGCCGGTGAATCTCGAAGCGCTCACGGTGTCGGTGGAGTCCGAGTGTGGTCTCCGACCCGGCACGGGCGAGCCGTTGCTCCAGGCGTGGGACGAAGTGCGGAAGGCGCTCGATGTGAGCCTGTGGACGGAGGAGCCGGGCCGCATCCAATTCGAGCTCCGGACGTGGACTCGGATGCTGGATGTTGCAGCCCGAGTCTCGCGCAGCCAGGAAAGCCGCAGCGCATGGAAGACCGGCACCAGCTCGTTCGTGAGCCCGCCGGCTGTCGACCTCGCAGAGGACGGCTACGTGCTGCGCAGCGACGAGGGCAACCATCTCTTCTTCGGGCCCGATGCGAGGGTCTTCTTGTCAGACGCCTTTCGGCAGGACCACTGCTTCTCGCTCGTCTGGGGGGTCGAGGACCATGCGAACCTGATCGGGCTCGCGTTCGACCCCATCCATCGAGGTGATGCCGCGCGCGTCGAGGGGGTGCTGTGGCTGGATCCCGCCACGGGTGAGTTGCGCGACCTCGAGTTCGAGTTCGTGGACCTGAATGTGGTCGGGCTCCCTCGCGACCACAGAGCGTGGGGGAGGGCGTGGTTCCGGCGACTCCCGCCAGGGATCTGGGTGGTGTCCCGCTGGTGGATCAAGACCCCCGTCCTCCGTGTGAGCATCCGAGGGACGACGCTGCACGGCTACAGGGAGGATGGTGGCGAGGTCACCCGATTGGAGCTCGGGGACGGGAGCACGATCGACCTGACGGAGCGTGGCACGCTGTCCGGGTACGCGGAGGATGGAATCTCGGGGGGCGCGTTGGCGGGGGCGGCCGTCTATCTGGCGGGCACGGGGTACGTGACGACAACCGACCCGGCAGGGCGCTTCCGATTCGATCTCGTGCCCGAGGGTCGCTACACGCTCCGTTACCGTCACCCGGATCCTCACCTGGAAGGCATGGAAGGCCCGAGTCAGGCAGTCGAGGTAGCGGGCGGAGAGCCCACCTGGTTGCGTCTCGAATTCCGCTCCGAGTGGGCGGTGGATCAGCTGTGCGCGGGTGAGTCGCCGGAGGCCGGGGGGCAAGCCGGCGGGCCCGCCGTGCTGCTGGGCCACGTACGCGAGGCCGAGACCGGCGACCCGCTGCCCGAGGCGACGATCTCGCTGCGGGCCCCCGACGGCGGCGAGCTTCGCGCCATCCAGGCCGACAGCACCGGAGCGTTTCTCGCGTGCGGCCTGGGACCCCCCGGCTCGCTGTCGCTTCAGGCGACGGCCGCAGACCGGCAATCCGACACCGTGTGGGTGGTGGTCCCCGAGAGCGGTCTAGTCATCCAGGACCTGGAGGTGGCAGCCGCCCGGACAGGGGATTCGGGATTGACGAGGAGTCGATAGAAGCGGGCTACAGGAGGCGCTCATGCAGGCCCACCGTCGCCATCGAGTCGCGTACGCACTCGCGCTGATCGGGCTCGTCCTCTTGCTCCTCCTCCTTATCACGCGACCCCTCGAGGGCCAGTGGGGAACGGTCAGCGGAGCCGTGTACGATAGTCTGGAGAGCCGACCTCTCGCCGATGCTCGAGCGCTCCTCGCCGGCACGGACTACGAGGGTCGGACGGACGCCGAGGGCCGCTTCCGGCTCGAGTTCGTGCCCCCGGGGGAATACACGCTCCGCCTGGAGCACCCCGCCGCGGGGCTGTACGGGCTCACCCCGATCGACCGCCGGGTCACGATCCGAGCCGGTGGAACGGTGATCGTGGACCTGGCATTCCCCTCTCTCGACACCGTGCTCTCGCGACTCTGCCCCGACGCGGAGGCGGGCCGGGATCTCGTGCACCCGGACGAGCCGAGCACCGTCCTCGGTTTCGTGCACCACGCGGGCTCCGGTGAGCCCGTCTCAGGCGCTCGCGTATGGATCAGCTACAGCGACCATTGGGGGCAAGGGAGCGACCGCTGGACCCCGGGCAACGAGGCCTGGACTCAGATCGCGGTCGAGACGGATGAGGTGGGTGCCTACCTCGCGTGCGGGATGCCCGGGAACTGGCGTGTGATCGCACAGGCCGAGGCAGTCGGCGCCGCCAGTGATACAGTGTGGCGCCACACCCCTGCGGGGGAGCCGCTCCGATTGGACCTGGCGCTGTCGTCCTCGAACGAGGGGCCGGGGGTGTGGGGGCTCGACCGGCGGGCGGCGTTCGGCGACGTGCTGGATCCGATCGTCGACGCCGAATCCCGGACGGCCACCCTGCTGGGGACCGTGAAGTCCGCCGAGACGGGCGAGCCGGTCAAGGCCGCGCGGGTCCGGGTCGTCGGAACCGATATCGACGGCGTGACCCAGGGCGATGGGACGTTCGTGATCGAAGGCCTGGCGGTCGGCCGGTACCGCGTCGTGACCGAGCATCTGGGAATGGCCTCTGACACGGCAATGGTGGATCTCCGTGGGGGCGCGGTCAGCCTGGCCGTCCTGACGCTGGAGACGCGCCCGATCGAGCTCCCGAGCCTGGACGTCGAGATCGAACGGACCTACCGCAACCCGCGCATCGCCGGGTTCCACCAGCGGATGCGCCGTGGCATCGGAGAGTTCATCACGGCCGAGGATCTCGAGTACACGGACGTCATTGGCAACTTCCGACGCCTCCCCAACGTGAGCGTGGGGCAATGCGTGAACCCAAAGACCGGGCTTCGCGTTGTCGGTTGTTGGGACCTGTCGATCGCGCGCGGCTACAGTCTGCGAATGGAAGGGTGCCCGCCGCTCATCTACTTGAACGGACAACTCATCTCAGCGCCGGATTCCGAGAAGTTCGAGAGGGAGGTTGTAGGCGTGCAGGGTAACGACGCCTTCACCTTTCTCCAATCGTACCCGCGCCACTCGATCGAGGGGATCGAGGTGTACCGGAATCCGGCGGGGGCACCCGGTCAGTATCGGATGCTGGGCGATGCGTGCGGAATCGTGCTCGTGTGGACGGGGACGAGAAGAAGCCGTCCCTAGGTGTGCGTTCAAGGACGTGGCTGACCGAATGGGGATCACGCCGCGTTCAGAGCTGGCTGCCCATTCTCAGCTGGTTACCATTCAGAGCCGGTTGCCATTCAGAGCCGATTGCCATTCAGAGCCGGTTGCCATTCAGAGCTGGTTGACGTTCAGAGCTGGTTGATAGCGTCCCGCATCTTGTTCCAGGAGCAGGGAGCTCTTTTCCCGGAGCAAGAGAGGGATGGGATGGGATACGCCGCGCTCGCGGTGGTGGAGTCAGCCGAGGCGACTCGGACCGATGTCCATCTGGACTCCGTCGATCCGGCCGACGTCGATCCGGACGTGGTCGAGGATTTGGGTGATGAGATCGCCACGCTGGCCGCGCACATTCACGCCGGCACGCACCGCCTTCTCACGCTCCTCGCGCGTTTCGATCGAGTGCGCGGCTGGGAGCCGGGGGGCCACCGGAGCTGCGCCCACTGGCTCTCGTTCCGTACCGGCCTCGATATGGGCACGGCGCGCGAGCACGTACGGGTTGCCCATGCGCTCGAGGGTCTTCCCCTGACCGGTGAAGCGATGGCGCGCGGTGAGCTCTCCTTCTCGCAGGTCCGCGCGCTGACCCGGGTGGCGGAAACCGAGACCGAGGCCGACCTGCTCGAGCTGGCGTCGGGCTGCACGACCGCGCAGCTGGAGCGCCTGGTACGAGCGTGGAAGAAGGGCAGCCGCGAGGACGAGGCGGTGTGGGAGCGAGAGCGGCACCGGTCGCGGGCTCTGTCCGTGTTTCCCGACGATGACGGCATGTACGTGGTGCAGGGGCGACTCGACCCGGAGGTCGGGGTGCTCCTGATGCGGGCCGTGGAGGCGGCGAGCGATGCACTCTACCGCGAGCGGCGCGTCCTGGAACGGGGGCCGGCGCCCGAGGATGCGCCCGAGGACGCTCGGCACGGGGTGGGCGACACTGCCCCTGAGGCCGCCCGTCTACGGGCCGACGCACTCGGGCTGCTGGCCGAGCGGGCCCTGGCCGCGGGGTTTGGCCCGAGTAGAGCTACGGACCCGACCGAAGCTCCGATCTCAGGGACCCGTGCCGAGCGTTATCAGGTCGTCTTGCACGTGGATCAAGACACGCTGGCCGAGGGGGGTGACCCGGGGCGCTCGGAGTTGGAGGATGGGACGCGCGTTTCAGCTGAAACGTCCCGACGGCTATCCTGCGACGCGGGCCTCGTCCGTCTTGAGCGGGTGCCGGACGGCTCTCGGGACCGGCGTCGAGGTTCCGCCCTGAACGTCGGGCGCCGGACCCGAACGATTTCCCCGGCCCTACGACGGGCCCTCGAGGCGCGGGACCGCGGTTGCCGGTTCCCGGGGTGCGGCCTTCGCTTCACGGACGCGCACCACGTCGTGCATTGGGCCGATGGCGGCGAGACGAGCCTCGACAACACGCTGCTCCTGTGTCGCTATCATCACCGGCTCGTGCACGAGGGCGCCTGGCGCGTTCAATGGTGGGGGGCGGGACGGCCGGCATTCCGCGATCCCCGGGGGTCCGTCCACCTGGCGGGGCGCGGAAGACCCCCGCCGCGGCTGCCGCAGCATCCGGAAGGAGCGCTCGCGCGGCAGAACCGGCTCCGCGGCAACGACCCCGGTGCGTGGACGGCCAGCGCGCGGTGGAAACGGGAGGCCGATATCCCGGACAACGTGCTCTTCCGCGCCGCCGAGGCGGCTCTGTAACCCGACCTCGAAGTCGGTGAACAGTGGACGAACAGGTCGCCGCTACTCCCCCGTGTACACGATCCGGTAGATGCGCCCGCCGCGGTCATCCGACACGTAGAGCGAGCCATCCGGACCCACCGCGACACCCGCGGGGCGGTGCGACGCGCCACCGGGGCTCTTGTCCTCGCCCGCGAATCCGTCGGCGAACACGTCCCACTCGCCGGTGGGCTCGTTCCCGTCGAACTCGATGAACACGACGTTGTACCCGCCCTGCGGGAGGGGCGCCCGGTTCCACGAGCCGTGGAACGCGATGAACGCACCGCCGCGGTAGCGCTCGGGGAACTGTGCCCCCGTGTAGAAAGCGAGTCCGTTGGGCGCCCAGTGAGCGGGGAGCGCGACGGCCGGGTTCTTCATGTCGGCGCAGCGCCCGACTTCGGTGCCGTCACCGCCATACTCCGGCCCGAGCACCTTCACGTTGCGGATCGGGTCGTAGTAGCAGTACGGCCACCCGAAGTTGTCGCCCTCCTGGATGTGAACGAACTCCTCGGCGGGCATCTCGGCCTGGTCATCGGCCGTGAACAGCTCTCCCCACAGCTGGAAGAGGCCGTCGCGCCCGTGCTGTGCGCCCCACAACTCGCCGGTGCCGGGTTGGATGGCGAGCGCGAACGTGTTGCGCAGTCCGGTGGCGAACCGAGAGCCATCCGCCTGCGTCTGGCCTGGCCTCCGCGCGTCGAAGCGCCACGTACCACCGCGATTCTCGAGCTGCGGGCAGGGGTCGTGACCGGGCGAGCCCGCGGTGCGCGACTCGACCTGACACGCGTTGGACGGGCCTCCGAGGTTCACGTAGACGTTCCCATCGGGGTCGATGGCCGCCGACTTGGCGGCGTGCCCGGTGCCTGGCCCCGGCAGCCCCTCCACGATCCGCTCGCCGGGCCCGGACGGGGTCAGGCTGCCCTCGGCCATCGGGTATCGGATGATCCCGTCGTCGGGCGCGAGATACAGGTACCCCTCGAACAGGTTGATCCCCGTGCCGCCGGTGTCACCGAACTGCTCGAACACGTCGGCGCGCCCATCCCCGTCCGAGTCACGCAGCGCGGTGATCCCACCGCCGCCCCCGTCACGGCTCGCGCGCCTCGCGACGAACACGTCGCCGTTGGGTGCCACCACCAGATTGCGTGTGCTCCCCAGCTCATCGGCGAATACGAGTGCGCAGAACCCGTCGGGGACCGTGATCCCGGCGTTGTCCGCGTCGCACTCGGGGACTGCCTGGCCGGCGGAGGCCATCAGCCCGGAGGCGCCGGCGCTCGCATCCGCGTTCCGAACCATGGCCTGGCGCGTACAGCCGCCCAGCACGACGGCCGCAAGCACGAATACGGCGATGAGCGGCGAGCGAGACGAGTGGATCGAGCGTGGCATCGAACGTCCTCCGACTGGGGGGGTGCTCTCCCGGCTCTTCCAACGGGCTCGTCCCCGGGGAAAACCGGGCTTCTCAACGTGATCGAGTCACAAAGCTTCCGTCCTCATGAGGCGCGCGTCAAGCGAAGACGGCTGCCACGCCGGCGCCCTGCGCGGGGTCGCAGCCCTCCCGTGATGCGGCCTGTTAGAATGCGGGCTGCGGCGATATCCTGCCCATCGGAGACCGGTCGGCGAAGCCCCCGGCCGCCAGGAGAACTCGACAGCCCGGTGAGATTGATGACGCGCCGTATGCACTCGCTCTCGAAGAGCTCGCTGAAGCCGTTTGCCCTCGCTTGCTCGATCGGCATGGTCCTGGGACTCTCCCCCCGAGTGGCCATCGCCCAGGCGGGCGGCACTTCAGCCACGGAAGCGGCCGGCGGGCGGCAGGCCGTCGAGGCCCCGACCGAGATTCCCACACCCGCGTCGATCATCGGGTGGGAGCCCGGGGCCGACTACAAGCTCGCGGACTATGGCCAGATTCGGAGCTACTTCGAGGCGCTCGACGCCGCGTCCGACCGGGTGAGGCTCGAAACGATCGGCGAGACGGCCGAGGGGCGTCCGATGATGCTCGCGATCATCTCGAGCGAGGAGAACCTGCGCGAGTGGGAACGCTACCGGGCGATCTCCGAGCGCATGGCGCGTGGCCTGGTCGAGGACTCCGCGGAGGCGGCCGCGCTGGCGGCGGAGGGGAAGGTGATCGTATGGGTGGACGGCGGGCTGCACGCCACCGAAGTCTCGGGCTCGCAGTTTACCTCCAAGCTCGCCCACCGGGTCGTGTCCGAAGAGTCCGCGGAGATGAGCAAGATCCGCGAGAACGTGATCCTCCTTCTCATGCCGGTGATGAACCCGGACGGGCTCGATATCGTGTCGAGCTGGTACCGCCGGCACCTGGATACCGAGTTCGCCGACTCGCGGCTCCCGGTCCTGTACCAGAAGTACGTGGGCCATGACAACAACCGCGATTGGTTCATGATCCAGCAGGCGGAGACGCGGGCGATCGCGAATCAGCTGTGGCACGTGTGGTATCCGCAAATCGTGCTCAACCACCACCAGACGGCGCCGTTCCCGGCCCGCATCTTCATCCCGCCGTTCGCCGACCCCGTCAACCCGCATATCCCACCCCTGGTCGTGACCGGCATCAACCTGATCGGATCGACGATGCATCGCCGGTTCGCGGAGGAAGGCAAGCCCGGCGCCGTTTCCCGCACCGGGTTCACGCAATGGTGGAACGGGGGCATGCGCACGGCGCCCTACTTCCACAACCAGGTGGGGCTCCTGACCGAGGTCGCGCACAACAGCGCGACGCCGCGCGAGTACGACCCGGCGACTCTCCCAACGGAGTTCAGGAACGGGTGGTCGACGGAGCGGCCGAGCACCTGGTATCCGTATCCTTGGGAGGGGGGGTGGTGGCACCTGTACGACTCGGTCGACTACATGGTCACCGCGTCGATGGCGACTGCCGATATCGCCGCCGACCTGAAGGACGAGTGGCTGTTCAACGCGTGGCGCATGGCGCGCCAGGCGATCGAGGAGGGCGCTGGGGGAGGGCCGTATGCCTACGCCATCTCGCTGGACGAGCAGAACGATGCGAGCGAGGCGGTCGAGCTGCTCGAGATCCTCCGGCGTGGGGGTGTGGAGGTGCACCGGGCGGATGCGGCGTTCGAGGCGGATGACCGGCGGTACGGCCCGGGCACCTACGTGATCCCGGCCTCGCAGGCGTTCCGGGCTTACGTGATGGATCTCCTCGAGCCGCAGGAGTACCCGGACCGGCGCCTGTATCCGGGCGGTCCGCCGACCCCCCCGTACGACATCTCGGGGTGGACGCTCCCGATGCAGATGGGGGTCTTCGTCGATCGCATCGAAGGGCCGTTCACCGTCTCGCTGGGTCCGGTCGAGGAGAAGGAGATCGATCCCGGCCGCGGTGGTGTGTTGGGTCAGGGCGACATACTGCTGCTCGCGCCTGGGGACAACGCGGGTCTTCGCCTCGTGAACAGGCTTCTCGCCGCGGACGCCGGCCGCGGGGCACGAGTGGGTCGCTCGACCGCACCCTTCGAGGCCGCGGGACGATCCTGGCCCGCGGGGACGTTCTCGATCCGAGCCGACCGCGGGGCACTCGATGCGCTCGCCCGCGAAGAGGGCGTGGAGCTGGTCGCCGCGTCACGGCCGGCTTCGATGGTCGATCTGCGGCGGCCTCGGGTCGGGCTCTACAAGAGCTGGGTCGCCAACATGGATGAGGGGTGGACCCGGTGGGTGCTCGAGCAATACGGCTTCGCCTACGAGACGCTGACCGATGCCGACGTGCGCGCGGGGAACCTGTCCCGGCTGGATGCGATCATCCTTCCCTCGCAGAGTCCGGACTCGATCCTGCACGGTCGCGCTCCGGGGCGAATGCCACCCGAGTACGTGGGTGGGATCGGCCTCGAGGGAGCCGTCGAGCTCAAGGGCTTCGTCGAGCGCGGAGGCACCCTGATCGCCTTCGACGCCGCGAGCGGGCTTCCGATCCATCAATTCGGACTGCCGGTTACCGACGTGACCGCCGGTGTCGATCGAGATGACTTTTTCATCCCGGGAAGCCTCATCCGGCTCGACGTGGATACGGGGGACCCGATCGCGAGCGGTATGACCGAGGAGGCCGCGGCATTCTTCAGCCGTAGCCGAGCCTTCTCGGTGGATTCGGATGCCGAGGAGTCGGGGGTCGTCGACATCGTGGCCCGCTACTCGGCGGAGGATCTTCTGATGAGCGGCTGGGAGATCGGGGCGCAGCGGTATCTGGCCGAGCGACCCGCTGTCGTGAAGGTGGCGCTGGGCGACGGTCAGGTCGTGCTGATCGGCTTTCGTCCTCAGTTTCGTGGGCAGCCACGAGCCACCTTCAAGCTGATCTTCAACAGTCTGTTCGCGGCTGCGGCCGAGGAGTGACCGTATGAGCCTGGATCGCGTCATCTGGGGCAACCCGCTCAGCGCCTGGCTGGTGGCAGTCGGCGTACTCGCGCTCGTGGTGCTGGCCTTGTGGGTCGTCGAGCGATTCGCGCTGACGCGCTTCGACACCTTTGCCCGGTCGACTCGGACCGACATCGATGATCTCTTCTCGGCGGTGCTGGCGCGCACCAAGATCATGCTTCTGCTCGTGGTCGCAGCGTTCTTCGCGTCCCTGACCCTGTCGCTTCCCACCCAGGCCGCCCTCATCCTGCGCCGCGCCGCCGCGATTGCCGTCGTTCTTCAGGGCGGTGTGTGGGCCAGCGCGGCGATCACGTTCTGGGTCGATCGCTTCCGCGAGCGGACGCTCGACGAGGACGCCGCCGCCGTAACGACAGTGAGCGCTCTGTCTTTCGGAGGCCGTCTTCTGGTCTGGGCGGTCGTGCTCCTCCTCATCCTGGATAATCTCGGCGTCGAAGTGACGGCGCTCCTCACCGGGCTCGGGATCGGTGGAATCGCCGTCGCTCTGGCCGTCCAGAACATCCTGGGTGACCTGTTCGCCTCGTTATCGATCGTGCTGGACAAGCCGTTCGTGATCGGAGACTTCCTCACGATCGGTGCGCAAAAAGGCTCCGTCGAGCACATCGGGCTCAAGACGACACGCCTCAGAAGCCTCAGCGGCGAACAGCTGGTGATCTCCAACGGCGACCTGCTCAACAGCCGGATCCAGAACCACGGTCGGATGGGAGATCGGCGCGCGGTGTTCACTATCGGCGTCACGTACGACACCTCGCGCGAGGCGCTGACCCGGATTCCCGGTATGATCCAGGAAGCCGTCGAAGGAGAGGAGAACACGCGGCTCGACCGCTCGCACCTGACCGAGTTTGGCGACTACGCCATTCTGTTCGAAACGGTGTACTACGTGACGGTCCCGGAGTACAAGGCGTATCGCGACATTCACCAGGCGATAAACCTGGAGATCCATCGTAGATTCGAGGGCGAAGGGATAGAATTCGCCTACCCCACTCAGGTGGTGTATACCGGCCCCATCGATGAGGGCCGCCAGCAGTCATAGAAAGGATGGTGAGCACCATGGTGGGTTGCACGGATCGTAGGAAGGCGAGCGCGCTTTATGGCGTCTTCGCGTTGGCGATCCTCGCACTCCCGGCGGGCACGCCGGCGCAGGAGCCCGACCACCCGGCCCCCGCGGAGCAGATCGAGGACGCTCAGCTACGAGGTTTTCATGCCCGGATGTTGGGTCTGCAGGAGCAAATGCAGGAGCTGCGCGTCCTGATGGCGGAGCGCCGGCGGGAGTTGCTGGGTGAAGACGCGGCCCAGACGCCCCCCCATGACGGGCGTCACGCGATGCATCTGAGGGGGCTGGGCGGAGGCCGCGATATGGGCATGGGGCTGCAGGGCATGAGGGGACGCGGCATGATGATGGGCCACAACATGATGGGCCGCAACATGAGGGGACGTGGGGTGATGGGACGTGGTATGATGCGCCGCGGAATGATGGGACGAGGTGCCTCCGAGGGGGCCGATCCCCGGTGGTGCCCCGATGGAATGGAACGTGGTATGTGTCGCCGGATGACCGGGCAAGGCGCCGCGGGTGAGGGTGAGCCGGGTGGCGCAGGCACCGGCGGGTAGCGAGCGCGGCGCTCCCGCAGGTCAGCTTCGCTCGATTCGAGCCCTTCGCGGTCACCATCCAACGCCTGCCGCTGAGGGGCGGGCCGTCGTTGACACATCCACTCCACAACCCTATCCTACGCGGCTCTTAAAATCCCCGGCGCGGAGCGGGTTCGGGGCGCCGGCGGACGTCGAGTTCGGGACCGAAGCTCCCCCCTTACAGGCGAAGTGAAGCAGTGACCACCGCGGATCTCACGGCCAGCACGAGCCCCTTCATGTTGCTCTCCGGCACGGCCAACCGGCCCCTCGCCGACGGCATCGCGGATCGACTGGGTCAACCGCTGTGTGATGTTACGATCAAGCGCTTCGCCGATGGGGAGATCTTCGTGCGGATCGATGAAAACGTGCGCGGCCGGGATGTATACCTGATCCAGCCCACGTGCACGCCGGCCGAGAACATACTCGAGCTGTTGATCCTGATCGACGCCGCCAAGCGGGCGTCAGCCGCTCGGGTCACCGCGGTTATCCCGTACTTCGGCTACGGCCGGTCGGACCGGAAGGACCAGCCGCGTGTCTCGATCGGCGCGAAGCTGATGGCGAACATCATCACGGCCGCGGGAGCGGAGCGCGTGCTGTCGATCGACTTTCACCAGCACCAGCTCCAGGGGTTCTTCGATATACCGGTGGACCACCTGTATGCGGCGCCCGTGTTCCGCCGCTACTACGAGGAGAAGCGCCTGGACAACCTGGTAGTCGTCGCGACGGATGTCGGCGCCGCGAAGATGGCGCGCGGCTACGCGAAGCGGTTGGGGGGGGATCTGGCCGTAGTGGACAAGCGCCGCCCGGGCCCGAACGTCGCCGAGGTGGTGAACATCGTCGGTGAGGTCGAGGGAAAGGTCTGCCTGATCCCGGATGACATGATCGACACGGCGGGGACCATGTGCACTACGGTCGACGTGCTCCGCGAGCGGGGCGCGGAGGAGATTCACATCGTGGCGACGCACGCGCTCCTCTCCGGCCCGGCGGTCGAGCGGCTTGAAAAGGCGAAGGTGAAAGAGATCACGGTTACCGACACGATCCCGATTCCGCAGGAGAAGCGGGATCGGCTCAGTAACCTGAGGGTGCTGTCGGTGGCGGGCCTGTTGGCGGATGCGATCCACAGCACGCATACGAACAGCTCGGTCAGCAAGTTGTTCGACTGAGCCGACAAACGAGCCGTGCGCCGACGTGCGCCCGGAGTAGAGGCGAGACATAGAGATGACGGAACAGATCACACTTAGCGCGGCGATGAGATCCGATACGGGGAAGGGCGCAGCCCGCCAACTCCGCCGCGACGGATTGATCCCCGCCGTGATTTACGGCCATGGAGACGAATCCGCTCACGTCCAGCTGAACGCCGATGAGGTGGAGCATCTCTTGGGGCGCGTCAGCGCCGCCACGACCGTGATCGGGTTGGAGGTAGGGAAGAAGAAGGCGCAGAAGGTGCTGATCCGCGAGATTCAGCGTCACCCCTTCAAGCCGGTCATCCTCCACATCGACTTCTTTCAGATCCGCGAGGACGAGAAGATCCGAGTCGCCATTCCGGTCCATCTCGATGGCAGGCCAGAGGGCGTCGAGGCGGGCGGGATCCTTCAGCAGATCCGGCACGAGTTGCAGGTCGAGTGTCTCCCCGGCGATATCCCCGAGGGCTTCCACATCGATGTGAGCGCGCTCGTGGTCGGCGACTCGCTCCACATCGGCGACCTCGATTCCGGCGGCGTGGCCGTGCTCGAGGACCCGGACCTCACGATATGCACGGTCGTCCCGCCGACTGTCATGGTGGTCGAGGAAGAGGAAGTCGAGGAGGAGCTGGAAGGCGTCGAGGTCGAGGAGGGTGCCGAGCCTGCGGCGGAAGCGCCCACCGAAGAAGAGACCGAGTCTTCCGAGGGGTAACGGGCGAGCCATCCGGCTGCCGGACCCGCCGAAGCGGGTACCCCGTGCGCGAGCAGCCCGCGGCCGCGGCCTGACGGCCCCCATCCGTGAAGACGATTCTAGCGCTCGGGAATCCGGGCGATCGTTACGTGGACTCGCGGCATAACGTGGGTTGGTGGTTGGCGGATCGACTGGTTCGCGTGTGGGGTCTGGCCCGCTTCGTGCCCTCGGGTCGGACCGCCTGGACCGGTGGGAGGGTGGGAGACGAGCCGGTCGAGATCCACAAGCCGCTCACCTACATGAACCGTAGCGGTGAGGCTGTCACCGCGATGCGCACCGGACGCGAGCTCGATGCTCGGGGGTTGTTGGTTCTGGTGGATGACGTGTGGCTGCCCGCGGGGCGCATCAGGATTCGACCGCGAGGCTCCGCCGGAGGACACAACGGCCTCGCATCGGTGGAGCGGGCACTCGGGAGCGACGAATACTCGCGCCTGAGGATCGGGGTCGGGCGACCCCACGATGATCGTATCGACCTCGCCACATGGGTGTTGGCTCCCATGCCGCGGACGGAGGAGGAAGCCGTGTTGGCCTCCTTTCCGCGGGCGGTGGAAGCGGTCGAGTTTTGGCTGCGGGACGGGGTCGAGGCGGCGATGAACCGCTTTAACTAAACAGGAGACGAGGCTACGTGGAGCAATACGCAGATTGGGCGATCTGGCTGGGCGTGATCGGGCTGTTCTTCGCGTTCGGGCTGTTCAGCTACGTGAAGAGCCAGCCGGTGGGAACGGACCTGATGGGTGAGCTCGCGGACGCGATCCACTCCGGTTCGATGGCTTTCCTGCGACGCGAATACACGGTGTTGCTGCCCTTCGTCGCCGCAGTGGCGGTCACGCTTTACCTGCTGATCGGTGGGCGGACCGCGGCCGCGTACGTGTTCGGCGCATTCTGTTCGATCCTAGCGGGGCTGTTCGGGATGCAGGCCGCCACGAAGGCGAACGTTCGCACCTCCGAGGCGGCTCGCTCCTCGGGACAGGCGAAGGCGCTGCGCGTGGCGTTCAGCGGAGGGGCCGTGATGGGAACGGCCGTCGCGAGCCTCGGGCTCCTGGGGATCGGGGCCGTATTGCTTCTCTACCAGCCGGAGTCGGTGGGCTTCCGCCCCTTCGGGGAGATTATCAGTGGTTTTGCGATGGGGGCCTCCTCCATCGCGCTATTCGCCCGGGTAGGCGGTGGGATCTACACGAAGGCGGCGGACGTGGGCGCGGACCTGGTCGGAAAGGTCGAGGCCGGGATTCCCGAGGACGATCCCCGCAACCCCGCCACGATCGCGGACAACGTGGGCGACAACGTCGGTGATGTGGCCGGCATGGGCGCCGATATCTTCGAGTCCTACGTCGGTTCGGTGATCGCCACGATCGTGATCGGCGTCACCAGCCCGTTGATCCTCCAATCTGCGAGGCTCGAAGCGATCACCTTGCCGATCCTGTATATCATGGCCGGCTTCCTGGCCAGCGCGCTCGGCGTGCTCGCGATCCGTGTCCTGGAGCGTATGAATCCCGCGACCGCGCTCCGTACAGCGCCGATCTTCTCGGCGGTCATCTTCTGGATTCTCGCCTACATCGTGACCACGAACATGCCGGTGTTCCCGCGCGACGCGGGCATGTGGACGCTCCTGCACCCCGATGCCGGTCCCTTCTGGGCGATGTTGTTCGGGTCCCTGGTCGGGATCTTCATCGGATTGTCCACCGAGTATTATACGGCGGCCAAGCCGATCCGCAGAATCGCGGAAGCCTCCGAGACCGGATCGGCCACCAACATCATCACAGGCCTTGCGGTCGGGATGGAGTCCACCGCCATCCCGCTTCTTCTCATCTCGGGGGCGATCTTCCTCGCCTTCAACTTTGCGGGTCTGTACGGGATCGGGATCTCCGCGGTCGGCATGCTGGCGACGGTCGGCGTGACGATGTCCGTCGATGCCTACGGGCCGGTGGCGGACAACGCCGGGGGCATCAGCGAGATGGCCGGCCTCGGACCAGAGGTGCGCTCCGTGACCGACAGCCTGGACGCGCTCGGAAACACGACGGCGGCGATGGGGAAAGGGTTCGCGATCGGATCAGCGGCGCTTACGGCCCTCGCCCTGTTCTCCGCGTACGCGAACGCCGTGGGTCTGCGAGCCACGGGCATCAACCTGATCGACCCCATCGTGGTGATCGGTCTGTTCATCGGTGGTGCGACACCCTACTTCATCGCCGCTCTCACGATGACCGCGGTGGGACGCGCGGCCGCCGGCATGGTGGCGGAGGTGCGGCGTCAGTTCCGTGAAATCCCGGGCTTGATGGACGGGACCGCGAAGCCGGACTCTGCCCGCTGCGTCGATATCTCGACCCGCGCGGCGCTCAGGGAGATGGTCCTGCCGGGCGTGGTCGCGATCCTGGTCCCGATCATCGTCGGTCGTTTCTTCGGGGTGGAGGCTCTCGGCGGCGTCCTCGCCGGCGCCACGATCAGCGGCGTGCTGCTGGCCCTCTTCATGGCGAATGCCGGCGGCGCGTGGGACAACGCCAAGAAGTACATTGAAGGGGGCGCGCACGGCGGGAAGGGTTCCGACCCGCACAAGGCCGCGGTGGTGGGCGATACGGTGGGCGATCCCTTCAAGGATACGTCCGGACCCTCGATGAACATCGTGATCAAGTTGATGAGCATCGTGTCGCTCGTGCTCGCGCCGTGGTTCGCCAGGGTGCACGGGCTGCTGTAGCCATCGAGCGGAGCCTTGAAACCGGGCTTCGCCGACCCTAGGTTCCGCGGCCCGAAACCGGGACCAGACAAGAAGACTCGAAGCGGCAAGACCGCGAGACACGACTCCTGCTCCGGCTCGCACCGGAGCCGCACCGAGACCGAAGGAGCGTTCGATGCGCGAATACGAGATCGTCTACATCTTTCGCTCCAGCTTCACGTCCGAGGAAATCGACGCGAAGCTGGAGCGCTACCATGCCCTGGTCACGGGCGTGGACGACGGCCAAATCACGGCCGTCGAGCAGTGGGGCAAGCGGCAACTCGCCTACCCGATCGACAAGGAGCCCAACGGCTTCTACGTCGTTGCCCAGTTCACCTCCGACCCGAGTGCTCTCCCGGAGCTCGAGCGCACCCTGAAGCTCGACGACGACCTGCTGCGGTACCTGATCGTTCTGTCCGAGGGCGAGCTGCCGATCCCGCCGTCCTTGCGCGAGGAACGCGACGCCGCGGCGAGACGAATGGCGGCGGACCAGGCACGTGAGGAGGAGGCCACCGCGACCGCTGAATCCGAGACGACTGCCGAGTCCGAGACCACTGAGGAGCCGGAGGCAGACGCCCCGGACGAGACCGCCGAGTCCCCGGACGCGGAGGCTGTCGACAGCCCGGACGCGAGCGCCGAAGCGGAGACCCCGGCCGCCGAAGAACCCGCCCCCGATGAACCCGCCGCCGATGCACCCGCCGCCGGAGCAGAAGCCGAGGCGGGCGGTGCGGATGCAGAAGTCGACGAGCCGGCCGACGAGAAGGAGGACTAGGGATGGCGTTCAGGAAAGTCTGTCGGTTCTGCGAAGGCAAGATCGAGCAGGTCGATTACAAGGACGAGTACACGCTCAGCCGGTACATTTCGGACCGCGGGAAGATCCTGCCTCGGCGTGCGACCGGCACGTGTGCGCGACACCAGCGACAGATGGCCGAGGCGATCAAGCGGGCCCGGTACCTCGCGTTGTTGCCCTACATCAAGGGCTACCACGGCTGAGCCGTCGCCGGGTGGCTGACCCGTGAACAGTCGCCGCTGGACGCTGCTGCGCGCTATCGCGCTGTCTGCCGGAGTCATTCTCTTGTCGCCGGTGAGCCCCCTGATCCTGGTCTGCTTGCCGTTGGCGGTTTTGCTCCTGGCGTACAAGATGCGCAATCCGCTCGCGCTCACGCTCGCAGCCGTCATCGTGGTATTGGCGTTCAGAGATGCGGCCACGGCGACCTCACCCGTCTGGTTCTGGGAGCGAGCCTGGGCCCTGCTGGTCGCGGGAGGGTTCGTGCTTGCGGGACTCCTGTCTCGGCAGACCTCGCTGGTTCGCCGTTCCGTAGCCGCCGTGGCGGTCGCGTTCGCCGTCGTCGCGGTGGTTGGAGCGCTCCGCCCGGAGCTCCTCGCGGAGGTCGATTGGTGGATCGCTGCCCAATTCGACCGCGCCGCGCTGTCGGTGTACCAGTGGTTCCAGCTCGGGGGCGATGCGGCGCTCACGATCAGCGATGCGATCCGCGGTGTGGCGGAGATTCAGACTCTGGTCTACCCGGCGTTGCTCGGGCTGGCGTCACTCTGCGCGCTGGGGATCGCCTGGTATGTGGTTCGCCGCCTCGACGGCGTGGAAAGCGCGCTCGGGCCGTTCAGAGACTTCAGGTTCAGCGACCAACTCGCCTGGCTGCTGATCTTGGGCCTCGCGCTGTTCGTGCTCCCCGTGGGGCAGCTGGCAACTCGCCTCGGCGAGAACGTGGTCGCGTTCATGGGTGGGCTGTATCTGATGCGTGGCGCGGCCGTGCTGTTGTGGCTCGGCGCTACGCTCGTGTCATCGGGCTGGTCGATCGCGCTCTGGACGGTGGCGGCCATCCTGCTCTACCCCCTGGTGCTCGGAGCCGCACTGGTCATGGGTCTCAGCGACACGTGGCTGGACCTTCGAAACCGCTTGGGGGTCGATGGAGGCGAATCGGAACGGTAGGTATCAGGGTGGTGAGAGCGACATGGCGGTAGAGATTCCTCGTGTCGCACGAAGACGAAGAGACGGAACCGAGAGAGATCTCCAATGGTGGAAGTCATACTCAAGACGGATATGAAGGACCTGGGTCAGGCCGGGGACCTCGTGCATGTAAAGCCCGGTTATGCCCGCAACTACCTGATCCCGAAGGGGCTCGCGTTCCTCGCGACCCCCGGGGCCCGCAAGCGGTACGAGGAAGAGCAACGACGTGTGGCTCGCACCCTGCAGCAGGCGAAGTCCGAGGCGCAGGACCTGGCGACCGAGCTGGAAGGGCTCTCTCTCACGTTCACGGCAAAGGCCGGAGAGGAGGGGCGCCTCTACGGTTCCGTGACCACCGCCGATATCGCGGAGGCACTGGCGAAGGAGGGGCTCGACGTCGACAAGCGCATCATCCACCTGGATGAGCCCATCAAGGAACTCGGCGTCTTCGCGGTCCCGATCCGGCTCCATTCCGAGGTAGAACCGGAGGTCAAGGTCTGGGTGGTCGCCGAGGAGTGAGCTCCGACGAGGCGGCCAACGTGAGCTCCGACCCGGTCGGACCGGTCGCATCGGGGCGGGCGCAGCCGGGCGATGCCTGGGCGGGGCTAGGGGCGGGGGCGGATCCTTCACCCGAGCTCGTCTGCGCGGCCGACGCGGCC
>JBDHHV010000043.1:0-21930 GCA_039589195.1 Gemmatimonadota bacterium | reverse complement strand
CGCGCAACTCGCGGTTGAGCTCCAGCGGATCTGCTAGCCATCCCGTCGCGCGTCCCGTACGGCACGCTCCACCTCCCGTTTCATCTCCCGCTTCTTCAGATCTTCCCGCCGGTCATGGCGCTTCTTCCCTCGCGCGAGGGCCAAGGTGACCTTCGCGTGCCCGCGACGGAAGTGCAGGTCCAGCGGCACCAGCGTGAGACCCGTCTCGTGGGTCTTCGCGTCCAATCGATGAATCTGCCGCCTGTGCAGGAGCAGCTTGCGCCGTCGCTTGGGGTCGGGACGATCCAGCTGCGCCGCTTCGTAGGGAGTGATGTGGAGGTTGTAGAGCCACACCTCCCCGGTCTCCACACGAGCGAACGCGTCCGTGAAGCTGGCCTTCCCCTCGCGGAGCGATTTCACCTCCGCCCCCTTCAGCACGAGCCCCGCCTCCAACTCCTCCAACACCTCGTACTCGTGGCGCGCCTTTCGGTTGCGGGCCACGATGCGCACGCCTTCGGGATCGGACCTCCCGCCCCCTTTGTCCGACTTCGCGCCACCGGCGCCCGACTTCGCGCCCCCGCTCCGAGACTTGGCGCTCACGCGCCCTCTTCGAACAGCTCGCGCTGCCGCCGAATCAGCCGGTGTATCTCGGACGCCTGGGCGACCTCGCCGCCGATGAGGAACAGGATCGACGCGTAGTACACGGACAGTACGAGCACGACGATCGTAGTGAACGCGAAGAAGATCGTGGAGAGGTCCGCGAACGCCTCGACGTATCGGCTGAAGGCGAAGGTCAGGAGCTCGAACATCGCCGCCGCGAAGGCGGCCGCGATGGCGGCGGTCCGCCACCTGAGCCGCTTGGGCGGGACGTATTTGTAGATGAGCAGGAACATCACGAAGATCGTGGCGAACGCCGAAGCGAAGGCCGTAAGCTCCTGGCCGACCGGCATGCTGAACTGGATGCTCCTGAACCACGGGGCATCGCTCAGCTGCACGTACACCTTCAGACCGATGTAGACCGACAGGAGCAGCGTGCTGATCAGCACCAGTTGCATGTCGATCAGCTTGCCCTTGATCACGCCATGCGGGTCCTCGATGTCGAACACGATGCAGAGCGCGGTCCGGAGCGACCCGAACAGCCGGGTGGACAGCCACACGAACAGGGGCGCGCTGACGAGCGTGATGGATCCGGCGCTGTTCACGATGTCGTCGAACTGGCGTCGCAGGTTCTCCTGGACCTCGGGTGTCTGGGCCGGAACGATCCTCCACAGCCAGCGGACCGCCTCGTCCTTGAAGGGCTCCGCCTCCGCACCCATCACCAGGGCGGGTATGGAAAGGATGAGCAGCAGGAACGGGATGGCGGCCAGCAAAACGCTGAACGTGAGGCCGGACGCGAGGAAGAAGACGCTATCGTCGGCCGCGCGATGATACACCCGTCCCACGAACGAGCGGATCGGGTGGACCTCCGACCTCCAGCGTTTCGAGGCGGCCCGGCGCCACCAGCCTCGCAGGGGATTCGACCCGGAGCCCGGTGTCAGGACGCTTCGACGTCCTCGGTGGTTTCGGCGAGCGCCGCCTTGTACGCTTCCTTCGACTCCGTGATCCTCTCTTCGAGGTCGCCGCGCGCCCGCTTCGCGGCTTCCTTACCGGCTTTGAGCGCCTCCTCGGCTTTCAGCTTCCGCTCGCGCGCGTGCTCGCGTGCGACCTCCACCTTCTCGGTGACGTCCTCGCGCGCCCGCTCGTAGCCTTCTTCGACCGTCTCGCGAAGCTCGGAGAACTTCTCCTCCGCACCTTGCCGGAGACGTCGGGCGCCTTCCTTGATGTCGGCCTGCGTCTCCTCCCCTGATTTCGGGGCGAACAGCAGCGCGGCCGCAGCACCGACCAGGGCTCCCCACATGAACGCGCCGAAGCCGGAGACGCCTTTCTCGACGACGATATACGGCTGTGATTGGTTCTCTGACATGACTGAGACCTCGTTTATTGCGGAGGCTCGTCCGGCGAGTCTCCCGGCACCTGTTTCCAAATCTATCCGGCGCTGGGCGGACGGCAACGGCGTGTCAACTGCACGGCAGGCCCCCGTCCGCCGCGCCGCAACGCCGTGTCAGTTGCCGTCGGGCTCCTCGACGACCCGGTTGTACGCCTCCGCGTCCCACTCGGGTCGCCCGCCCGAATCCGCGATGTCCAGGCCGAGGTAGTAGATCAGACGCGTGATGCGCGCCGTCTTCTCGTACAGGATGCGATCGGCGTGATCCGACGGCCGGTGATAGTCCTCGTGCGTGCCCGTGAAGAAGAACAGGATCGGCACGCCTTTGCGGGCGAAGTTGTAGTGATCCGAGCGGAAATAGAAGCGCTCCTCCGGCCACGGATCGTCGATGATCGCCAGGTCCAGCTCGGGGTGCTCGCCCGCCACCCGCACGAGGGTCGAGCCGAGCGTGGACTCGTCCTTCCCGATCGCGACGACCGTGTCCCTCCAATTCCGTCCGATCATGTCGATATTCAGGTTCGCCACGGTCGCATCGAGCGGGAACAGCGGGTGCTCGGAGTACCAGCGCGAGCCCAGAAGCCCCTTCTCTTCCCCGCTCACGGCCATGAACAGCATGGATCGCCGCGGGCGCGCGGGCAGGGCGGCGAACGCCTCGGCGAGCTCGACGATGGCGGCCGTCCCGGACGCGTCGTCATCGGCGCCGTTGTAGATCGAGTCGCCTGCCACCGGCCGGCCGACGCCCACGTGATCCATGTGCGCCGTGAAGATGACGAACTCATCCTGCAGGCCGGGGTCGGAGCCCTCCAGCCACCCGATCGCGTTCTGGCCTTCGGCGGCCCGAATCTCGGCCTCGCTGTGCAGGGTCGCGCGGAATCCGTTCGGGACCGTGCCGCCGGTCCGCAGCGCCTGGAGGAGCGGCTCGGGGAGCGCGTTCTCCGCCACCAGCATCACCGGCGCTCCGAGGGCCTCCGGCTCCCCCAGGGACATCCGGGCGCGGCCGAAGAATCGTCGCATGCCGGCCAGGTACTCGGACCCCTCCGCCACGGCCAGGATCACTCCGTTCGCCCGCCGTTCGAGGATATCCCGCGCCGAGGACAGCGCCTGCTGGACCTCCTGCCGTGTGACCCGAGCCACCGCGATCTTCCCGGCCACATCGACGTCCGACCCGAGGGAGGGCAAGAGGACGAGAGAGCCGCGGCCATCGAGTCGCTCACCCACCGGGGCCGCGATGAACTCGTTCGATGGGTCGAGCGCGCGTTCGCCGCCGGGCCAGCTCAGGAGGACGGACTGCGCGTCGGTTTCCCCTGGCCGGATCGTGGTCAACGGGTAGGGCTGGATATAGCTGGCGCCGTTCCCGGGAAGCAGGCCGATGCGCTCGAACTCGGCTGCGATGTAGTTCGCGGTCTTCACGAGCTCGGGGCTGGGTGTGTTCCGGCCCCGCATCGAATCGTGCGCCAGCACGCCGATTCGAGCTCGCAGGTCAGCCGGTGTGATGGTCTCCGCGGCGTCCGCCGCTCGGTCCGGCTCCGCCTGGGCGGCTTGAGCGGCCAGCCCGTCGGCCGGCTCCGAGCAAGCCAGGGCGGCCAGCGCCAGCAGCGGCATCAGAAGCGAGCGTCTCCCCATCGGGTGCATCCGGAACCCACGCATGTCTTCCTCGACTGTTCACGTCCCGCGTTCGCGGCCTCGACCGCCCTCCCGCGCTGCCCCGGACGTCGGATCGGCGCGCACGAAACAGTGGGTACACCTGGTATGCGGCGCGAGTGCCGGGTAACCGGGCGGACCGCTGGATGGCGGGAGCCGCAGCGGCGGGCTAGTCTTTGCCAATGGCTCGAACGTCCGACATTCCGGCCCCCACGGGGGACCCCAAGCGCGAGCGACTGGACCTCGCCAGCCCACGTGAGATAGCGGGGATGGGCCATCTGGAGCTCGTCGCGCGTGGGGTCGTCGAGGGCTTCCTGATCGGATTGCACCGGTCACCCTACCGCGGCTTCTCGGTCGAGTTCGCCGAGAACCGGCCGTACAACGTGGGCGACGACCTCCGGTTCGCGGATTGGAAGGTGTACGCGCGCTCCGACCGGCTGTTCATCAAACAGTTCGAGGAGGAGACGAACCTCCGCGCCTACCTGCTGGTCGACATCAGCGGCTCCATGGGCTGGTCTTCGGACGAGGCGCGATTCACGTCCAAGCTGGACTACGCCAGGCTGCTGACGGCCGCTCTCTCGCTGCTCCTCCTGCGGCAGGGGGACGCCGCCGGTCTCCTGACGTTCGACGACGAGATCAGCAGCTATCTGGAGCCACGCGCCACCCGACACCACTGGACGCGGCTCGTGCGGGCGCTCGATGCCGTCGAGCCGCGCGGGCGAACCGATGCGGGCACGGCCCTCAGGGATCTCGCGCGCCGCCTCCAGCGACGGGGCCTGGTGGTCCTCATCTCGGATCTCCTGGTGGACCCCGAGACGACGCGAACCGCGCTCAGATACCTTCGCCACGCCGGACACGAAGTGCTCGTGTTCCACATCATGGATCCAGGGGAGCGAGAGCTTCCGGCGGCCGGCGAAGCGATCTTCTACGATCCCGAGACCGGTGAGGAGCTGGGTACCAACTCGGCGGCTCTCCGCCGGCAGTACCGGGAGGCGGTGACCGGAGCGATCGAGGGATGGCAGCGCGAGGCGTTGGGAATCGGCGCGGAATACGTGTTGGTCACGACCGACACGGCGCTCGGCATGGCGCTCCGGCGATTCCTGCGCAAGCGAGCGCGGCTGGGTTGATGGGGCCGTGAGCATGCTCTACGCCTGGGCTCTCGCCTTCGGGCTTCTGGTCGCCGTGCCGCTCATCATACACCTGCGTCGCCGCGAGACGAGCCGTCGCATCCCGTTCCCCGCCCTCCGGTACCTGACGCGCGCCGAGGATGCGCGTTCCCGGTCGCTTCGGGCGAGCGATGTGCTCCTCCTCGCGACCCGCCTGGGGCTGCTGCTCCTGCTGGCGCTGGCGGCAGCCGGACCTCTGCTCGGCCGGGGTGGAGCGGCGGATCATCGCCCCACCGATGTGGCGATCCTGATCGACAACTCCGCGAGCGCGGGACGGCTCGCGGGCGGACGGCCGCTGGTGGAGCTGTTCGTGGACCGCGCGCGGCAGACGCTATCCGCCGGACAGCCCGCGGACCGGTTCTGGATCCAGCCGCTCCTCGGTCCCCCTCTGGCCACCGGCGCGAACGCCTCACGGGCGATCGCGGCCCTGGACCGGGTGCAACCGAGCGGAGGCGGCGCCGATCTGGGCGAGGCGGTCGCGCGAGCGACCGCCTTCCTGCCCGCGAGCGAAGGCCGGGGGCGTGAGGTCCACTTGCTGAGCGACCTGCAGCGCTCGGCGCTACCGCCCGTGGGTGCGGCGCCGGCGGGCGGAGCGGTACCCATCGTGGCATTCGCACCCCCGGTCGAGTCGATCGAGAACGGGGCCATAGGGTCCGTGCAGCTGAGCGGGGGCTCCACGGTTCCGAGCGGCTTCGGGCAAACGGCGATCGTGCGCGTGCAGCGGTTTCCCATCGATACGGGGTCGGCGCCCGACTCGGCGACGGACGCGGCGCTCGATTCGGTGGCGGGTGCGGCGCTCGACTCGGAGGCCACGCTGCGACTGGAGTTGGACGGACAAACGGCCGGTGGCGCGCGAGCGCCCTGGGGCTCGGTGGTCACGATCGGGCTCCCCGAGCTGTCACCCGGCGTGCACCTGGGCCGGGTCGAGATCGAGCCCGATGGCCTGCGCGCGGACGACGAGCGCCATTTCGCCGTTCATGTCGTCGAGCCCCCCACGGTCGAGCGTAGTGGCCCCGAGGGTTCCTTCCTCGGGGTCGGGATCGAGACTTTGCGACAGGCGGGGCGACTCGGGAGCGGGCGAGTGAACGTGCGGGTGATCGAAGGGGCTCCCGTGAGCGACCCCGGCGAAGCCGGCGACGCCGAGACGCTCGTCATGGTGCCGCCGCTGGACCCGGTGGAGCTACCCGCCTTCAACCAGCTGCTGGCTCGGCTGGGAACGGGTTGGACGGCGGAGCTGGATCCCGGACGCGGTGAGATCGGGATCGCCGAGAGCGCCGGGGCGCTCCGCCTGGAAGGCGTCGCCGTGCACCGGCGGTACCTGTTGCGCCCCCTGGACGGCGCGGTGCCGGACACGATCCTGCTCGAGGCGGCGGATGGCGAGCCGTGGCTCATCCGCAGCCAGGTGGGCGGGCACACGTTCCTCGTGCTCGGCTCGGCCCTCGATCCCGCGGCGACCGACCTGCCTGCGAGCCCGGCCATGATCCCGTTCCTCGAGGCGCTGCTCGTTCGCTGGTCACACCTCGCGACGTGGCCGCTGTCGGACTTCGAGGCGGGGAATCCCTTCTCACTGCCCGCGTGGGCCGATTCGATTCGGGGCACCGACGGCTCGTGGACCACCGTCGAGCCGGGTGCGCCGTTCACGGCGCTCGAGACCGGTGTCTACTTCGTGAGCGGGACGAGCGCCTCCATCGGGCCCCCGGCCGGACGGGCAGGGCGGACGGCTGCGTTCGCGGTGAACATTCCCCTGGAAGAGCTCGATCTGGAGCCTCTGCCGGCCGATTCGCTGTCGGAACTGTTCCCGGACCGCGAGGTAATCACGGCCGGACCGGACGAGGGCGCGTGGGAGAGGGCGATCTTCCGCGCGCGACGCGGCCGGGATGTGGCGTCGTGGCTGCTGCTGCTCGCGATCGGTATCGCGGCGACGGAGCTCGTCCTCGCCACGCCCGGTAGGGCCGCGAGCCGCAGGTAGAGCTCTATTTCTCGCTTCGCACTGATCCACGACGCCTTTGCAGAGCTGTCCCGGTCGGCGGGACTCCCGCGACAGCTCTCGCAACCGGGGACCGGGGTTCGCATTCGACCCCTGCCCGGCTCGGCGACATCCGCCCTGAGCACGGCCCTTCTGGGGCGGGGCACCCGCCACCCGGTCGTGTTGATCGTCGACACCCCGAACGACGCCGACGCCGTGTACGATGATCTTCGCGAGCTCGTCGGCGAGGGAGGCGTCGCGTTCTTTCCGCAGCGAGAGGCGCTGCCGTACGAGGAGTCGGATCCTCACCTCGAGGTGTCGGCCCAGCGGGTCGAGGCCCTCGGCAGGCTCCTCGCCGGGCGTACCCCCTATCTCGTGACCACGGCGCGCGCGCTCATCGAGCGCATGCCGATCCCGACACGCGATGGCGCTTTCGGGGTGGAGCTTCAGGTCGGCGCGGAGACGGGTCTGCGCGCGCTAGCCGACCGGCTCGAGGAGATGGGCTTCGAGCGGACCTATACGGTCCAGAGCGTGGGAGAGTACGCGGTGCGCGGGGGGATCGTCGATGTGTACGCGTACGGGCACCCCGCGCCCCTGCGGATCGAGCTGTGGGGCGATGAGGTCGCCTCTCTGCGCCGCTTCGATCTGCTCACGCAGCGGTCGATCGAGCCCATCGAGCGAGCGGAGATCTTCCCGATCGAGCTTCGCGCACCGGGGGGCTCCGAAGAGCGCTCCGGGGGCTCCACGTCCCGCTCGCTGCTCGAGGTTCTGCCCGAGTCCGGCTGCCTGGTCCTGCCCACGCCCGAGACCGGTGCGCGGAGACGACGTCAGTTGTGGGAGGAGATGGTCTCCGCACGCCGCGCTGAGGCGCGGGGGACCATCCCGGCCGAGGCGCTGGTCCTGCCTCCGGCAGAGGCCGACGAGCGCCTGGCGGCGTTTCGCCGAGTCGAGATGGACGAGGACGGTCAGGAGCTGGGGGTCGAGGCTCCGCCGGCCATCGACCGGGACATGGGGCGCCTCGTCGGAGTCCTGGCCGAGGCTCGCGAAGCGGGCGAGCGGGTCCTGATCCTGTGCGACAACGAGGGTCAGGTAGAGCGCCTCGAGGAGATCCTGCTGGAGCGAGCGGGTCCCGATCTGGCGCGGGGGACGATGCTCGCGATCGGGTCGCTGAGCGGTGGCTTCCGGGTCGGGGGCCCCTGGCCCCTCACCGTGCTCACCGACCACGAGATCTTCAGACGCTCCCGGCGGCTGGGCGGGCGTTCCCGGTTCCGGGGTGCGGCGACGCTCGAATCCATCGCCTCGATCGCGCCAGGGGACTACGTGGTGCACATGGACCACGGCATCGGCCGGTACCGCGGAATCGAGCGAGTCGACGTCGGCGGGGAAACGATCGAGACGCTCGAGATCGAGTACGCCGATGGAGAGATCCTGCGTTTGCCGCACTACCGCCTCGACCTGATCGAGAGGTGGAGCTCGACGGGGACCAGCGCGCACGACTCGCCGCCGCGGGTGCACAAGCTCGGGGGCAAACGCTGGAAGCAGCTCAAGCGAAAGACGATCGCCTCCATCGAGGAGACGGCGATCGAGCTCTTGCAGCTATACGCCCGACGCCAGCTCGCGGAAGGGCACGCGTTCGCACCCGAGAGCGCCTGGCAGCGCGAGCTGGAATCCGCCTTCATATACGATGAGACACCGGACCAGCTCGCCGCATGGGACCTCGTCCGCCAGGACATGGAGGAGCACCGACCCATGGACCGGCTCGTGTGCGGTGACGTCGGTTACGGAAAGACGGAGATCGCCATTCGCGCGGCGTTCAAGGCGGTCCAGGACGGCAAACAGGTAGCGCTCCTCGCCCCCACGACGATCCTCGCGGATCAGCACGTGCATACGTTTCGGGAGCGTCTCGCCGCCTTTCCGGTCAGGGTCGAAAGCCTGTCCCGGTTCAGGTCGCCGGGACAGCAGCGACAGGTGGTCGACGGCCTGGCGAGTGGCGAGCTGGACATCGTGATCGGCACCCACCGGCTCCTGTCCAAAGACGTGCGGCTCGCCAATCTGGGCCTCCTCATCGTGGATGAGGAGCAACGCTTCGGCGTACGACAGAAGGAGCGGCTCAAGCAGCTCCGAGAGTCGGTGGACGTGCTCACGCTGACGGCCACGCCGATCCCGCGCACACTGCACCTGGCGTTGGGGGGCATCCGCGATCTGTCTCGCATCGAGACGGCGCCACGCGATCGATTGCCCATCATCACCCACGTCCTCACCTGGAGCGACGACATCATCGAGGACGCCCTGCAACGCGAGCTGGACCGCGGAGGGCAGGTCTTCTTCGTCCACGACCGGGTCGAGACGATCGAATCGCTGGCCGCCCGGGTTCGGGTACTGGTTCCGGACGCGCGCGTGGCCGTGGCGCACGGCCAGATGGCGGAGCGCGAGCTCGAGAGCGTGATGCATACGCTGATGGCGCGGGAGGTGGACGTCCTGATCTGCACGTCGATCATCGAGAACGGACTCGACGTGCCGACCGCCAACACCATGGTCGTCCACCGTGCGGACCGATTCGGACTCGCGCAGCTCTACCAGCTCCGCGGACGCGTCGGCCGCTCCCACCGACGCGCCTATTGCTACCTTCTGGTGCCCGGCGACGTCACCCCCGAAGCGGAGGAGCGTCTCCGCGTGCTCGAGCACCACACCGAGCTCGGTGCGGGGTACCGGGTCGCGCTCAAGGACCTCGAGCTCCGGGGCGGCGGCAACCTGCTCGGCGCGGAGCAATCCGGGTTCGCGACGGCGGTCGGGCTCGAAACGTATCAGCGTCTGGTCACCAGCACGGTGAGGCGGTTGAAGGGCGACACGAAGGGCGTACGCGCCGTCACCACGCAGGTCTCGGTGGAGGGCGAAGCGTATCTCCCGGATGAGTATGTCCTCGGGTCCGACCAGAAGATGCATCTCTATCGGCGGCTGTCGCGTCTAAACGAGCAGGAGGAGGTCGCCGACCTCCGCGAGGAGCTGCGCGACCGCTTCGGTCCGTTGCCGGCTCAGGCGAAGCGTCTGCTGGACGCCGCGGAATTGCGCGTCCTGGGGGCGTGCGTGGACGCGGAGTGGATCCGCGTATCCGACGACTGGGCGCGCTTCACGTTCGTCGCGGACGCGACGCCGCAGCTCAGCTTGTTGAAGAACGCGCTCGGCGACCGGCAACTCGACGTTGAAGTGCGACGACTCCAGCCGTTATCGTTGGTGTTGAGGCGGGCGGGGACAGAGTCGCTCCTGCCGACGTTGGTCGATGCGCTGAGGCTGCTGGCCACGGCGAGCGGAGAGACGGTCCGGGTGGCCGCAGGAGGAACCTGAGTCATGCCAGTGCACAGCCGAACGATCTCGCTCGCCGTCGTGGCGCTTCTCGCCGTGGCCCGGCCGGCGGCCGCACAGGACCCCCCGGCGGGTCCCGAGGACGTACAACTCGTCGACCGCATCGTCGCGGTGGTGGGCGATACCGCCATCCTCCTCTCCGAGCTTCGTCTGGAGATGTTCCGACTCCAAGCGAGCGGCGCCCAGATCCCTCAGGAAGGAACCGATGAGTGGCGCAACCTGGCCCGCCAGGTCATCGCCGCCGGCGCGGACAGATTGATCCTCCTCCAACAGGCGAAGCGGGGCGGGATCACGGCCGGGGACACAGAGGTGGATGGGTTCACGGACCAGCTTTTCCGCGACCGGCGGCGGCAGTTCTCCTCGGACGAGGAGATGCAGCAGGCCGTGGAGGCGTCCGGAATGAACATGCTCCAATACCGGCAGCAGCTCCGGAACGAGGCTCGGGCCGAGATCCTCCTGAATCGGTACCGCGGTAGCCTGGAGAGCAGCGGCGTACTACCCCCCGTGGCCGTGAGCGAGGACGAGGTCCTGGCGGCGTTCCGGCGCGACTTCGCCCAGCAACAACGGCCCGCGACGGTATCCTTCAATCAGCTCATCGTGATGCCGGTTCCCGGCCAGGAGGCGCAGGACAGCGCCGTCGCGCGTGCGCGCACCGCGTACGATGAGATCCAGGCCGGGGACGACTTCGAGATCGTGGCCCGCCGCCACTCGGACGACCCCGGCACCCGGGAGCAGGGGGGCGAGCTCGGCTGGCTGCGTCGGACCGCCCTGGTGCGCCGTTTCGCCGCCGCCGCGTGGAGCGCTCCGGCCGGTGTCGTGGTCGGGCCGGTCCAGACGCGCTTCGGGCTGCACCTCATCCAGGTCGAGACGATCCGGCGGGACGAGCGTTTCCTGCGCCACATCCTTATCCGCCCGGAGATCGTGGAGGCGGATCTGGAGGAGGCTCGAGATCTCGCCGCCTCGCTCGCGGACAGTCTGCGCGCGGGCTCGGACATCGACCGACTGAAGCGAAATGTGGCCGTAGTCGACGAGGAGACCCGATTCGATGACGTGCTGGTCGAGGATGTCGGTGAGCGCTTCGGGACGGATTATGCGCGAGCCCTCCAGTCGGCCCTCGCCGGGGATATCGTGGGACCGTTCGAAACGGGTTCGGCCCTCAACCCCGAATTCGCCGTGATACAGGTCCTCGACTCCCGCTCGCAAGGACTTTATGACTTGGAGGAAGTCGCGGACATCCTCCGGAGCCGAATCCGGACCCAGAAGCAGTTGGAGCGGTACCTGGAGGATCTACGTTCACAGACGTTCGTCGAGGTGCGTCTGTAACCAGGGAGGGGCGTTTGGGCGTACCGCGCATAGGGATCACGATGGGGGACCCGCGCGGTATCGGTCCCGAGGTGATCGCTTCGGCCCTCACCGTCCAAGCGGTCCGCGACGCCGCCCGGTATCTTCTCATTGGACCCGGGTTGGCGGGTGGCACGGCGGCCCGGGTGCTCGGCGACCCGGCGCTCGGCGACGTGGAGCGCGACGTGGTGGGATCGTGGGGGGCGAAGACCGACGACGGCGAGCGGGTCGCCGGCGAGGTCTCGGGCCAATCGATCGAGCGGGGGGTGCAGCTGGCGGTGACGGGAGAGATCGACGGGTTGGTGACGGGGCCTATCAGCAAGCGCGCGCTACGAGCGGCCGGGTACGATTTCCCCGGGCACACCGAGCTCCTTCGGGATCGGACCGGGGCCGGCGAAGTAACGATGATGATGGTGGCGGAGCACACCCCGCTCGGGGGTCCGCTTCGCCTGGCGCTGCTCACGGCGCACATCCCTCTGCGTGACGTCCCCCATGCATTGACCATCGAGCTCGCGGTGGAGCGCACCAGCATCGCCGTACGGGCATTGCGTGAATGGTGGGGCTTCGAGCGCCCCCGAGTCGCGTTTGCGGGGGTGAACCCGCACGCGGGCGAATCCGGCTTGTTCGGCGACGAGGAGAGCCGGGTTCTTGCGCCGGCCGCTGAACGCGTGGAAGCCGAGACCGGTGCCGAGATCGTGGGGGTGTTGCCCGCGGATACGGTCTTCCGACACGCGCTCCAGGGCGAGGCGGATCTGGTCGTCACTCCGTATCACGACGTCGGCCTCGCCGTCCTGAAGACGGTGGCACGCGACGAGGGGGTGAACGTGACGGCCGGCCTCCCGTTTCCCCGCACGTCGCCGGACCACGGCACGGCCTTCGACATAGCGGGAACCGCGAGGGCGAATCCGGGCGCCATGATCGCCGCGATCGAATTGTGCGCACGCTTCTGCGACACGAGCGTGACACTCACATGATCCCGAGACTCACATGATCCCGAGACTCACATGACCCCGAGACTCACATGACCCTGGCATTCACATGATTCGGTTCCAGAACGTCACCAAGAGCTACCCGCGGAGCGGGGCCGCGCTCGAGGACGTGACCTTCCACCTGCGAAAGGGCGAGTTCGCGTTCGTGACCGGAGCGTCGGGCGCGGGGAAGACCACGCTGCTGCGGCTGGTCCACTTCCAGACGCTGCCGTCGGAGGGCGAGGTACGCGTATCACGGTACGCGTCGTCCAGCATCAAGCGTCGAGAGATACCGGACTTGAGGCGCCGGGTGGGGTTCGTGTTTCAGGACTTCAAGCTGCTGGAGCGGCTGACCGCGGCGGACAACGTGGCCTTCGCGCTCGAGGTCACCGGGACGGCCAGGTCGCAGGTCCCGTCGAAGGTCCAGCGGCTACTCAGCCAGGTCGGTCTGGCAGCCAAGGCCCGCTCGCTGCCATCCGAGCTCTCGGGCGGACAGCGGCAACGGGTCGTGATCGCTCGCGCGCTCGCCACCGACCCGCTGATCCTGCTTGCGGATGAGCCCACCGGCAATCTGGATCCGCGTGCGGCGGACAGCGTGTTCGAGCTGTTCAGCTCCATCAACCAGCTCGGGATGGCGGTCCTGATGGCCACGCACGATGCGAGGCTGATTCGCGAGCACCCACGCACACGAGTTCTCGAGCTGGAGCACGGTCGCCTCGTCTTCGACTCCGCGGCCGAGGCGGCGGTCACACCCGAGCCCCTGCCCGCGCCGCCGGCGAGCCCGGGGCCTAAGGTGTCGCCGATCGCCGGTCAGGAAGGAGGCGCGGCATGAGGGCCGCCAGGGAAGCGCTATCGGCGTTTCGGCGGGCACCGCTTCTGGGCGGGCTGTCGATAACCGCGATCGCGCTCAGCCTCCTGATCGTCGGGCTGTTCGGGCTCAGCGCCCACAACATCGGGGTCGCGATCACGGACGTCGAGCGCCGGGTCGAAGTCGTCGGCTACCTGACCGAGGACGCGAGCGAGGATCAGGTGACGCTCGCCCGGCGCGAGATCGAGAGCTTTCCCGAGGTCGAGGACGTGCGCTACGTCTCCAAGACCGAAGCGTTGTTCAACGCCTCGCGCGAGCTGGCCGAGTTCTCGGATGTGTTCTCCGACCTCGACGTGAACCCGCTTCCCGCTTCGCTCGAGCTCCGGCTCGGCCCTGGCTATCGCGACCCGGACAACGTCCGAACGGTCGCCGATCGCGTGCGGGGGTACGGGTTTGTGGAGGAGGTACGGTTCGGCCAGGGGTGGGTGGAGCGAATCTTCGCCTTGCGCCGAATCGCCGGCGGCACGGCCATCGTGCTCGGCGGTGCCTTCGCGATCGCGGCCATCCTCCTGATCGCGACCGCGGTCCGCATGGCGATCCTGGCGCGGTCGGAGGAGATCGAGGTCATGCAGACGGTGGGTGCCACGGAGGGATACATCCAGCGCCCCTTCCTGATCGAGGGCCTCATCACGGGGCTCCTGGGGGGGTTGCTCGCGCTGGGACTCACACGGCTCGCGTACCAGCTCATTCACAACGGCCTGGTCAGTCTGCAGTGGCTCCCCGACACCTGGGTCCTCGTAGGCGTCGTCGCCGCTTCGGCGCTCGGGATGCTTACGGCGGGGTACGCGGTGCGCCGCGAGCTCGGAAGGGCGTATGCGGTCTGACATCGGGTCGTTGAAGACCTCCAGCGAGCCGCGATACAGGGACCGGCGAGCTCGAGGCGGGAGAGCGTGGGCACGAGTCGGTGGCGCGCTCCTCGGGACATTGCTGCTCGGGGTCGTCCCCGGTACGGCGCAGGAGACGAGCGAAGACGTCCTGCGGCAACAGATCAGGGAAAGCCAGGACCGGCTGGACCGCATCCGTGGGGAACGCCGGCGACTGCAAAACGAGCTCCAGGGCCTGACCAGCCAGGTCCACAACGTCTCCGAGGAGATCGTCAACATCGAGCGGCAGATCACCGCTTCCTCCAGCCTCGTGGCGGAGCTCGACGTGCAACTCCTGGCGCTGATGGAGCAGGTGGCGATCAGCACGCGCGACATGCTCCTGACCCGGGACCAGCTGACGACGCGAGAAGTCGTTCTCCGCGAGCGACTGCGCGAGATCTACAAGCGCGGGCCGCTGGCCCCGGTCCAGGTGCTTCTGGCCGCGACGTCGTTCTCGGACCTGCTGAACCGGTACAAGTACCTGCACCAGGTCGCGCTGTTCGACCGGTTGCTCGTGCAGGAGGTCGGCCGCCTGGAGCACGAGCTCGAGGATTACCGGACCGACCTGGCGCGTAATGCGGAGAGCATCCGTGAGGTCCGCGACGAGAAAGCGATCGAGCTCGAGGAGCTGAACCGCCTGGAGCAGCAGCGTCAACGGCGCCTGTCCACCTACTCGTCCCGGCAGACGCAGGCGGAAAACCGGCTCGCTCAGCTTGCAGCGGAGGAGGAGCAGCTTCGCGGTGTGCTCGCGGCGCTCGAGGAGCAGCGTCGCGCGCTGGAAGCCGCCTCGGGCGCGGTCTCGGTGTCGACGATGACGACCGGGGACGTGGGGCAGCTGGACTGGCCGGTCGAAGGGAACATCGTCTACAACTTCGGTCCGGAGCGTCAGGGGAACACGACGATTCTCCGGGAAGGGGTCGGCATCGCGGCTCCGGTCGGCAGCCTCGTACGCACCGTGGAGGCCGGCGAGGTGCGATATGCCGAATTTCGTGGCATCGCGGGCTACACGGTCATCGTCGGACACGGCGGCGGATACTACTCCGTGTATCTCCACCTGCAGGGTCTATCGGTTTCGGCCGGGGACCGTGTCGAGGCCCGGCAGGTCATCGGGCGGGTCGGTGATACCGCGGCTCCCGACCTGCCGCCGTACATAGAGTTTCAGATCCACGAGCCCAGTGGCTCGGGGGATCCGCGTGCGGTGGACCCGGTACGCTGGCTGCGAGGGCGCTCTTGAGCGAAACCCCGGGGCTTCCCACGGTCGTTGCCCACGAGGATCTGAAGGGGCGCATCCGCGACGCGGCGGCTTCGGGACGAATGCCCCAGTCACTCCTGTTGTACGGTCCACCAGGCGTCGGAAAGCGCACGCTGGCATTGTGGACGGCGGCACTGCTGCAATGCGAGCGCCCCGAGCCTCCGTGCGAATCCTGTCGGAGTTGTCGTCTCGGAGCTCGCCTCGAGCACCCGGACACGCATTACCACTTCCCGCTCCCGAGACCCAAGGGCGCGTCTACGCGGCGCAAGCTCCGGGAGATGCTGGAGGCGGCGAGGATGGAACATCTGGCGCTGCTCAGGGAGGGAGAGGTGTCGTCGTCCGAGGACGAGCAGGTGACGGGGATCTACCTGGCGGCCGTGGATGAGATTCGTGCGCAGGCGACTCGCAGACCGGCGATGGGGTCCTCGACGGTTTTCGTCGTCGCGGAGGCCGACCGCATGGTTCCTCAAAGCGCGAACCCGGAGGCCGCCAACGCGTTTCTCAAGCTTCTCGAGGAGCCCCCCGGCTACGCGTACGTGATCCTGACGAGCAGTCGCCCCAGCGCGCTGCTACCCACTATCCGATCCCGGGTCAACTCGCTTCGCGTCACCCCGCTGAGCGAACGCGAAGTCGCCGACTACCTTCTCGAATCGCGAGGAGTGGATCGTGAGCAAGCGGAGGCGGTGTCGCGTCGCGCACAGGGATCGATCGGGTACGCGCTGGCGCTCCTCTCGGGTCATGGAAGCGAAGCCCGAGATGGGGCGGACCGCCTGCTCCGTGCTGCGGTGCAGGGAGACGAGGGCGACCGACTGCGGGTGGCGTTGGCTTTCACCGCGCGGGGTGCTCGCTCGCGGCTCGTCGATGTCCTCGACGCGCTGGAGGAGCGTCTGCGAGATCTGCTCTGCGTGGCATCAGGGGCCAGCGAGCGGGCGCTCGCATCCCCTGATCTCGATCGGCTGTTGCGTGATCCTCCCGACCCCGATCGCGTTCAGGAGGCGTTGGAGATCGTCGAGCGCGCTCGGGAGGACGCTCACCGCAACGTGAACCCCCAGGCGACGGTCGCGATTCTTCTGGGGGACCTCGCTCACTCGCTGGCGGGTGGAGCCCTCGACCGTGTCACGGATGGGAACCTGGGATCGTTCTCGGGTTACTCACGCCGCTAGTTCCACGGCGCAGGCACGGATTGCCTCCGTCAGCGAGAGGTTTGCGAAGGAGGTTGGGCCCGTGGACAAGTTGTCCCACCTCGACGAGGCCGGTCGCGTGCGGATGGTGGACGTGAGCGAGAAGCCCGTGTCCCGCCGCACCGCAGTCGCTGAAGGCCTGATCCGCATGGAAGCTTCGACGCTTCAGGCCATTCAGGCCGGTGAGGTCGAGAAGGGCGAAGCACTCGCCGTCGCCCGGCTGGCGGCGATCGGCGCAGCGAAGCGAGCCGCCGATTGGATCCCGCTGTGCCACCCGGTCCCCCTCGATCGAATCGACGTGGAGATCGAGGCGGTGCCGGAGCTCCCCGGACTTCGACTCCGGGTGCATGCGTCGGCGGAGTGGCGGACCGGAGTCGAGATGGAGTCCCTGGTCGCGGTCGCGAGCGGTTTGTTGGCCGTCTACGACATGTGCAAGGCGAAGGACCGGGGCATGGAGATCGGAGCGATCCGGTTGCTGGAGAAGACGGGCGGGACGTCGGGCGACTGGCGCCTGGCAGATGCGGTAGCCGGACACCCGGAGGACCCTGCTCGAGGTTAGATGTGTTGAACCTGGTGCACCCCTGGACTCGTAGGGGGTACGCCAGTTACGAGAATTGACGGTATGCGCCCGATCGGGTACGGCGATTCGTGGCGTGTCCCCCTATAGATGTCGAGACGTGTCGTATGAATAAGTGGTTACCTGCAGGTAGGTTGCAGGCTTCGCGCACCCCGGGGGACGGTTCCAAGCCGGCACCCCGCGGAAGCGGCTATGTGTCGATTTCCCTCCTGTTCCTCAGTTCCCTGGCGTCGCTCGGATTTGGACACTCCGAGGCCGGGAACTTGCATGCCGAGCGAAGCTGGGGCGTGCCTGTTCACCTCACGCAGAGCGACGTCGGTCTATGGTCGGTGCAGCTCGAGCGGCGCGAAAGGACTCGAGCGTACGCGGACGGCTTCCGGATCGAGCAGCCGTTGGCCGAGCGGATCTACGACGCAGCCGTAAACGAGGGCGTCGATGTGGACCTGGCGTTCCGCCTGGTGAAGGTCGAGTCTTCGTTCAGGCGGCGCGCGATCGGTCCGGCAGGGTCCATCGGCTACACGCAGGTACAACCGCGGACCGCGCGCTGGCTGGACCCGAGCGTGTCTCGTGAGGATCTGTTCGAGACAGAGACGAACCTGCGGCTCGGCTTCCGCTACCTGAGGATGTTGCTGGACAGGTACCGGAGCACGAGGATGGCCCTGCTGGCCTACAACCGTGGCCCTGGAACGGTCGCCTCGGTCTTGGCGGCGGGGGAAGATCCGGCGAACGGATATGCACGGCGGGTACTGAGCGTGAGACCGGCTCACTGATCGGCGGGCCGGCCTCCGGGTCAGGCGATCGCCCGCCGCGGGATCCCGGGGAGACCCCGGGACGACACTGTTACGGCGAGGCGATCAGTTGGAGCAGAAGCGAGCTTTTCAGGACAAGATCGAGAGCCGAGATGCGCGCGTGGGCGTCCTCGGACTGGGGTATGTCGGCCTCCCCGTAGCCGTCGCGTTCGCTGAAGCGGGGTTTCCCACACTGGGCTTCGATGTCGACCCGTCGGTCGTCGAGCTGATTCAACGCGGTGGATCGCACATCGGTGACGTAGCAGCCGGTCGCGTGGGCACCCTGACGGCAACCGGCACGCTCGAGGCCACGACGGAGTTCGACCAGCTCGCCGAGGTGGACGCGATCATCATCTGCGTTCCCACTCCCCTGTCCAAGACCGGTGATCCCGATGTCTCGTACATCGTGCGGGCGGTGGACGAAGTCGTGCGCCACCTGCGGCCGGGCCAGCTCGTGGTCCTCGAGTCGACGACCTACCCCGGGACCACCCGCGAGCTGGTTCAGCCCAGCCTCGAGGCCTCCGGGCTGGCCGTGGGCCGCGACATCTTCCTCGCGTTCAGCCCCGAGCGCGTCGACCCCGGCAATCAGGACTACGACATCAAGAACACCCCGAAGGTCGTCGGCGGACTGACGTCCGATTGCCACGAGCTCGCCACACGACTTTATCGTAGCGTGATCGACACGGTGGTCGAGGTGTCATCGCCCGAGGCGGCCGAGCTCACCAAGATCCTCGAGAACACGTTCCGAGCGGTGAACATCGGGCTCGTCAACGAAATGGCGGTGATCGCGGATCGACTCGGTATCGACATCTGGGAGGTGGTGGATGCCGCTTCGACCAAACCGTACGGCTACATGCGGTTCACGCCCGGGCCGGGGCTGGGAGGTCACTGTATCCCCATCGACCCGCAGTACCTCGCGTGGAAGATGCGGACGCTCGAGTACAAGACGCGCTTCATCGAGCTCGCGGCGGAGATCAACGCCGAGATGCCGCGGTACGTGGTCGCGAAGATCTCCGAGGCCCTGAACCGCGACCGGAAGCCGGTGAACGGTAGCCACATACTGTTGCTCGGCGTGTCGTACAAGCCCGACGTGGACGACACGCGCGAGAGCCCGGCGCTCGACATCCTCGAGCTTCTGCGCGAGATGGGAGCCACGGTCGAGTATCACGACCCGTACGTCTCGTCGCTGACTCTCGAGTCCGGGGCGGCGGAATCGGTCCCGCTCACCGCCGAGCTGCTGTCGGCCACCGACGCCGTCGTCATCACGGCGGACCATAGCGAGGTGGACTACGACCTGGTCCTGGAGCACGCGCGTATCGTCGTGGACCCGCGTGACGGTCTGCGTGGGCGATCGGGCAAGGCCACGATCTACCCGATCGCGGGACCGCCGAGGCGCGACGGCGCCCCAAGGGCGGACACGACGGAGGCGGCTACCAGCGACGCGGCGGTGGGCATCTCCACCTAGCGGGCGCCGCCCCCTGGGGGGCGAGGGTACCCCTTCCCTCGCGACTGAAGCTCCGCGTGGCGACTGGCCGAGGTCTCTTCCCGTTCGGCTAGCTTCTCTGTCGAACCGGATCCTCCCCGCGCGGATCTAGCGTCGCTCGCGAAGAGGTACCCCCGCCAATGAGGGGGGCGTCGGGCGAGGGATGCCGTTTTCGGGCCCTACTCGCGGCTTGCCAGGTCTGCCCTGCCTACCTGGGGCTCCGGTGGGTGTGTATTGTGGAGCATACCCGTGGACGTTTCGGTGGAGTAGGTCGTGCTCGTCCGAGTCGCTCTAACCATTCTGATCATCCTCGTCGTCAACTCCGTACCCGGCGTCGCCCAATGCCCTGACGTGGGGCCGGGAGGGGATGCGCCTCTGCTGACCGGGCTCGTTCTCGATGAATCCGGCGTCGTCGCGCTACCGGGGGTCCAGGTGATCGTGACCTGGAGTGGTGGTGAGGTGGAGGCGCTGACGGGAGCGGACGGCAGGTACTATGCGTGCGAGCTCCCCGCGGATGAAAACCTCGTGGCCATCGCGCGATTCCTGGGGTTCTCGAGCAAGGGTGCGGAGATGCGATTGCCTGCCGGCGAGGTAGGCGAGCACGACTTCTCCATCGCTCTATCCGAGGGACCCCGACAGATAACGGAGCTCGGGCGAATCGTCGGGTCGGTCCTGGACCAGGAAACTCAGCGTCCCGTGGACGCTGCCGTCGTCGGGCTGGTCGGTCGTGCCTTTGAGGCCGTGACCGACTCCGCGGGCCGATTCGACCTCGAAAGCGTCCCGGCCGGAGAACAGGAACTCGAAGTCCGGCATGTGGCGTACGGGATCCAGAGCTCCCCCGTCGGTGTGCGGGCGGCGTCGACCGTCTTCGTCGAGATCCGTGTCTCGGCACAGCCGGTCGAGTTGGAGCCGATCCAGGTCACCGTGACCGGTGTCCGGGATCTCGGGCTCGAGCAACAAGGCTTCTACCAGCGGAGGGAGGCGGGCGAGAAGCTCGGCCTCGGGCGGTATTTCACGTGGGAAGATGTCGAGCGTCGCGCCCCGCGGCTTATCACTCAGATGATCGCTGACCTTCCCGGAACGAGACTCGAATGCGGCAGGAATCTCCGAGACCGGACCTGCGAGCTCGGCTTCGTCGGCAACTCCGGCTGCTCACGCGCCAACGTGTACGTGGACGGCATGCGGGTCATCAGAGCGGAGGGTCGTCCCCCTGTCGCCCTCGACGAAATCGTGCTTCCTCTGGAGGTTGCCGGAGTCGAAGTGTACCCGAGCCCGGCGTCCGTGCCGGCGGAATACAGCGGCTCCTCCGGCCGCTGCGGGGCCATCATCATCTGGACGAAGTGACGACTCAGCATCGGCTGACGGGCCGTCGCCGTCGGGAGGGCATGCCTTTCTGAGCGACCGTTGATTCGCGCTTGATGGGTGCCCGGTCGGACCTGCGTCTGGGCGGAAGGGGAAGACGATCCCGAACGATGCGCCGCGGAGCTTCCTGTCGCTCGGGAAGGCATGCCCTCCCGAGCGGAAGCGCGCGCCCGGAGCCTATTGGTCGATGGGTACCGCGATCGGTGCGCCGACCGGCCGAGTCGCCATGTCCGACAGGATTCGGGCCGACTTGAGCGTCATCGAGGCGACATGCATGAACGGGCTGGTGATCTCACGCCCGATCGGCGAGGCGCCTTCGAGAGCCGAGCCGAAGTCTCGCGCACCATCGAAGGCCGCGATCTCGGTGAACGCCCGCCCGATCTCGCCGGGGAAGTGGGCATCCGACCCGGCGCCGACGGCGAGCCCACGTTTGTGGGCGGCTCGCTTCGCGGCACGGTTCCAGATCGGCAGGAACGCGCGGGCGTTGTAGGCCTCGACCACGTCGGCGACGGCCATGGCCCGGCGCGCGCGGGCGATCGGGTTTCTCGGGTAGGCATACGGATGCGGTGCGTAGATGATGCCGCCCTGATCACGGATCCGGTCGACGACCTCCTCGAGGGGTAGTCGCATGGGGATTCGCTCGGACAGGAACAGCCCGATCAGCTCCGTTCGGCAGCGGCAGCGGATCTCTTCACCTACGATGACCAGATCGGGCGCTGCTTCCCACGCCAGGAGCGCTCCCTCGATCGTGCCGTGGTCGGTGACCGCGACGCGATCCAGCCCGACCTCGCGGGCGCGCTCGACCAGCTGCAGCGGTTCCGTGGCCGCGTCTTGTGAATGATGGGTATGTGAGTGAAGGTCGACGCGCAGGCGTTTACCGTTTTCCATGCGTGTGGCTTCCCCTGAATCCATGTCCTCCCGTACCTCCCGATGCGGGGCACCGATGTGCAAGCCCCGGTCCACCCCGGCCACGATTCGAGGGGAGCTGTAAGTAGTTGCGGTCCCGGCCGTTGGCTGGGTCCGCTTTCGAGCTTCCACGCGGTGTCAACGCGCACCGCGGGATGAATGCGACAGCAGGGTTCGATCTGCGGTCGAGTCGAAGGCCCTACCGTCGAATCTGGAGTCGGTCTCCGGGCTTGATCACCGTCGAG
>JBDHHV010000042.1:0-22477 GCA_039589195.1 Gemmatimonadota bacterium | reverse complement strand
TTGGGACCGGGGCTCAGGCTACTGGAGACGGCCGAGGAGCTGCACTCCACTCCTTCGGGAGCGAAGCAGGCCTTCGTGTACGGCGTATTCCGCAGGTGACGAGGACCTCCCCCGAGATAGACGAAACCGAGTACCTCGAGGAGACGTGACCATGACCGATACCGCCGCCGCCCAGGCATCCCTGGAAGGTGTGTTGAAGGACGAGATCCTGCGGATGTATCAGGAAGTCGCCGACGACCCGTCCGGCGAGTTCCACTTCTTCCACGGCCGCGAGGCGGCAGAGCTGTTCGGGTACCCGTCGCAATGGCTCGACCGCGCGCCGCCCGGTGCGGTAGAGTCCTTCGCCGGCGTCGGTAACCCGCACGAGCGCGCGAATGTGCGACCGGGTGAGACCGTGCTCGATCTGGGAAGCGGTGCCGGGCTCGACGCGATCATCGCGAGCTGGGAGGCAGGCCCGACCGGCAAGGTGATCGGCGTCGACCTCAACCCGTCCATGTGCCTGAAGGCACAGGCGCACGCGGAGTCGGGTGGCACGACGATGGAATGTCACGAAGGCCGCATGGAGGACATCCCCCTGCCCGACGCCTGCGTGGACGTCGTGATCTCGAACGGCGTGATCAATCTCTCTTTCCAAAAACGGAAGGTCGTGGAGGAGATGTTTCGGGTGCTCGGGCCCGGAGGTCGGATATCGATCACGGACATCGTGAGCGCCAAGCAGCTGTCCCAGTCCATCGTCAACGACCCCAAGCTGTGGGCCAGCTGAATTGGAGGCGCTCTCCTGGAAGGAGAGATGTTCAGGCTGCTCGAAGAGACCGGGTTCACGGGGGTGCGGTCCGTGGTGGTGCCGAGATTCCGGTTCCGGAAGCAAGCGACGCAGAACGCCGCCGAGGAGTACGGGGTCAAGGCGGTCTTACTGACGGCGTCGAAGCCGGAGGAGACCCGGGACGTGTCGGCCTGAGCGCGGCACAGGAACTCCTGCCGGTGTATAACCGCCTGGTCCTATACATCGAAGGAGGGGTCGTGCCGTCACCCATGATTGCGTACCGCAGCTCGAGCCGCGGGTTGGCACTGATCGGTCTCGCCGCCGTGTTTGGTGCGGCGTGCGGGGGTACCACCGAGCCGAACGGTACCCCGCCACCGCCTCCGCCGGCCGGTGTCCCCGCCGCGCTGGAGTCCGTGCAGGGCGACGATCAGACGGGGTTCGCGGGGCGGCCTCTGGATACGTCGCCGACCGTGCGCGTCGTGGACGGCCGTGGGGACCCCGTTGCCGGGGTCGAGGTGAGCTTCGAGCCGAATGCCGGTGCCGGCACCGTCACCCGGCCGAACTCCACGACGGACGCCGACGGCGTCGCAAGCGCCGGGAGCTGGACGCTCGGCCCCGATCCGGGAGCGCACCGTCTGCGTGCGAGTGTGAGTGGAGTCGCCCCGATCTTCTTCTTCGCGACCAGCACGATCCCGCCCGCCGTATACGACATCGTGATTCGCTTCAACGCCGGAAACGCGACGACTGCACAGCGGCAGGCGTTCCGGGTCGCCGAGGCGCGCTGGCAATCCGTGATCTCCGGTGACGTCCCGGACGTCGCGATCAACGAGGCCGTCGGATTCTGTGGGTCCACCGAGGCGCTCGACGAGACAATCGACGACCTCCTGATCCTCGCCGATGTGGTCGACATCGACGGGACCGGTGGCGTGCTTGGCTCCGCCGGTCCCTGCGTGATCCGAAGCGCGGGCGGGCTACCGCTGATAGGCCGAATGCGGTTCGACGCCGCGGATCTCCTGAACCTCGAGACATCGGGGCGCCTGGATGAGGTCATCGTGCACGAGATGGGACACGTGCTGGGGGTCGGAGGGCTGTGGGATGATTTCGGGCTGGCGGCCGAGACGAGCGGTGCTCCCGGCACGGACCCACACTTCACGGGCCCACAGGCCCGCGTGGCCTTCGATGCGGCCGGAGGCCAGCCGCTCGTGGGCAAGAAGGTGCCGATCGAGGATCAGGGTGGAGGGGGGACGCGCTTCGTGCATTGGCGCGAGCGCGTGATGGGATCCGAGCTGATGACGGGGTTCATCGATGACGGCCCCAATCCGCTCAGTATCATCACCGTCGGATCGCTGGGCGACATGGGGTACGAGGTGGATCTGACTGGCGCCGAGGAGTACACCGTGCCCTTCGCCGAGTCCGGCCTCGCGCGGTCCCCCAAGCTGGCGCTCGGGGATGACATCCTTCGGGGACCGGTCTACCGAATCCATGCGAGCGGACGGGTCGAGCTCATCGCGGACTTTTGAGATGGTCCGGTCTCTCGCGATGTGTCGAGTCCTATTGCCGTTGGCGTGCGTCTCGGTGCCCCTGACCGGGTGCGTACGGCGGCCGGGCGAGGGACCCACCCTGGTTGCCCTGGCCGCGTGCGTCGTGGGCGACCGCGTCGCGAGCCCCACCGATCTGGCGGGCGAGTACGAGCTCGTACTCTACGCGACCTCGGGACCCAAAGTCGGGGCGACGGTGACGGGCCGGTTGACGCTGAGGCCGCAGTCGGAAGCGCTGCTTGCGGTGCCCGATGTAGACGGGACACCGCTCCCGGGCGCGTCGATGCCGCTGTACGGTTCGGCCGACATACGTCTCGATCGGGTGGGGGGGACGGCCGCGGGCGAGACAGACGACGCGAGCCCCGCGGCTCCCGGGGTCGGCCTCTACTCGCAAGCCGGCTCGAGTGACCGCCCGCCGGGACTCACCCTGCGGCTCGGGACCGAGGCCAACCGGCGCGGCCAGATCCGCTTCGACGGCACGTACATGTCGCTTGCGGTGCGCGACTCGGGCGCCCAGGCGTTCTCGGGTGAGTGGCGCAGCGGGGGTGTGGAGGGGGAAGAAGCGAGCGGCCGGTTTTGCGCTTCGCGCCGAGCATCATAGGGTTCTTTCGCCGGGGGAGAGCGTTACCTGAATCTGGAGGTCGAATTGGCTAGGCAAATCCGTTGCGCCGACGTCGGGCTCGATTGCGACTACGAGGCATGGGCCGAAACGGAGGAGGAGTTGCTCCAGATGGTCGCGGATCACGCCCACCAGACGCACGGGATCGACGAGGTCACGCCAGAGCTCCAGCAGAAGGTGATAGCCGCCATGCGCGACGCCTAGCTGCGTCCGAGGTCCGGCTGCGTCCGGACGCCTGCCTGCGTCCGACGCCGGCTGCGTCCGACGCCCGGCCGCGGGGGAGCATCGACGGACTTGACCTTCCCCCCAGCTCTCGGTGAAGGGAACCGTCTTGCGAGGGGCCGTGAGAGGGCTTAATTGAGCCTGGAGGGACCACCCTCACCCATCCGAAGAACTCGATGGAGACGGATACCGTGCTGGATCTAGATCTGACCGTAGACGAGATCGACGTGCTGCGGCACGTTCTGGAGAGCTACCTTTCGGACCTGCGAATGGAGATCGCCGACACCGACAGCTTCGACTTTCGGAAAATGCTCAAGCACCGCAAACAGGTCATCAACAAAGTGCTCGACGGGTTGTCAGCGGTCAGCGAGCCGACGGAGTAGCGCGGGTCGGAGATTCCCGTCGATCTCGCTCGCGAGAGGACGGCCCAGAAAAGGGATGAATGGGTGCAGATGAGTCTGGTCGACCTGTTCTACTCGATCACGACAGGTCCCGCGCGTCGGCGCGCAGCGCTCACCCCCATCGGACTGGTCGTGTTCGCGGCGATGCTGCTCCTGGTCGTCTTCGCGGGACTGTTGACCGATCGGGTGTTAGGTCTGCCACGCCTGCTCGCCGGCAGCGCGGGCTCCCTCGCCGGAGCGATTCTGCTCGCGGCAGGCCTGACACTCTGCGCCTGGTGCGTGGGCCTGTTCGCGAAGGCGAAGGGGACGCCGGTCCCGTTCAACCCTCCGCGCGAATTCGTAATCGCTGGGCCGTACGCCTGGATGCGCAACCCGATGCTGACCGGCGCGTTCGCATGCCTCTTCGGAGTCGGGTTTCTTCTCCACTCACTCTCGATCGTCCTCGTCTGGACCCCATTGTTCGTTGCCGCGAACGTGGTCGAGCTGAAACGGGTGGAGGAGCCGGAGCTTGAACGGCGCTTCGGAGCGAGCTACGTCGAGTACCGGAACCGAGTGCCGATGTTCTTCCCCAGGTCGCCTGGCTCGCGCACATGACGGTCCGCCGATGCGACTCGAAATGACCCAATGAGGCTGTTCATGAGATTCTCGATTCGCGGCGCCGTGCTCCCGGCGACGCTCGCGTCGCTCGTGGCCTGCCAGAATGCCGTGCCAGAGGCTCGCGACAGGCTCGATATGGCGCCCGGCGCGCTCGACGCTGCTCACGCCGCAGCGATCCAGGACAGCGTTCGCGATCTGGCCTCGGCCATTGCCCGAGATCTCGAGCGCGATGGACCGACCGCGTGGCTGTCGTACTTCCTCGACGGCCCCGAGTTCTTCATGGCGTCCGATGGGCAACTGGTGTTCCCGAGCGTGGACTCGGCCACGAGCTTCGTGCGGGGCTTCGCTCCCGGGGTGGCCCACATGGAGCTCCGGTGGGAGGACATGCGAATCGACCCGCTCACGCCCGGAACCGCCGTGCTGGCCGCCTCCTATCACGAGGTGATCACCGACACGGCGGGGAGCGAGTCACGGTTCCAGGGCTACTTCACGGGGGTGGCCGTGCACACGCTCACGGGCTGGCGATTGCGGGACCTGCACTGGTCGAGTCCCGTGCCGACGCCCTGAGGCGCCGGCCAAGCGAGGCGAGGTCAACAACCTCGGACACTGAATTGGGTAGGATCGCGTTGTTCGTGGTCGCTGTCGGCGGCCTCGGCTATCTGATCATAGAGTTGATCGTGAGCCGCCTGCTCGGCGCGCCCGTCACCCGCGTCGTGGCCGTATCGGTCTCCATCATCATCGCCGTCATCGTGTGGACGATCTTCATCTGGATCGCCGGCGACCGCCTCGGGCGGAGGAAGAGTGCCCGAGGGAGAGACGAGTGATGGACCCCGGCGCGATGACTCCACATGGACTCGCCCTGCTCAGCTATTTCCGGGGTGAATCGGAAGCGCAGCTCGTGATCCGTCGTGATGACGGGTTCGAAGCGTACATGCCGGTGAGCGTGTTCTTTCGATCGCCGTCCGAGTTCTGGCCCATCGAGGTTGCGGCACTCGAGCCTTGTCGAGGCCACGTGCTGGACATTGGGGCCGGAAGCGGCCTGCACAGCCTCTTCCTGGCGTCGGAGGGCCGCAGCGTCACAGCGCTGGACATCAGCCCGGACGCGGCGAGCATCATGATCCAGCGCGGGCTCGAAGACGTGCGTTGCGCCGACATTCTCGAGTTCGAAGGAGGACCGTTCGACACGCTGCTCATGCTCGGACATGGCATCGGAATGACCGGGGATCTACAGGGCCTGAGCAGCTTCCTCCCCCGGGCTCGTCGGCTGATCCGCGACGACGGGCAACTGCTCGCCACTTCCCTGGATGTTCGACGGACCGATGATCAGGAACATCTCGCGTACCATGCGGCTAACCGCGACGCCGGCCGGTATGTGGGAGAGACGCGAGTGCAGTTCGAATTCGACGGTCACGTCGGACCCTATTGCGGCTGGATACACGTGGATCCGCAGACGCTGGCCGAGCACGCGGTGCAGGCCGGCTGGGCGTGCGAAGTCTTGCTCGAAGAAGAGAGCGGGGAGTATCTCGCCCGCCTCACACCGCGTTCGGGGGGATAGGCCGGAAACCATGGCCAGGTTTTTCGCGGCATTCCGGTCTCTCGTGTATGCAAGTGTATTCATCGGACTCTGGGGTTGGGTCGCGCTCCAGGTTCGAGTCTACGACGCGGCGGTCGGTCTCGAGCTGCCGGCCGCGAGCCGCGTGGTAGGAGCTTTCCTGATGGCCCTGGGGACCGCCGTCGCGATCACGTGCGTCGCCTCGTTCGTGGCGCGCGGACGTGGGACACCGGCCCCGTTCGACCCACCGACCCGGTTCGTGGCCACGGGACCGTACCAATGGGTGAGGAACCCGATGTACATCGGCGGACTGGCCATGCTCGTGGGGTTCGGCCTATGGCACCGTTCCGCCTCGATGCTCTTGTTCGCCGCGTTGCTTTTCCTGCTCGTCCACACATTCGTGGTTTTCTACGAGGAGCCGCAGCTGGAAGGACGATTCGGCGAAGCGTACGACCGGTACAAGAAGGCCGTGAGACGCTGGTCCCCGCGTCTGCCGGCGCCACCAGGGGACGGTGAGGGAGGCTGACCATCGAGAGAAGATCTCTGTGCGCGGTGCTGCTCACCGGCTGGGCCTCGCTCGGGGGAGCCCAGGCCACCGACGCACAGCTCGCCACCATCGGGGCGGGAGCGCTCCTCAGCGACCGACCGACCGAGCCGGTGTTCGAGTTGCACGCCGAGACACCGCCGTTTGCCCGGACGAGCGCCTACGTCACAGTGTCGTGGACCGACGAGAGCTGGAACCCCACGCTCATTACGGCCGCCGAGCGGCCCGTGCTCCATGTGGGCCAGGCCTTTCTCGGCCTGGGGGGCGGGTTGCTGTGGCTTGATGCGAACGACTACTCCCCATACCCAATGCTGGTCAGCACGACCGTCGTCCCGCTCGGGATCCCGCGGACCTCGTTCGTGATGATCGCTTCGACGCTCCCATTCGAGGACTTCGACTGGTCCCTCGTGCTCAAGGTCGGGGTCACCGTACTGTTCGTGCGCTAGGTCATGGAAGAAGTATCGCCGGGTCTTTGGCGGGTGCCGCTCGCGCCGCTGGACACCATGAACGCGTATCTTCTGGGCGACGTGCTGGTCGATTCGGGCCCACGCTTCTCCGCCGGCCGGTTGCTCGCAGCGCTCGAGGGCCACGCCGTTGAGGCTCACGCCGTCACCCACGGCCACTTCGATCACGTCGGCGCCAGCCACGCGGTCTGCGAGCATTTCAGGGTCCCGCTCTGGTGCGGTGAGGGAGACCGCGAAGCGATCGAGTCCGGAGACCTGAGCGGGATCCTCCCCCGGCCTCGATCGTGGGTGGCCCGGGTCGGAAAGACGCTTGCGGGTCCGAGTCATGCCGTAGTGCGCACCTTGGAGGAGGGGGACGAGGTGGGTGGCTTCACCGTCGTCGAGTGTCCGGGGCACACCCCGGGCCATGTGGCGTTCTGGCGGGAGAGTGACAGGGTCCTCGTCTTGGGAGATGTGGCGTTCAACAGGAACCCGGTCACCTTCCGCAAAGGTCTGACGGAACCGTTCCGCGCCGCCACGACCGACCCGGGCCTGAACCGGGATTCCGCGCGCAGGCTTGCCGCGCTCGACCCGGCGATCGTCTGTTTCGGTCACGGGCCGCCGCTGAGAGACCCCCGGCAATTCCAGGACTTCGTCTCGAGGTTGCCTCGATGACTTGCTCATGCGGTCTGCCATCTGAGGCGGAGTGCAAGGGGCACTTCGATGAGACGCTGGCGATGGAGTTCTCGGACTACCGTTACGCCGGGATCCACCGGCTCACCGTGGATACGTATTCGCTCCAGCACGCCGACCCGTACATGATCTCGGCGAAGTCCTTCGCGGCGCACCTGACCGGGATGTGTTGCGCGATGGAGCACGACGGTGACCACCATTTGCTACGGACGCTGCAGCAATGGCTGAGCGGGAAGCGAGAGGATCTGGAGAAGCCGCCGCTCCTGCAGGATGTCGGGGAGCTGACGATCGCTCACATTCTGGACGCCCCGGACGCGGCCGAGCACGAGAGGCTCGTCAGGGAATGGGCGTCGAACGTTTGGAACGCATACGCCGTGTATCACGATCTCGCGCGAGATTGGATCGACACGGCAAAGCGGGAACAGGGAGAGTGGACCATGGGACTCAGCCAGGCATTGCTGCCCGAGCTCGACCACGAGATGGCGAACACACGCAAGGTCATCGAGCGCATTCCGAACGAAAAGCTGGACTGGAAGCCACACGACAAGTCGATGGCGTTCGTCGGCCTCGCCACGCACCTGTCCAATATCCCGAGCTGGACGGTCATGACGATCCAGCAAGACAGCTTCGACATGGCCCCCGAGGGCGGTGAGCCTCATCACGTGAAGCCTGTCACTTCCGTCGACGAGGCACTGGAGACGTTCGATAGGAACGTGGCCGATGCGCGCGCCGCGATCGAAGGCGCCAGTGACGAGCATCTGCTCGGAGAATGGACGTTCTTGTCGGGCGGCGAGGTCATCTTCTCAATGCCGCGGGTCGCGGTAGTTCGGAGCATGGTGCTCAACCACGTCATCCACCATCGCGCGCAGCTCGGGTTGTATCTGCGTCTGAACGACATAGCGGTGCCCGCCGTGTACGGACCGACGGCCGACGAAGCTCCGTAGACGGGGGCATTCGGAGCGACGCCCCCGGGAAGGCGTGTTGCGCGAAGCGCGAGCCTACGGGAGCAGCGGCCCCCCGGTAGTCCTGATCCACGGAGGCCCCGGCGCTCCCGGGCACATGGCCCCCATCGCTCGGGAGCTGGCTGGCAGATTCCGAGTTCTCGAGCCATTCCAGAGAGGTAGTGGCGGGACACCGCTCACGGTGGCTCGACACCTCGAAGACCTGCACGAGGCTATCGTCTCGTTCGCGGGCGAGACACCCGTCCACCTGGTGGGCTCTTCCTGGGGTGCCATGCTGGCGCTCGCGTACGCGGCGGCCGCGCCCGGCAGGACGAGGGGGCTCGTACTGGTCGGGTGCGGCACCTTCGATCCGGCGGCCCGGGAGCGCTTCGAAACCACCGTGAGAGAGCGCATGGATGATCGCCTGCGCGCGAGAATGGATGGCCTCGACACCGAGATCCCCGACCCGGACGAACGGCTCAGGCTCAAGGCGGAGCTTCTGCTCCCACTGTACTCGCACGATCTGCTCACGGCCGATCTCGAGAACGAGCACGTCGACGCCCACGCGAATCGAGAATCGTGGGAGGACATGCTGCGGCTCCAGCGAGAGGGCGTCTATCCGGCGGCTTTCGCGACCATCGATGCTCCCGTGCTGATGCTCCACGGCGCTAGAGATCCGCACCCGGGCCGGATGATCAGAGCGAGCCTCGAGCCTTACGTGGCACAGCTCGAATACCATGAATGGGACTCGTGCGGACACTTCCCCTGGGTCGAGAGGGAGGTGCGCGATGACTTTCACGCGCGACTGAGGAGTTGGCTTTCCTCTCCAGGCGCCCCAACTTAGGTCGGCCCACGACCGGAGTTCCTTTGCCCATCGTGTCTGCACGAGGAGGTGAACATGGTTCCGATGATGTCCCTTTTGATCCCGATCCTGGTAGCGGCGGTCGCCGTGTTCCTGGTGAGCTGGGTCATCCACACCATGCTCAACTACCACAAGAGCGACTTCGTCGAGGTGCCGTCGGAGGACGCGGTCATGGACGCGTTGCGCCCCTTCAACATCCCACCGGGCGACTATGCGCTTCCACGCGCGGGGAGCATGGCGGACTTCAAGGACCCCGAGTTCCAGGAGAAGATGAACAAGGGTCCGGTGGTCTTCATGACGGTGTTACCCAACGGGGAGTTCAAGATGGGCGCGAGCCTCGTGCAGTGGTTCATCTACTGCATCGTGGTCGGGCTATTCGCCGCCTACATCGCCGGCCGGGCGCTGGGACCGGGCGCGGATTATCTGTCGGTCTTCCGCTTCGCGGGCGCCACTGCGTTCATCGGCTATGCCCTGGCTCTCCTGCAGAACTCCATCTGGACCAAGAAGGCGTGGAGCTCGACGCTCAAGTCGGTGTTCGATGGCCTCGTGTACGCCCTCCTGACAGCCGGTGTCTTCGGGTGGCTGTGGCCGGCGTCCTAGCCGAGTCACGGACCCCGCGTCCACGGCGGGCGCGTCACGATGTGACTGTGGATGGAAACGCGGGGCGGCCTTCCCATCGAAGGTCGCCCCCGTGACCATGACGGAGAGTCTACCCATGCCCACGCATCCTCCAGAAGACATGCCTCGCAACACACCGGGTGTGTTCATCCGGGCGATGGAGCGTGGCGATTGGGAGCGCGTACGCGCGATCTACGAGCAGGGGATCGCCACGGGGCTGGCTACCTTCGAATCCGCGGCCCCGGAGTGGGATGAGTGGGACGAGGACCACCTGGCCGTGTGCCGTCTGGTCGGCGTGGCGGAGGACACCGCGGACGTGATCGGGTGGGCGGCGTTGAGCCCGGTCTCGGATCGGTGTGTGTACGGTGGCGTGGCCGAAGTGAGCGTATACGTGGACGCTACGAGCCATGGAAAAGGCATGGGCTCGGCGCTGCTGAGGCGCTTGATCGAGGACTCCGAGGCCGCCGGCTTCTGGACCCTTCAGGCCGGCGTATTCCCCGAGAACGAGGCCAGCGTACGAGTGCACGAGAACCAGGGCTTCCGCGTGATCGGCGTCCGCGAGAAGCTCGGGAAGCTAGGGGAGAAATGGCAGGATGTGCTCCTCCTCGAGCGCCGAAGCACCCGCGTGGGAGTTTCCTGAAGAGAGTCGAGATCAGACATGGACTTTTCGAATCCGGCATCCGAGGCGGCGCAGAGCGCCGGGGTCTATACACAGCAGCTCCTCGACTTGCTGGGCGACCGTGACCCGCTCGAGGTGCAACGGGAGCTGGTCACCTGGCTACGGGATACCGTCGACGGCATGGATGACGAGAGCCTCCGACGGCGAGAGGCCCCGGGTAAGTGGTCCGTCCTGGAAGTGATTCGTCACCTCGCGGACACCGAGCTCGTGTATCGTTACCGGATGCGGATGAGCATCGCGCGGCCCGGGGGACCGATCGCGGGCTATGATCAGGATCAGTGGGCGGTGGAGCTCCGCTACAACGACGCTTCGCTGGATGACTCGCTGGCGGAGATACAGGCTCTGCGCTCGGCGAATATGGCGTGGTTCGAGGGACTCACCGCGGAGGAATCGGAGCGCGCGGGCATCCACGAGGAGCGCGGACCGGAGAGCGTGGCGCACATCGTGAAACTGCTCGCGGCCCACGATCTCGTTCACCGGGCTCAGATCGAGCGCATCAAGGCCGCGGCAGTCTGAAAGACCGCGAACCCTGACCCTCGATCCGACCTCATGGACGAGATCGACCATCTCGTGTATGCCGGGCCCGACCTCGACACGGTGGTAGAGGAGCTCGAAGAGCTGCTCGGAGTGCGAGCGGCCCCGGGCGGACGGCACCCTCGTTGGGGGACCCGAAACGCGCTGATCTCACTGGGTCCCGAGACCTACCTGGAAGTTCTCGGTCCGGATCCGGAGCGTGACGATCGGGAGATGCCGACGATCTTTGGCCTGAACCGGCTGGACCGGCCACGCCTCGTCACCTGGGTGGCGAAGGCCCCCGACCTCGAGGGTCGGGTCGAGACGGCAGTGGCCGGCGGCGTGCAACTGGGCCGGATCTTCGCCGCGAGCCGGGAAAGACCGGACGGCAGCGTCCTTTCGTGGCGTCTCACGGATCCCGAAGTGATCCTGGCGGATGGGATCGTGCCGTTCCTGATCGATTGGGGTGCTTCCCGTCATCCGGCCATCGACGCGCCGCCCGGGTGCAGGCTGAGGAGCCTGCGGGCCCGGCACCCCGATCCCCGGCGGGTGGCCGCGATGTTGGACGCCATCGGGTCGGACCTGCCCGTCGAAGCGGGACCGGCCCCGGCCCTGATCGCCGTGATCGAAACCTCCACGGGCGACATCGAGCTCCGGTAGTCGACGGATGATCGCGTGCTGACCCTTCGGTCATGTCTTGTCGCGGCGGTCGCGACGATCGGCGGGTGCTCACCGGAGACCGCTCAGACAGAGCGGGAGGATCCCTGGAGCGCCGCCGAGGCTGGTGTCGTGCGCCTGGTCCCGGCTGACTTCGCGGGAACGCCGCCGCGGGTTCGAGAGTCGCTCGAGGAGTTGGGCTGCCGAATCCCACAAGCCTGGGGCGAGCCGGAGCCTCATAATCTGATCTCGGGCCGGTTCGCGGCATCCGGACAGGTGGATTGGGCCGCGCTCTGCTCGCGCGACGGGATCTCCGAGCTCGTCATCATCTGGGGAGGCGCGGCCAACTGCCAGTCGGGGTTGGCGTCCACGGCCGATCGCACGTATCTACAAGCGCTCGGTGCCGAAGGCATCCTGTTTTCGCGCGCTATCGACTCCGTTTCTGCCGAGTCGCTGCGACGCTACTGGACATATGCGGAAGAGGTACGCCGCCCACGCTCGTTCACGAGGCCCTGTCCGATGCGTTTCTCGAAAAGGGCGCGACGGCCCACTACTGCCACGAAGGTCGATGGCTGAGGTTCACCACCGATTGAAGCCTGACGAAATGCGCATCTGCCTACTGACCACGCAGGACCTGGAGGCCGACTCGCTCCCGGACGACGACTGGCCGTGTGATCCGCGGCCCTTTCTCCCCGAGGCGACGTGGGAGCTCGAGGTCCTCGAGAAAGAGACCGCCGTCCAGCGGGTCATCGCCCGCTCGCGTGAGGGATTCGATCTCTTCTTCAACCTGTGCGACGGTGCGTGGGACGAGGAGACGCCCGGTATCGAGGTCGTTCAGGCGCTGGAACGGCTGAACCTGCCGTTCACGGGGGCCGCCTCGGAGTTCTACGAGCCTTCGCGTGAGGCGATGAAGCGCGTTTGCCGGGCGTGGGGCATCGACACCCCGGGTTACGTGCTCGCGGAGGACGAATCGGACGTCGAGCGAGCGGCGGAGACGCTGATGTTCCCGTTGTTCGTCAAGCACCCCAGCAGCTACGCCAGCATCGGCCTGACACGAGAGTCGCGAGTCGAGACCCCCGAAGCCCTGCGCGAGCAGGCCGGCATCATGATGAACCGGTTCGCGGGCGCGCTGATCGAAGAGTTCATCGATGGAATCGAGTGCACCGCACTGGTGGCGGAGAACGCCGACGATCCCACGAATCCGATTACCTACACACCCGTCCAATACCGTTTTCCGGAAGGTGAGAGCTTCAAGCACTCCGACATGAAATGGGTCGATTACGCGCAGATGCAGAGCTTCCCGGTGGAGGATTCGGAGCTCGCGGCCCGTCTCCGGGAGGTGTCTGCCAGGTTCTTCGTGGGGCTCAATGGATCGGGCTACGGCCGGTGTGACCTTCGCGTAGATGCCGAGGGCCGGCCCTTCATGCTCGAAATCAACGCGAACTGCGGCATCTATTACGAGCCCGAGGACGCCGGGAGCGCCGACTTCTGTCTGCTGCACGATCCCGCCGGGCACGAGGGGTTCACACGTCACATCGTCGAAGCCGCCATCCGGCGGCACGAGCGGCGTGCCCGGGGCTGGGAAGTCCGCTCACGCCGCGACGGAGAATACGGTCTCTACGCCACGCGTCCGATCGAGCCGGGTGAGCGGATCATCAAGTTCGAGGAGGAGCCCCACTCCCTGGTCACCCGAGCCCACGTCGAGGCTCATTGGAACGGCGACCGGATGGATTGGTTCCGGCGCTACGCGTGGCCGCTGACGGATGAGCTGTGGGTGGTGTGGAGTCGCGACGCCGAAGACTGGAAGCCCATCAACCATTCTTGCGATCCCACGGCATGGCTCGAGGGGCTTGACGTGGCGGTCCGACGACCGCTCGCCACGGGTGATGAGATCACGATGGACTACGCGACCTTCTACAACGAACAGATGTCGAGCTTCGGGTGCGGCTGCGGCGCACCGGATTGCCGCGGAACGATCCGAGGCGACGACTATCTGCAGGCCTTCGTCGCCCGCTACGGAGATCACGTGTCGGACTACGTGAGAGAGAAGCGGCGACGTAGGGCGACGACGATAGTGCGGCTAGCGAGCCCGTAACTTTCGAGCCAGAGGAGAAAACGATGCCACAAGGTCTCGCTCCCCCGTCGGAGACGTACGAGCGTCAGAGAGGTCTGCGCGCGCTGCAGGTGATCCCCGGTATCGGCAAGAGTCTGAGCCAAGACCTGTGGGACCTCGGAATTCACGAGGTGGACGCCCTGAAGACGGCCGACCCCGAGCACCTGTACCGAAAGCTCTGCGCCCAGGTCGGCGCCGAGGTCGATCGCTGCGTTCTGTACGCCTTCCGATGCGCGGTCTATTACGCGGCAACCGCAGAGCACGACCCCGAGCTGCTGAAGTGGTGGAACTGGAAGGATGGAAATGCCTGAGCTTCGGAAATCCGTCCTGCGGGTGGCAGGCCTCTCCGCAGCGCTGTTGTTGAGTCTCGGTGTTGCTCGTGCGCTCAGCGGCCAGGCCTCGACGCGGGAAGTGCTGATCGAGACGTCGGACGGGATCGTTCTCACCGGCGATCTACTGTGGACGGAGGAGACCCGCGGCCGGCCCTTCCTGCTCCTGTTCCACCAGGGCGGTTCCAACGCCCGCGCCGAGTACGGATCGATGATCGCGCGGCTGAGCGCCGAGGGCTTCAACCTGCTCGCGGTCGACCAGCGGCGTGGAGGGGACCGATTCGGCGGCGTCAACCGCACGGTCGAGAGACTGGGGGACCGGGAGTTCACGTTTTGCGAGGCATACGCCGATCTGGAGGCAACGCTCGCCTACGCGCGCGAGCTGGAGCCCTCGGTGTGGCCGGTGATCTGGGGGAGCAGCTTCAGCGCGGCCCTGGCCATACAGCTCGCGGCCGGGCACGCCGATGAAGTCTCACGTGTGTTGGCGTTCTCTCCGGCCTCCGGAGATCCGATGGCCGGTTGTGAGCCCGGAGCCTACGTAGAAGACCTCGCCGTGCCGGCGCTATTCCTGAGACCCGCGAGCGAGATGGAAATCCCGCGAGTGGCCGCTCAACTCGAGACGTTCCAGGAGCAGGGACACCAGACCTACGTTGCGGATCCCGGCGTACACGGGTCTTCCATGCTCAATCCGGAGCGCGTGGAGGGCGACGTGGAGCCGACGTGGGCGGTGGTCTTGCGGTTCCTGAGGGGGGAAAACCAATGATCACCGCCCAAAGAGCACCTCGGCTCGTCGTCATGCTTTGCATCGCGTCGCTGGCAGCCTGCGCACAGGATCAGGATGGAGACGGCTCGTGGGGAGAGTACCGCAGCGAACGCTTCGGCTATTCGATCGCCTACCCGGGCGACTGGACTCTGGTGGAAGCGCGGCCGCGGGAGCGGGAGATGATCCGCGTCTCGGAGTTTCTTGAACCGGGTGAGCTGGAGAAGCTCACCTTTCTCGAACCCCCGGGAGGGGCCTGGCCCGGACAGTTCGAGCTAAGGGTGCTGCCGAACCCCGAGCGACAGAGCCTGGACCAGTGGCTGGAGGGTCTCAAGCTCGCCAATCTGTCGTTCGTCAACATGATCGACACGAAGCTGGCGAGGCTGCCTGCCAAGCGCTGGACGCGCTTCGCGTACGACCTGATACACGGTGAGTTCGTCACCGTGGCGGAAGACCGGGCTTACCTCCTGACCTTCGATGCGAATCGCGAGGAAAACCCCGATTCTGATGCTCATCAACAGATCTACCAACGCATGATCGAAAGCTTCGCCCTGACCGGACAGTGAGAGTCGCCGAGTTCTATCCGGCTGACGCCGCATAGGCTACACGAGGGCGTGACCGCGCTCATCGGTTCCGGGGGAGGCACGCCCTCGCGGCACTATCAGCGGTAGCTCCTCAACACCTCCACGGCTCGCTCGTTATCCTCGAGGGTGTTGTAGAAGTGGGGCGAGAATCGGATGAACGGTCCGCGCGAGTCGATGATCACGTCGTTCTCCGCCAGGTGCGCCACCGCGCCCTGCGGATCCGGGTGACGCGCCAGGACCAGGGCGGATCGTCGGTCTGCGCTCGGTGCTTCGTGTAGGGTGAGCCCCGTTTCGAGGAGCCGGCTTCGAAGATCGTCCGCAAGCACGCGGTTTCGCGTCTGGATTCGCTCGATCCCCGCCTCCTCGACGATGGCCAGGCCTCCGGCTGCCGTGTATGCCGCCCCCACCGGCGGCGTGCCCATCTCGAAGCGGCGGGCGTCGTGCCTCGGGTTCGCGTCGCGCAGGTCGAAGGCGAATTGGTTCTCGACGCCGAACCACGACAGCGTCGTGGGGGCGATGTCGACATCCGGCCGCACGTACAGGTATGCGAGGCCGGGGCCTCCACAAAGCCACTTGAGCATGCCCGAGACGAGGAAATCGACTCCGAGTGAGCGGACGTCGATGGACAACTGTCCGTTCGACTGATACGCGTCGAGGAGAATCCGGGCACCCGCCTCGCGCGCGATCGTAGCCACGGCAGCCGCGTCCTGGATCGCGCCGGTAGAGAAGAAGACATGCGATGTCACGACAAGTGCGGTGCGCTCGTCGATCGCGTCCGCCAGCGCCTCCAGCGGGATCTCTACGCCGTCCGGGCTACGAACGATCTCCACTTCGATTCCGAGCGGCTCCCGTGACAGGAAGTGGTGGCCGACGGTAGGGAAGTCGAGCTCCGTGATGACGACTTTCGGCCTCCGCCCCAGGTCGGTTGCACCCGCTACGGCTCCGGCGACCGCGGCAAGGGCCGCTGACACGCTGGGCATGAGCGCGATCTCATCGGCGGCCGCCTCGATCGTTCGACCGAGCGCCCCGCGTACCTCCTCGAGCTTCGCCATCCAGATCTCGTACCAGGCGCTGGCCCCGAGCTCATTCCACAGCTCCTCGAATCTCCGGCGCTCCTCCACCGATCGCCGTGAGAGCGCCCCGAGCGAGTTGGAGTTCAGGTATGCCTTGCGCTGGAGGATCGGGAACTCGTCGCGGAATGAGTCGAGCTCGCGCGTCGGGGTGGCCGGCCGGTCGGCTCTACGGGTATCGTTCATCCGGGGGCTAGCAGGACGGGAGATTCGGAGGCGCGCATCGATCGCCCGTCACTCGTGATGTGAATGCGCACTCGCAGGGTCGTGGTGAACGAAGACAATCTCGGTCCGCTTCTGGACTCCGAACAGAGCGAAACGCTGGAGCAACACGACCGTAAGCATCCCGGGCCGGGAGGTGAGCCCGAGTGCCCGCGGTGCGGCACGAAGATGGTACGCCGCGTGGAGACGCACCCGGCTCCGCGCTCCGACGAGTCACCATTCCGAGTCCGACTCGTATGCGGAAGCCAGGAGTGTCTCTGCTGGACGGTGTACGACTGGTAGTGGGCAGAGGACCGGCCGCGCGACGCACGTCTTCGTGGCGGAGGTCACCGAACCGCGATCTCGAACTCCTTGGCTCGGAAGCGGTTCCCCGTCACGTGTGCGGCGCGATCCGACGCCAGGTAGACGAAGACATCCGTGATCTCGTATGGCTCCGGCAACGTGTCCGGATCCTCGTCCGGGTAGGCGGCGGCCCGCATCGAGGTGCGCATGCTTCCCGGGTCCACCGTGTTGACCCGTATCCCGGACTCCTCGAGCTCACCGGCCATCATCTCCGACAGTGCCTCGAGACCGTTCTTCGACACGCAATACGCGCCCCAGTACGGTCGACCATGATCCCCCACCCCTGATGACACGTTGATGAGGGACCCCTTCGTCGCTCGCAGTTCGGGGACGATCGCCTGCGCACACAAGAAGGCTCCCGTGAGGTTCACGTCGAGCACGTCGCGCCACGTCTCGACAGGATACTCCTCCACGGATACACGCTCGCCAAGGACCGAGGCGTTGTTCACGAACACGTCGATGGATCCGAATTCCGCCTTGCTGAGACCGATCCAGCGCTGGATGTCCTCCGGACGCGTGATATCGACGGCGACCGGGAGACATTGACCCCCGAGCGCTCGAATCTCCTGGCACGGGTTCTCGAGTGCACCGGCGCGACGGCCGCAGATCGAGACCGCTGCACCTTCCTCCGCAAACCTGCGCGCGAGCGCGGCTCCGAGTCCGCTCGCCCCACCCGTGATCATGGCCGTCTTGTTCTTCAGATCCATTTGATCCCTCGTTGATGTCGCGGAGGTCCCGGGACTCGCTGTCGCTGTCTAGCACGGGGGCTCCGGGGTGTATGTGCCCAACTTGAGAGTACCGTCTGTATACGTGTATACGCTGTATACACGTATACAACCCTTGTCGCGTGCATAGCTGCACATCGACCCATGAACTCGAGGTCCGGAACCCAGCCGGTCCCCCGAATCGTTCATATCATCTGGGCTGGGGCTGGAGCGGGCAATGTGGGGAACATCGAAGCGATTCGATACATGGGACTCCGCCACCCTTCCGGTGCGTGGCGCTCGCTGCTGCAGGTGCCACGGCGGCTGCGTGGTGCCACGGCGGCTGCGTGGTGCTCGTTGTCAGTCGTGGCTGCGTGGTGCTCGCCAGCTCAAGAGCGCACCGGCTGGGGGCGGCGCGACCGGGGTGCCCCTTGCGGTCTCGCAGCGCGGACCTCACAGATAGAATGACCCAGGAGCCGAATCGCCAATGTCCGACCTGCGTATGAGCATCACAGTCGAAGGGACCCCGAACCCGAACGCGGCGAAGTTCGTCTTGGACCGCGACGTGCCGGGCGAGGGGAGCCGCAGCTACTTCGATCTCGAGTCCGCCGGGGGCGACCGGTTGGCCGAGCGCCTGTTCGCGATCGAGGGAGTGCGCGCGCTACTTCTCGTCGAGAACTTCATCACGGTCACGAAGACCGACCAGGTCGAGTGGTCCGAGCTGGTGGGCCGGATCGAAGCCGTGATCCAGGCGGAGCTGGCCGGCTAGCCCCCGCAAGGATTGGTTGGGCTCCAGATGAGCATCGAAGCCGTCGAAGAACAGGAAAAGCTCCGCGAACTTCTCCAGGCCGAGACGGTCGTCATCTACAAACACAGTCCCCGTTGTAGCATCAGCCGCCGTACCTTCGTCCAGATGCAGGACTTCGCGGCGCAGCGGCCGGATATCCCGGTCGTGATGATCGATGTCGTCTCCCAACGGGAGTTGTCCGACCTCATCGCCCAGGAGCTCAAGATCCGTCACAAGTCCCCACAGGCCATCGTAGTAAAGCAAGGGGTGGCCGTTTGGGATGCCTCGCACTTCTCTATCAGAGCCAAGGTGCTGTCAGACTGGGTGGAGTAGGATCGGATAAGGTCGGGTTAGGGTCGGAAGGGTCCTCGGAGCGGTTCTGCACCGCTCGTGGCCATCCGGGCACCACCGACCCTCCTGACACCACCGCGATGATAGTTGCTTGATAACCCTGGCTAGATACTTGATAGCGATCCCAGATCGCGGATGCCCTTGCCACGCGTTGGGTGACGGTTACGAGATCCTTGTGAGTCGTCACCCTCGGTAATCACACCGTTCACGGAAGCGACACGCGCTATGCTCACTCTTCGGTGCTTCGGGTCGGTTTCGATCCTCACGGCTGAACGGGAGCTGACGCTCCGCTCGCGAAAGCACTCGGGGCTCCTCCTTTACGTCTGTGCTCATCCGAAGAGCGTGCATGCGAGGGCAGACCTGGCAACGCTGCTCTGGGACGCCAGCGGCGCTCGGGAGCGCCACTCGCTCAGCCAGGCTCTCTATGACATCAAATCAAAGGTCGGATCGGTATTGGAGACCAGCGCCATGAGCGTCCGCCTGCGTGCCGATCGGATCGAGTACGAAGCGCGGGAGTTCGAGAGGGCAGTGGAGCGTGGGGATCATCGAGCGGCGCTGGACCGGTATCAAGGAGAGTTCGCGCCCACGCTATCGAACCTCGGCGCGCAGGCCTTCGACAGGTGGCTCGACGGTGAGCGGGATCGGTATCGCGTGCTGAGTGGAATCGCGCTGCGCAGTTCCCTCCGCGAGGCGGAAGCGGGGGCGGACTGGGATGGCGTTTGCCTGTCTGCGCTTCGTCTGATCCGCATGAATGACTTCGACCAGAGGGCTCACCGCGCCCTGATGCGAGGGCTGTGGCTCAAAGGCGACGGGCTCTCCGCCATCGAGCATTTCAGGGGTCTGAAGAGTCGACTGTCGACCGAAGTCCCGGACGGGCTCGCGCCCGCGACGATCCAATTGGCCGCGAAGATCGGCGAGGATGAGGCAGGACATTCCAGGCGGGCCGATTCCACCTCAGGACTGATCGGTCGCCCGGCCGAGTTCTCCGAGATGCGGGAGGCGTATGACAGCGTGCGGGCAGGAGGCACGGCCGCCGTCATCGTGCTAGGAGAGCAAGGGATCGGGAAGACCCGACTGCTCACGGAGTTCGCCAGATACATCGAAGGCCGGGGGGCTTGCCTCGTCCGTTCAGTGGCCACGTCACTGACCCGGGAGCGGGCGTACGGCACTGTACTGGACCTGATGACCGCTGCCGGCATTGGCCTCGAGGACCCGGAGCCCGCGGCAGCCCACGCTCCAGCAGCCTTCTTGAGGATCAAACGCGAGTTCGAGAGCGGCGTTCGGGAAATCAGCCTTGAAAAGCCCGTGGCCTTGATCGTGGATGACGCGGAGTTCATTGACCCGGAATCGGCGGAGGTCCTGGCGAGTTGTCAGGCCCGGCTAGCCCGTCTTCCACTTCTGTTGGTGATCGCTGTCGATAGTGCCAGCCCGCAGGGATCGGCCATTCGATCCCTAGAAGCCAGCCTTCGCCGCCGCCACAAGACGCGGGTCCTCGAGCTAATGCGACTGAACGCAGAAGGCCTGAGAACGGTCCTCATGGGAGTGGCGAGGGATGCACGTGAGTCGGCTGTGGAGCAGGCAGTAGCGCTTTCCGGCGGCAATCCCCTGTATGCGACCGAGCTACTGCGCTGTTTCGATCAAGCGCAGAGTCACGACCCAGGCGCGGGGCACGCGTTGCCTCCTGAAACACAGATCTACCTGGCAACACGGGAAGCTCGGCGGCTCCGCGCGTTGATTCGCGAACGCATCGAGGCGCTCTCCAAACCAGCAAGATCGGTCCTGAGCCACTTGGCCGTGCTCGGCGACGCCGTGAACGAAGGTCTCTTTCGTGAGATCGTTCAAGTCGAGGAGCATCACGACACCCTGCGGGATCTCGAGCGGAGAGGACTCGTCGAGCTCGCTGAGGATCGCTGGATACTTAGACATGGCGTGATCCGCGACTTCGTGACACTGGAGCTTGGCCATACACGCCGGGCAGCCATCCACCTCGCGACCGCGACCGTGCTCAACCGCCAAGGTGGTGCGGATCCGCTGCTCCTGGCCGAGCATTACGCCAATGGAGGCGAGCGCGAGGCCGCGTACGGCCATGCAATGCGCGCGGCAGAGACAACTCTGGCGAAGGCTCCCGCCGCGGCTGTCGCAGCCGCTTCGCTTGCCGCAAGACAGGCCGTGACGGTTCATGATCGGAGTCGGGCACGTCTGCTGGAGGGTATCGCTGAATTAGAGCGGGGTCACTACATGCAAGCCGAGTCGATTCTGCTCTCACTACATGGCGCTTCTGACCTGTCCGCCAGCGCCATCCCGAAGATCAGTGCCGCGCTGGCAGAAGCCAAGTTCAACCTGGGTGACCGGGAAGCCGCAGAGCAAGAACTTCGAAAGGCCAAGGCAAGACTGCGAGGTGCTTGGGAAGGCACCTCTACCAACCCAGTACTGCTTCGCGTTGCCGCCCTTGAACTGCGGCTGGCTCACGCTGGAGGTGATCAACCCAGAATGCGATCGGCGGCGCAGAGTCTGAGTCACTCCCTGCGCGGATTGAGCCTCAATTCGAGTCCGGCCCAGCTAGCATGGTTCATGGGCTGGGTCGAACTCTTAAAATACTCGCTGTGGTGCGAGTCACTATCGGCGGCACTCGCTGTCTTTTCCGCACACACCCATGCGTTCCCTCAGCTTTCCAGGCAGCTCAAGGCGAGGGTGCTCTCGGCGAAGGCGATCTTGGCGATACGACAAGGTCGTCTCGATGAAGGTGCTACCATCTATAGCGATCTCACAGAGGACTCGCGCGAGGATCCGCCTCACCTACGCGCGTCTCTGCTGAACAACCTGGCCGTTGCGCGCCTTGAGCAGGGAAATTTCGGCGACGCCACCAGACTCTTGGACGAGTGCATCGATGTTGATCAGGCGATGGGTGCCGTGGCCCCGCACGCGGTGTTTGGGATAATGAATCGTGGTGCCTGCGCCATGTACCGAGGGGCGAATGCCGAAGCGCAAGAGTACTATGAGCGAACAGCTCAACTCTGTGAAGCTGGGGGGCTTCGGGGCCTGTCTGACGAAACCACGGCGTGTCTTGGGCTGCTCGCCTTGGAACGCGGCTCGGTGTTCGTCGGCGAGGCCCATGCCGACGCCCTTAAGTCACGTCCCACCTACCATCGGTGGGAGGAAGAGCGATTCAAAGCGGCTTGGCTCAGAGGTTTTCTCTTAGCTCGTTCGCGACCGGACGAAGCGAGCGAGTACCTACTGCAGACATCCCAGATCGAGGCAGATTTTGACGTGCCCAGCTATCACAAGCTGCGGTTCCTAGCGACCCTCGCAAGGAAGACAGGTGCTGGCGCTGCCGACATGGCGAAGGTGCTTCGTCGGCACCCGGCGCGCCGCGACTTGGTGCATCTGGGGCTGGGCTGGTTTGCGCGTACCGCCGTGACATGGTGGGACCGAGCTGAAGCCGCCTCGCCTGACCTCCGGTCCTAGTGTAGTGTAACACAAGTGCGATGGTCATGTTGGGGTTGGATGATTATGTTCTGTGCATGCCTGCCATACGAAGGATCCGGTTGCGCCGTGGGGATCGACAGGTACTCG
>JBDHHV010000041.1:0-22932 GCA_039589195.1 Gemmatimonadota bacterium | reverse complement strand
CCCGAGAGGAAGAGGCGCTCCTCCGGTGTGGACGGCGAGGTCTTGGCGCTGGCCATTTGCTCCGTTCGTCGGCACCAGAACGCGTGCTCGAACTTGAGCGGCTCGATGCCAAGGAGGTCTCGGTCGACTCGCTCGAAGATCTCCTGGGCGTCGTAGGTCCCGTAGTAATCGCCTACGCCCGCGTGATCGCGACCCACGATGAAGTGCGTGCAGCCGTAGTTGCGTCGCATGATGGCGTGGAAGATGGCTTCACGCGGGCCGGCATATCGCATGGCCGCCGGAAGAACCGAGAGCAGGACCCGGTCGCGTGGGAAGTACCCATCCAGGAGGACCCGGTAGCACTCCATTCTCACATCCGCGGGGATGTCGTCCGACTTGGTCTCACCCACCAGGGGGTGTATCAGGAGACCTTCAACGATCTCGAGCGCGCACTTCTGCAGGTATTCATGCGCTCGATGGATGGGGTTTCGGGTCTGGAACGCCACCACGCTCCTCCAGCCGGCATCATCGAAGTGCCGGCGGGTCTGGGCGGGCGTCAGATTGTCGGCCGGGAAGCCCGAGATGTCTCCTTCGAGCAGATATCGCACCGGTCCGGCCACGTAGTTGGGACCCATCGCGTGCACCGCCGCGACCCCGGGGTGCGCGGTATCCTCGGTCCCATAAACCGCCGCGGTCTCGTGAGCCACATCGCGGGAATACGTCTCTCTCACATCCACGATCCCGGCGATCTGACCGTCCGGCGTGAGTAGTGCGACGGAGTCCCCCGGGGCGAACCCTCGCGCTTCCTCCTCCGTCGCGGGGAGGACGACCGGGATCGACCAGGGCAACCCGTTCGGCAGCTTCATCTCCGCGATCACGGACTCGTAGGCGGCGGAGTCCATGAATCCATCGAGCGGTGAGAGGCCTCCGATCGAGATGAGGTAGAGATCGCTCAGGATCCGGTGCGAGATCTGGATAGCGGGAAGCGAGGTGGCGACCGCGCGGAGCTCCGCTGCCTCGGCCTCGTCGACCCGACGATCGATCAGCTGGCCACCATATGGCGCGATGGGACCGGGTGCCGTGGCCGCAAGATCATGGCTCCGCGTGTCCTCACGCGGAGTATCTGCCGTGGTTGTTCGCATGAGGGTCTCCTACCCGGAAACGGCGCGGAGCTGTCCCTCGCGCCCGATGTACCCGTGGTCCCGCAGGTGGCTGAGCACCTGATCGGCGCACGCCTCCACATCGTGCAGGTTGGTCTCCACGACCAACTCGGGCGCTTCGGGCGCCTCGTACGGTGCGTCGATCCCCGTGAACTCCCGGATTTCACCGGCGCGTGCGCGCTTGTACAGGCCCTTGGGATCCCGAGCCTCGCATACCTCCAGGGGGCATGACACGTAGACCTCCACGAAATCACCCTCCCGCGTCATGATCTCGCGGATCCGGCGACGATCCTTCCGATACGGAGAGATAAAGGCCGTCACGACGATCGCGCCCGCCTCCGCGAACAGCTTCGCGACTTCCCCGACGCGGCGGATGTTCTCCTCCCGATCCTCCGGCGAAAAGCCGAGGTCGCCGCACAGGCCGTGACGAACGTTGTCCCCGTCCAGCACGTACGAAAAGTACTTGTCGGCGAACAGTCGCTGCTCGACCTCGATCGCCAGCGTGCTCTTGCCGCTCGCCGAGAGGCCGGTGAACCAGAGGACCGCCCCCCGGTGTCCACGGCGCTCCTCGCGTGCCGCACGTCCCACGTGGCTCTCTTGCCAGACGACGTTCTCCGATCGACGCCTGGTCTTGTCTTTTTCCTGGTTCAAGCTCGCCTCTTCCGCTCCAAGTGAGCGGCCCGGGCCGGCTGACGCTCGGCGCGGGGCCAACTATCGTGTCGCGTTCCGCGCGATCGTGGTCTTCAGGTCTCCGTCGCCTCGAAAAGCGGTCGGGCGACATCCAGGACGATGTGCTCGGCTCGGCGCCATACCTCGGGGTGGGCCGCGAAGATCCCACCCGGTTGCCTCGGATCGGGCTTGCCGTACGCCAGCGGCCTGCCGGCGCAGTCGGTCACGGTCCCGCCCGCCCCACGCAGCACGGCCTCCGGCGCGCATGTGTCCCACTCCTTCAAGTAGGGGACCGGGTGCACATACAAATCCGCCTCGCCGGTCGCGATGAGAGCACACTTTATGCCCACGGAGCCCGAGACCACAGTCTCGATCTGACCCAGCGCGGACTCCAGCTCGCGGAGCCGCTCGTCCGGGTGCGAGCGCGATCGAACGAACCGCACTCGCCCGGGACCGGGCAGAGCGTCCGCGAGCGAGATCTCTCGGCGGCCGAAGCCTTGTTGCACGTTCGCTACAACCCAGGCCGCCCGATCCGAGATCCCGAGGAATAACCGGTCGATAGCGGGCTGATACACAGCCCCCAAAACTGCGGTGCCACCCCTGGCCAGACCCACCATGATGCTGAACTCGCCATTCCGGGCGATGAACTCCTTGGTGCCGTCGAGAGGGTCGACGACCCACAGGCGGCCACCGAGCCGCCCAGCCTCCGGGGGCGTGGACTCTTCGCTCAGGATCGCGTCAGCGGAGCGGGCGTCTCGCAGAACGCGAAGGATGGCTGCGTTGGCGGCGTGATCCGCGGCCGTCACCGGATCGTTCACCCCTTTGTCCTCGATCTCCAGCTCCGCGTCCTCGTAGAACGCGCACGCGGCCCGGCCACCCGCGAACGCGGCCTTCGCAGCGACCCAGAGATCCTCCAGGAGATGCGGGTCCGCCCCTTCCAGGAACCGGTCCGCTCCCTGGAGCGAAACCGGGCCTCCCGCCAGGCCGGCGGGGACCTCGGACACGTCGCCAGCCTCCGGCGCGCGCCGGGTCCTTTCGCTCAACTCGACCTCCCATCTCGTGGATGGAGGATCTCACACCCTTTGCCGAACGGACGACACGAGCTGCTCCCGCCGACATCAGAGGATAATCCCCACCAGCGGTTTCCGTATTCAACTCGGAACGAACTCGTCACTTTACCCCCCGGGCGGCCCGACTTGACCGCAAGTCCAAAACTCATGCAAGCTTGCGGAGCTTGCACCGCCGAGCCTCATCGTACAGATTCCCCCGTACGCTTGCCAACAGCGAGGGCGCGGCGACAGCCTTGGGAGCACGGTGCGGGCCAGATCCCCGCCGTGGGCGTCACATGCGACTCAGTTACGCCGTTCTACGAGCAGGACCCAGGACGCCGACTCCCGATCAGATTCGAGACATCCGCCGGGGGCCCCCTGCCAAAGGCACGGGCGGTCCCGGCTTCTTCATAGATACGCCGAATTCAGACCAATCCATACCCCAAACAGGCAGGACCCTCATGAGGAACAGACTTGGTCTGCTTACCACGCTGTTCATGCTGCTGAGCGCAGCGGGGCTAGCCGCCCAACAGCGCACGATCCGGGGCAACGTGACCGATGAGGTCACGGCTGCCCCTGTCGCGTTTCCGCAGGTTGCCGTGAGAGGGACGAGCATCGGCACCGTCGGGGACGAAAACGGTAACTTCGCCTTGCAGGGCGCGCCCTCCGGCGCGATCACGCTGGTGGTCACGCGAATCGGGTACCGGAGCGTCGAGGTTCCCGTCGCGGCGGGAGCAACCACGGCGACCGTCCAGATGACCGTCGACTATCTCCAGGTCGAGGAGCTGGTCGTAACGGGCCGGGCGACCGAGGCCCGGCGAATCAATCTCCCGAACGCTGTCGAGTCGATCCGCGGGGAGCAACTGCAGGAAGTCCCGCAGCAGACGATCGACAAGGCGCTCCAGGGGCGAGTCACCGGTGCGGTCGTCGCCAGCAACAGCGGGGCCCCCGGTGGCGGGCTGCAGCTTAACATTCGGGGATCGTCCTCGGTCAACGCCGCGGCGGAGCCGCTGTATGTCATCGACGGCGTGGTCGTCAGCAACATCGGGATCCCCTCGAACCAGAACGAGATCACGAACGCCGCCGGCGGATCCAACCCGTCCCTGCAGCAAGACGCGCTTCAGAACCGGATCGCCGATATCAACCCCGATGACATCGAATCGATCGAGGTGCTGAAGGGCGCCTCTGCAGCAGCGATTTACGGGGTGAAAGCGAGCAACGGGGTCGTGATCATCACGACGAGGCGTGGCGAGGTGGGTCCGCCCCGACTCCGCGGCAGCTTCATGGGCGGATACTTTGACTTGTCCAACAAGCTCGGCACACGCGTCTTCGGGGACGTCGAGGAGGCGGTCGAGACCCTAGGCGAGACGGGACGCGACTTCTTCCAGCAAGGCGTTACCTACGACCACGAGGAGGCCCTCGCCGGCCGGAACGCTTTCTCGTTCGATGCTTCGGCTAGCGTGAGCGGCGGTGCCGACAACGGGCTGCAGTACTTCGGCTCGGGCACGTGGAAGAACGATGAGGGGATCATCGAGAACACGGGCTTCGAGCGCGAGTCCGGGCGAGTGAATCTCCGAACCGGGCTCGGCAGGGCGGACATCAACATCAACACGAGCGTGATGCGGAGCGTCGCGGGTCGGGGTCTCACGAACAACGACAATGCCCAGACCAGCTACTTCATGACACTCAGCGCGACACCGGGCATCATCGATCTCAGCCAGCAGGCGGATGGGACATTCCCCCGAAACGAGTTCGTGGGGAATGGCAGCAATCCGATCCAAACCGCGGCACTGATGGAGAACGAAGAAGAAGTGTGGCGTCTGATGACCTCGGCGAACGTGGACGTCGGCCTCATCGAGAACGACCAGCATCGGGTGAACCTGGTCACCACGGCCGGTGTGGACTTCTTCAGCCAGAGCAACAGGATCTTCTCTCCGCCCGCGCTCCACTTCGAGGGCTTCGACGGGAAGCCCGGGACAGCGCTCCAGAGCAACAGCGACAACCTGAATTTCAACGTGAACGTGAACGGGATCTGGCGTTACACGCCGGGGGCCGGTGGAACCACGTTCACGACCTCGGCGGGGTTCAACTACGACCGCACCGAGCTGCAGATCTCACGGTTGATCGGACGCGATCTCACCGGTGGTAAGAACAAGGTCGACGCAGCGGTCGAGGTCCAGATCCGCGAGAACCAGGCGCAGATCGAGGACTTCGGGTTCTTCCTCCAGGAAGAGCTCCTCACGATGGACAACCGGTTGCTGGTCACCGGGATGGTCCGGTTCGATCAGTCCAGCGCCAACGGAGACCCGTCCGAGCTGTTCATCTTCCCGAAGGGGGCCATCTCGTATCGGTTCCCCGATCTGGGCGGGATATTCGACGAGGTCAAGCTGCGCGCCGCGGTGGGTCAGACGGCCAACCAACCGCTGTGCGATCCGCGCGACGGGTGCCAGAAGTTCACGAGCCTCGTGCTCGACCGGAACATCGAAGGCATCGGGGGCTTCGCGCTCGAGGGCACGGTCGGAGGCGGCGATGCGCTCCAGCCCGAGCGTATGACCGAGTTCGAGGGCGGTGTCGACATCACCGCGTTCGACGGCCGCGCGACGCTCGAGCTGACCGGGTACGTGCAGAACGTGGATGACCTGATCATCGAAGCGACGACGGCTCCCTCCACTGGATTCGTCGACGTCATCTTCAACGGCGGTGAGCTCCGGAACTATGGCTTCGAGACCGCGCTGGGCGTGACCCCGATCGCGAGCCCGAAGTTCACCTGGGTGTCTCGCACCAGCTTCTTCCTGAACCGGAGCGAGGTCACGCGCCTCGACGTCCCGGCCTTCGAGGCCGACGCCGGGTTCGCGCTCTTCCTCGGCGGGTTCTTCATCGAGGAGGGCAGCTCGCTCACGCAGATCGTGGGAACCGATCCGGACTGCACCGGGGCGGGGACCCCGAACGAGTCCTGCCGGAGCCTGGCGGGGCACGCGAAGATCGGGAACTCCGATCCGGACTTCAACATGGGGTTCACGAACAGCTTCAACCTCGGGGGCAACCTCGAGCTGTTCACCTTGTTCGAGTGGCGGTACGGGCAGGAAGTGATCAACCTGACCGAGCTGTTGTACGACGACGCGCTCAACAGCGCCGACTTCGGCAGCGTGGATCAGCTCTTCACGCTGCTCGATGACCCGACCTATGACGCGTCGGACTGCCACCCCGATTGTAACGGCGCCCAGCGTCTCGCCGGGTTCGCCAACGGGTGGAGTCAGTCGTACACGCAGCCGGCCTCTTTCCTGAAGGCGCGTGAGATCTCGCTCAGCTACACGCTTCCCGAGAGCTTCACTGCGAGCTTCCTCGGCGGATTGTTCAGCCGCGCCCGGCTTCGGGCGAGCGCCCGGAACCTGTTCACGATCACGAACTACCGGGGCTTGGACCCCGAGGTGAGCAACTTCGGGAGCCAGCAGGTCGGTCGAGCGATCGACGTCGCACCGTTCCCGCCGAGCCGCAGCCTGTGGCTCGGGATCGATTTCAATCTGTAGCCGTGATGGCGAAGCGAATGAATCAGGAACCTCACTCTGGGAAGAGAGAGACGATGAACAAGCCAAGAAGACACCTGATCGCGCTCGCTGTCGTGGGGCTCCTCGTGGGCTTCAGCGGTTGCGAGTCGCTGACGTCGCCGAACTCCAACTTCGGCGATCTGGACCAATTGGAGAACAACCCTGATCGCGCGAGCCTCGCCACGGCCGCACAGGGGCTGATCATTGGGTACCGGGCCTATTTCATCGGCCCGAACGACATGGTCTCGATGCTCGGAATATTGGGCCGCGAGTCCTACAACCACGACGTCGCGGACCCCCGCTTCGAAAGCGAGATGCTGGGAGGAGTTCTTCAGCCTTCCAGCCCCGCGTTTGGCGGGAACTTCTGGAGCGAGCCGTACCTGGACCTCAAGCTTGGCCAGATCCTGCTCGACGGCGCGGATCAGGTCGACGATACCGAGGTGTCGGCCGGCGAGAAGGAGGCCCTGCGCGGCTTCGCGAAGACGATGCAGGCGCTCGAGTTCCTCACGCTCGTAGTCACGCGCGACGACAACTGCGGGTGCGCGATCACGTTCCCGGAGGATCCACGAGAGCCGGCGCCCGAGGCAACCAAGAGCCAGGTGTTCGATCGCATCGTGACGCTGCTCGATGAGGCCAAGGGCCACCTTCAAGGAGCGACGGGGTTCCCGTTCCGTGTCTCGAGTGGGTTCAGCGGGTTCGACACCCCGGCGACGTTCCTGCAGTTCAACCGGGCGGTGCGGGCACGGGTGGCCGTGTACCTGTCGGACTGGTCTGGGGCGCTTCAGGCGCTTTCGGAGTCGTTCGTCGACGGGACCGGCGATCTGGACCTGGGCGTGTACCATACGTTCAGCACCGGGTCGGGTGACCGCACCAACGGGCTGTTTCAGCCCGGAGCCGACCCCAACCTGAGGGCCCACCCCTCGATCGCGCTCGATGCGGAGATGCAGGCAGATGGCGTGACGCCGGATGACCGGCTGCTGCGCAAGACGCGCACGATCACGTCACGGGCCTACTCCGGGTTGTGCTCGCCGCAGTCGCAGTTCCCCGAATGCACGGTGGGCTTCGACATCTACAACACGACCACGTCGCCCATCCCGATCATTCGGAACGAGGAGCTGATCCTGCTCCGCGCCGAAGCCAATATCGGGTTGAACAACCTCGGCGCCGCGGAAACGGACATCAACCTGATCCGGTCACAGTCCGGCAATCTGCCGGCCGTGACCCTGACGAGCGCCGGGCAGGCGCTTGATCAGTTGCTGTACGAGAAGCGGTACTCGCTGCTCTACGAGGGCGGACACCGGTGGATCGACCTGCGGCGGTACGGCCGTCTGGACGAGCTCCCGCTCGATCTGTCGAGCCACCAGGTCAACGCCAGCTACCCGATACCGGTGGACGAGACGGCGGCACGCAACTAGTCGCGTCACCCACCACTCACCGCAGCACGAAGAAGCCGGGGCGCCCGCCCCGGCTTCTTCACATCTCGGGGGTGCCGGGGCGCGTGCACCCCTCGCTCACGACGCAAAACACGCGCGTGGCTGCACCAGATTCGGCCAGGACGAACGTCGAACAGCCTCTGCGACCACTCAGACTCCTGGCGCGCAGGTGTAGCGCTCTGCTCGCGAGGGGTGCCCGCGCCCCGGCACGAGCGAAGAAGTGCGACGAGTGTCCGTCTTGACCGGCCGCGCGCAGCCTCCACACGTTGCTTCGCCTTGCCCGTTGGCCTTCTGGACGCTCGCAGTGTGCAGGGACGCTCTCACAGCCCCTTACGGGTCAGGAAACGCGACCAGGATTGGAAGAGCAGCGCACCGTGTGATGGAATCGCCATCTGATCTGCTCTAGCGACTCATGAGCAATGTAGACTTCGGAAGACACAGCGAGGACTATGCGGCCTATCGCCCGGGATTTCCCGCGTCCTTCTATCAGCGACTCGACGCCATTGCTCGTATCCAGGGATCTCGGTCGCTCGATCTCGCCACCGGCCCCGGGACGATCGCATTGGAACTTGGCTCGCTTGGTAGCTCTGTCGTGGGTATCGATACATCTGCGGAACAGATCACTGCCGCAAAACGCGTTGCTGAGCAACGGAACCTGAAGGACAAGGTGCACTTCAGGATTGCCGGCGCGGAGAATACCGGCCTGGATGCGAGCTCGTTCGACCTGGTGACTGCCGGCCAGTGTTGGCATTGGTTCGACAGTGGCGCGGCGATGGTGGAACTACAGCGTGTCCTTCGCCCGGGGGGTGTACTGGCGATCGCGTACTATTCCTACCTGGCCGGACATGCCGCCGTGGCACGGGAAACCGAGGACTTGATTCTGGAGTTCAATCCGTCGTGGACCATGGCCGGATCGACAGGAGTCCTCCCCGAACTGATTGACGAAGTGATCCACGGCGGATTCAGACTCGTCGAGGCTTTTTGTTACGACCATGATGAGGAGTTCTCGCATGCTCGTTGGCGCGGGAGAATGCGGACCTGTAATGGGGTGGGATCCGGCGGCCTCTCTCCATCCGAGGTGCTGCGCTTCGATGAGGCGTTGAGTCACCTCCTGAGCGGGGGATACCCCGATCCCATGGTCGTAGAGCATCGCGTGTGGTGTGTGGTCGCCAGGAAGCCATCGTGACGTCGTCAGAGCGGCGGGACCCGCGGGTAGCCTTCTGGACGCTTCTTGAAGACCGGCGTGGTGGTCGACAGGCGGGGCCTGCGGTGGGTTCTCGCGAGCAGAGCGCTACACCTGCGCGGTGGATGCTGGAGGCCACACGAGCAGCGCTTGCCGACGAGTCGAAGTGGCGACGCATCGCGCCGCGCGTGTTCTGCGTCCCGAGCGAGGGCCCACCACAGGTCCCCGCCGCCACGAAGCCGACACACCCCGCAAACAGAGAACGGGCCGACCACATGGCCGACCCGCTCGGTTACTTCACTATGGCGCTCGCCCCCTCGGGCGAGCCGATCGAAGCTACGGCACGAGCTCCGGTCTCCGGTGCTTGAGGAAGAACACACCTTCCTTGCCGCTCGTGACGACGATCGTGCCGCTCTCGAAGAACGGGTAATTGCTCCACGATCCGTCGAAAGTAACCTCTTCGCTCCAGGGCACGGTGTCGAAGAAACCGACCTCCTCGGGGTTCTCCGGGTCGCTGACGTCCAGGATCCGAAGGCCGCTCACGTAGTTCGACTGGTACATCAGGTCGCCCTTGATGTACAGGTTGTGGTCGATCGTGAACGTCGAGCCGAAGTGCTCCTTGACCATCACCGGATCGTCCAGGTCCTCGATGTCCCAGATCAGCGTGCGCGTGCCCGGCATCGGCTGACCCGCCTGGACCGAATTGGACTCGTCCCCCTCATCGTTCATGAAGAAGTAGCGGTGATCCTCCGTGATCCACCCCTGGTGGGCGTATCCCACGTTCGGGTAATCGGCGGACGAGATCGCCACCGGGTTGTCCTTGTCGGTCACGTCGGCGATCGAGAGCGCGGTCTCGTTCGAGCCGAAGCAGATTTCCTTGCCGGCGTGCTCGGTGTCAGGACCGTCGTACCCGATGCACAGGGCATCGTGCGAGTATCCGGTCGAGTTGTTCCCCGTCGCCGGGTCGGCGAAACAGCCGCGGAAGGTCGGCTGCGTGGGCTCCTGGATATCGATCATGTGCAACCCGCCGCCACACGTCTCGCCGCCGCTGTTCACACCGACGCCGAACGCGAACCCGCTCTCCTCGTTGATGACGATGTTGTGGGCGGAGGCGATGCCGTCGTAGTGGGCATCCTCGTCGAACGTGACCGGCGCGTTCGTGACATCACGCAACCGGGTCAGGTCGAACACCTGCATCCCGTGCTCCCCGGCCCCGTCCGCGACGATGAACGCGTGGTCCTTGTACACCTTGATGTCACGCCAGGCGTTGCCACGCGAGCCCAGGGTCTTGGGCAGGTTGCCGAGGTAGACCGGATCGTTCGCGTCGGTGACATCGATGAAAGCCGTGCCATCCGTCCGTCCGACCAGCGCGTACTCGCGCCCCGTCTGCGCGTCCGTCCAGCCCCATACATCGTTCGTCTCGGCCCCACGACCGCCCCCGATACCCGCGACCGGAAGGAAGGACAGGATGTCGACCTGACTGCACTCGAACTGATCGGCCTGTCCATCCTCGCAGCGCACGTCGTCGCCGGTGATAGAGGCGAGGCCCGCCGGATCAGGTCCGAACAGCTTCTCAGCGGCACTCCAGGAGTCTCCGTCCCGCTCTACGATGACGGCCGAGCCCAGACCGAAGTCATCTCCGGTGGCGCCGATGACGGCGATGTCGGCGCCCCCGGCGATCATGTTGCCGAACCCGTCCCCGACATCGCCCTCGAGCCCGGCGAGCTTCGATGCGTTCCCGAAGCGATCCGTCTCGGCGTCGTACTCGATCCGGTACACGGAGCCGGACAGATCCGCCCCGGGGGCCCCGACCCACAGCTCGCCTTCACGCGCGGTGAGGCTGGTCCCGAACTGGCCGCCGGACGTCCGATCATGGGCGCTCAAGGTTACGCCCTCGGCCCACTCACCCGTGCCCCGGTCCCAGCGATAGGTTCGAACCTCGCCGACTCCGGGTCCTCTTCCCGGGACTCCGACGAGCGCCTGCCCGTCGAGCCACCCCACGGCGTAGCCCATGATGTCGCCCGCTTCGGCCTCATCCTCGGCGAGCGTGAGCTTGGCTTCCTGGACCCAGTCTCCGGGCCCGTTCCGGCGAAATATGTATGCCGCGCCGCGCTGCTGGAGCTCCTGGCTGGCCTGGATGGCACCTGTCAGGAGCCGCTCGCCGTCAAACGCCAGAGACCAGCCGAAGAACTCCTGTGACGGAGCGTCGACCGGCTCCAGCTTGGCTTCCTGCGTCCAGGCGCCGCTCGCATCGCGTTGGAACACCCACACCGCGCCGCGACTCTCGTTGTGGCCCAGGGCGGACACGAACAGCAGGTTACCGTGCAGGAGCCCGAAACGACCGTACGAGTCGCCTTCGATGACATCGTCGGGGCGCAGGTTCTGGACGAACTCCCAGCCATCGCCGCTGCGGCGGTACACCCATGCGTTGCCGGTACTCCCCTCGTACGTCGTGCCACCGACGATCATCGACTGGTCGTCGAGGACGATGAAGCGTCCGAAGTAGTTGCTCTCCTCCCCGGCGTCCGGAGCGGTAAGCGTCCCGGCCTCGGTCCAGCCGTCGCCCGCACGCCGGTAGATGTGAATCGTGGTCGGCGCGCTCTGATTCACGGGCTCACCGATGTAGATCTCGCTTTCCCCGATCGCCGCCGAGGCGCCGAACTGCTGTGCCTGCACGGGCGTTGCTACGAGCACGCTCGCGGCGATCAGGTAGAGAGCTCTCCTCATACTGCACCTCATACTGCACCTCATACTGCACCTCATACTGCACCTCGTTGCATGGGTCCTTGCCACGTCGGGAGCCCTGGCTCCCATCTCGTTATTAGAGTTCGGGAGAGGGCGAGAGGTTGTTTCGAAGCCTATCGGTCGAAGTTCTCGAAGAAGTACAGACCACCTCCATTGCCCCCTACGAACAGATCCAGGTCCCCGTCGGCGTCTATGTCCGCGAACGCCGGCACGGCAAACGTCGGAAGCCTCTCCACGCCCGGGAACGGCGCTTCGGCCTCGACGAGCCGGGGTACCCGGGACGTGCCATCATTCCGATAGAACAACAGCCCGCTCGATTCCGATCCCAGGACGAGATCCTGATCTCCATCGCGATCGATATCCGCGAAGGCTGGAACGCTCCGGCGGCCGACATCGATCCCGAGGTACTCGTCGCTCACCAGCTCGAACCGCGGTGCGGCGGCAGTTCCGGTGTTGCGGTAGAAGTTGAGCGCGCCCGATGACTCTCCCACGAACAGATCCAGGTCCCCATCGGCGTCGATGTCCACGAGCGCCGGTGTTGAATTGCTGCCTCGGGTGAGGGTCACGACCGTCGAGTCGGCCCGAACGAATCGGGCTCCCGCGGTCGTGCCGTCGTTACGTAGATATTCCAGGTGTTTGCGCCAGGTCCCCAGGACGAGGTCCGGGTCCCCGTCAGCGTCGAGATCACCGAATGCCGGCGCGTTGTGATATGCCCCACCGACCTCGAACGGGCCGCGGAGCCGAAATCGAGGCTGCGTGGGACCGCCCACGTTCTCGAAGCGATATACGATCGACGTGTTCAGGTCGTCGGGGTCGATCTTGTTCCCCAGCAGCAGATCCAGGTCCCCGTCGCCGTCGAGGTCGAGGAAGGACGGATAGCTCTCGCTCCCCACATCGATCTGCGAGAGGTACCGGGAGCTGCGAAGCTCGAAGCTGCCGTCCACCTGCTCGAAATGGAGGAGATTGTCGGCCGTCGTTCGGTTGGCGTTATACGCGCCACCCAGCACACCCAACAACAGGTCGAGGTCCCCATCTCCGTCGACATCGCCGAACGTGGGGGCGTTGTACCCACTCGTCTGAATCGGGTCATCGAGAGGGAAGGGGAGCGGCTCGTTTCGGAGGTCGGGAGCGCCGCATGTTCCGGTGTTCTCGATGAACAGAAGCCCGGCCTCGAAGAAGTCGCCCCAGAACATGTCCACATCGCCGTCAGCGTCCACGTCCGCGAGCGCCATCGTGTTGGCCCCGTGCATCGTGCCGAAAGTGGCCACGATCTCGATGTCCTCGAAGTCATCGGTCACGTGGTGGAACGGCGCTACGTTCTCGCCGATCTCGCCCGTCGCTTCGTAGCGGGTCACGGTGCCGACGAGGCGGCCGATGAACAGATCCAGCAGCTCGTCGCAGTCGATGTCGGCCGCGTTCGGGATGTTCTGCCGGTCCGAGAAGATCGCATCGCCCGAGCTGTCGCGAAGAGTGTCGGCGGCGAGGACGAACGCGGGCTGGCCCGAAGACCCTTCGTTCCGATACAGGCGCATGTAGCTGAACGGCTCTTCGGCGAGCAGATCCGGATCCCCGTCCCGATCCACGTCGACGAACCTGAACCACTCACCTACCTCGAGATCCTGAAACCGGTCCGGTCGCCAGGTCAGGCTCGGTGCGGTCGTCGTGCCCGTCTGCTCGAAGAACAACAGACGGTTCGTGGTCTCCTGGACGAAGACGTCCAGATCTCCATCCGCATCGATGTCGACCCACTGCGGCCGCGGAACGTTGAAGCCGCCGAGGAACGGGAGCTCGTACGCGATCCCGTTCTCGTCCTCGACGGGCACCGCGTTCACGCTACGTCGGTAGCCGCCCGCCGGGTGGTCGGTCTGGGCCGGCGGGCGGGGGCCGGGCGGGGCACCCGAAGCGCAACCGACTCCGAGGCAGGATAGACCGGCCCAGGCCGCGACGCGGATTGGCGTCGTGCGACCGCTCACCGCGGCGCGGCCATGCCGAGCCCGGCCGGGTAGGGAGCGACCTCGATCACCTCCAGAACTCGGCCGGAAGCGGGGTCGATGACCGCGATCGTGCCGTTCGGGTCATCGAACCCGAGCGCCTCGCGAGCTGCGTAGCCTCCCTTGACGTTGCGGTTGGAGACGAACAGCCGTGCGCCGTCCGGGGTGACGGCGATCCCATGAGGCTCGGAGAGTCCCTCGCCCGAGATCACGTTCGCCACGGTCCAGCTCTCGGCATCCACCACCGTGACTGTGTTCGCGCCCAGATTCCCGAAGTAGATGAAGCGTCCGTCGGGGGAGTAGGTAGGGTGCCAGGGCTCCGCGCTCACGTCGATCTCGCGCACCAGCCGGACCTCGGGTGGTCGGCTGACGTCGAACACGAGGAGCTTCCCGGAGATCTGTGCCGTCGCGACCAGCGTACCGCCACCCGGAGAAAGAGCGAACTGGACGAATACGTGCGGCTCGTCGCCCCCGAGCCTCGTCAACTCGGCCTCACCGCTCTCGATATCGACCGCTACGACCGTATTCTCGGCCAGGCTCGAAGTGAACACCCAGCGCCCATCCGTGCTCACCGCGATCGCGTGTGGGCGCGGGACGAAGACGTCTACCTCTTCGACCTCCATCGTCGATCGCCGGACCATTCCGATCCGTTGGGGCGGGTCCACCGCGGCCATCGAGCGACCGACGAACAGCAGGTCCTGCGTCGGGTGGACCGCCAGCATCCCGGGTCGCTCGAATTCGAGCGAGCTCACGAGGGCGTTGTCGTTGTCGAACTTGAGAACGCGATTCTCACCGATCAGCGACACATACCAGAACGTCCCGTCCGGCTCTACGGCCACGTGATGTGGGCGGGCGTTGGGTCCGAACCCGAGCTCCTCGAGCCGCACGATCGCCACGACCGACGCGTCGCTCGCATCGATGACCGTGATCGCGGCTGCCCCCTGGTTCGCGACGTACAAACGGGGGCCATCCTCGGAGACCCCGGTGGCGCGGCGTCCGACCGGATCGGGCGTGGTGTCTGACGCGCTCGCGGCGGTGCGGGCCGAGGCACTCGCCAACGCCACGCTGAGCGCACTGGTGATCGCAAGTTGTCTGATCATCGCCTCGCTTCGTTCTCCCTTGAAGCCTTGTTCTTTGCCGGGTGGACATACGCATGTTGCCACCCGACGATTGCCCCGCTCGCCATGTACACCTGCGGCGCGCGGCGATTGATTCGGCGCATGGCCTTGAGACGTTCGAGCTGGCGCCGGGGTTGGCCTCCGGCGGCCAGCGGTGGGTTGCTCAGCTTCCGCTCTCCTCCACCAGGGCCGCCAGCTGATCGTAGGGAACGGCCCCGGTGACGCGGTTCGACTCCTCTCCGCCACTGAACAGGATCAAGGTGGGGATGCCACGGATCCCGAAGCGTTGTGCGGTCAGGGGGTTTGCATCCGTGTCGAGCTTCGCGACGATCAGATCGCCTGTCTTCGTGCGCGCGAGGTCGTCCAGCGCGGGGGCCATGACCTTGCACGGCCCGCACCAGTCGGCGTGGAAATCGACCAGAACGGGCACCTCGGTCTCCCCGATGAACCGGTCGAAGTCCTCGTCGGTCACCTTGATTGGGCGGTCGAGGAGCAAGGGTCTGGCGCACTCTCCGCACTTTGGCCGATCAGCGGCTCGGCCGACATCCACGCGGTTGAGCGTCAGGCAAAAGGGGCACCGGACCGTGGCTCTTCGGCTTTCCGGCGACTTGACGTCCTGACTCAATGCGACTCCTCCAGCTCATGGTGAGAAGACATGCCGGATTCGGCGAGCCCGCGGCGACCTGCTACACCTCAGGTTCCCCGTTGTGCGAGGAGGCGGCGGAGGAGGCGCGCGGCCTCGGCCTCCCCCCAAAGATACGGGGCCGGACCGACCCCACGGGTAAGGAAACCGACATGTCCGCCCCTCTCGGTGATCACGGCACTCACCGTCCCGTTACGATCGATGGTCCGCCAGGGGATCGTGTCCGCGGGCACGAGCGGGTCATCCCGCGATTGGACCAGGGCGGTGGGCACGCGGATGGCCTCCATGAAACGCCGGGAGCTACATGCGGTGTAGTAATCGGCGGCCGTAGGGAAGCCATGGATCGGAGCCGTCACGGCCTCGTCGAATGCCCGCAACGTTCGGGCGTGATCGACAGCCACCAGATCGAAGGCGTCCGGGAATCGCCCCGCCTTCTCCCTGACCTTGCGACGCATCGATCGCAAGAAATGGCGTGCGTAGATGCGGCCCGCCCCACGCTCCATGGCCCGCGCCGACGACGCCAGGTCAAACGGGACGGACACCGTCACGGCCGCGTGGACGTGGGCGAGCGCTACTTCTCCCGCCTCGCCCAGGTACTTGAGCAGCGCATTACCGCCCAACGAGAACCCCAGCACCCCCCGGCTCGCGTTCGGGAACTGCCGAGCCAGCCAGTCGAGCGCGAGCTCGATATCGTCGGTCTTGCCGGCGTGATACGACTGTGCCGTGCGGTTGGGCTCTCCGCTGCAGGATCGGAAGTTCATGGCCACCGTCGAGATCCCGTTCCGCTCTAGAGCCCGGTGAGCGGAGAGCACGTACCCGGACCCGGAGGAGCCTTCCAGACCGTGCAGGATCAAACACACCGAGCCCTGCGGCTCGGGGGGACCGGCCACGTCGAGATCAATGAAGTCCCCGTCGGCCGTCTCGAGTCGGGTTCGCGAGTAGGGAGTGCGGAATCGAGCGCGGACCAGCCTGGCGGCGAGCGTCTGCGCGTGCGGGTTCGCCAGCCCGGGATAAGGCTCGAACGGCTTCACGCTGGAATCGACCGCAGATGGCATTCGCCGTACCTTCTTCCCGCCGTAGACTCGGAGAGCGAATCAAGATAGGGCCGTTCCAGATTATCACCACGCGAGTCCGCATGAGTTCCGCGCGTCTACACAATCTCGAGATCGGCTCCGGTCGCTCGTCCAGGTGGCTCTACGTGCTGCACGGGATCTACGGTGCCGGTCGCAATTGGGCATCGGTGGCCCGTTCGCTGGTCGCGAGCCGACCCGAATGGGGAGTCATACTCGTCGATCTGCGTTTGCACGGTCATTCGCACGGGTTCGAGCCCCCTCACACGCTGCACGCATGCGCTCATGATGTGTACGAGCTCGCCGCGGCAACGGGCAGACCTGCCACCGGAGTACTCGGGCACTCGTTTGGCGGGAAGGTCGCTCTCATGAGTGTGGGGCTGTTATCGCCGGCGCAGATCTGGGTCATCGATTCGACCCCCTCGCGCCGCTCTCCCGGTGGGGCCGCATATCGAATGCTCCAGATCCTGCGTCGCCTCCCCGCCGACTACGACAGCCGGGCCGAAGCCGTCGACCGGCTCATCGAGCTGCAGGTCGCACCGTACGTCGCGCGGTGGATGGCGACCAATCTGGAACTGCGAGGGAAGCGCTTCCGGTGGCGCTTCGACATGAATGGGGTCGAAACCCTGTTGTACGACTTCTTCCGGACCGATGTGTGGGATGTGGTGGATGACCCCGCGGCGGGGACTTCCGTTCACTTCGTGAAAGCGACGGAGTCCGACGTCATGCCCGAGGCCGAGTGCGCTCGGGTAGAGGCGGCCGGGGATCTGGGGCGGACGTTCGTCCACCGCATCCACGCGGGCCACTGGGTCCATGTGGACAATCCGGACGATCTGTTGGCACTCCTGGTCCGCGAACTGGACTAGGAGGCGGGACCCGCCAGGGTTTCTGAGCAGCCTCCTGTATCACATCTCCTCGTGCCACGTGCCTGGCTGCGCGGCCGGCCGGGGAGCGATGACGCCGGCTGCCGCTTCCGCCGCGCAGGCGTCGAATCGGATGTCGATCTGCCCTGTCCCCAAATCGACCCCGGGGGTCGAAACAGCCGTCGAGTCCAACCCCGCCACGATGGCGCCGTCTACCCGTATGTCTCCACGGACCCGAAGAGCGCCCCCGACCAGAATCAAGCCTCGCCACCGAAAACCCGCGTCCAGTTGCAGGTCCCCGCGGGCGATCAGCGCGCCACGGCCGCTGTTCCCCGCATCCAATCTCGCGGGGGAAGCGTGGAGGTCGATGACGAGCCAGCGCGACGAGCCTGCCGGTAGAGGCGGTGGCCACGGATCCGGAGGGATGGATGCGTCTCGCGGCGGGCCATGCACCGCCGTCAGGTCGGTCCAACTCAGACCCGTGACGTGCCGAAGCGATACACCGGGTGCCAGCGAGCGAACGGCGGGAAGGCCCGTGACCTGCAGCCCCGGGCCGAGGGATATCGGACCCGAAGCCGGAGCGGCTACTCCAGCGACGGCGCCTGTATACCGCCCTGAGCAACCCGAGATCTGATCCAGCCCGGAGATGATGCCGTTGGCGGCGCCCGCCAAAAAGCCGGTCGAGCTCGTGATCGCCGCCGGGAAGAGCGGCGGCTCGGCGGTCCAGGCGACGACGTCGACCGTGCGGTGGTAGGTCTCGGCGCGCGGCCCGACCACGGTGCCTTGCGATGACAGCCGATAGAGGGACTCGCCGTACCCGAGCGTCAGGAGACGCGTGGCGGTTACGCGCGCTTGCCCCGCCCCGATCACGAGCGTCTGTGTCGGCGGAGGGGTCCCCGTAATCCCGGCCATCGTCTGCTGCAACCCGCCATCGCTCACATAGAAGGCCGTGACGCCCGCTCCGAACGCCTGGCTGGATCGGAGCTCTGCCCACGCCAGGATGAATCCCCCCGTGGCCGCGAGAGACAGTAGAGCGAGGGTGAATAGCGCGAAGGGGAGGGTGAAACCGGCCTCCTGGCGCAGAACGCCACCGGCGGGTCGTCGAAATCTCGGGTTGCACTCGAGTCGGGTCATGGTCGATGATCCAGCGGGAGGTCATAGGAGTATCAAGAACCCAGGGTTCTTCAGCAGCCTCCTGGCGAGCAGGCGGTGCCCGAAATGGATACCGTTCAGGCCACCCGAATCGAGAAGGAGGGCATGTGTTGAGACGAATCGGGAGTATGCTCCTCATCCCAACCATACTCGCGGCGTGTGCCTCGACACCGCCCTCCGATGCCGTCGGGCCTCCGTCGTTCGTCGAGGTCAGCAACTACAATCCGCTCGACGTGCACGTCTACGTGATCGTGAGCGGACAGCGTATGTCTCTCGGCGTCGTCACCACGAGCAATACGGAGTCGTTCCGGCTTCCGGATCTCGCGTTCGCCAGCCGAGACGTCGCGTTTCTCGCCATGCCGATCGGGTCACCGCGGATGTACGTTTCAGACGAATTGTTGATCGAGGCGGGCGACACCGTGGTGTGGACGATCACCGACAACCTCTCGCAATCGGTCATCACCATCCGCTAAAGCACGAAACTGTGGTACAGGCCCAACAGACCGAGCCGACACGGTCGGTACGACATATCGCAACTGCATGTAACAAATACCTTTACGACATGTCTTGGGCCGAGCCCCTTACTTGCAGACCCGTTGCCCGGATCGTCTGTGCACGGTGCGCAGTCGTTTGCCGCTCGCGGATTGTCGAGCCGTGAATTGTCGGCTCTCCGCGGCAAGGAGTAGTGGTTAGCATGCTAATGTCGAGCAGGGCCTGCCGCGGTCGCGGCTTCTCGATACTTGGCCTCATGGGCATACTCGCCCTCCTGCTTCTGGCGCGCCCCACGTCGACCATCGCCCAGGCCGAAGAGTGCGGCGGCTGGATGGTCTCTTGCGCCAGCGTCCAGGTTCACGCTGACGGCGACCGGCTTTTCTTCTACGTTCCGAACGCGACACCGCCGGCGGAACTGCCAGCCGACGGGATGGATGCAGCCGGCGAGCGACTCCGCGTATACGCGAACATCGAGGGGATGACGTGCGATCCGGCCACCGGACGGGGGTGTGTCGACATTACGGAATCCTGGCTCGATGCCGCGGAGCCGGTTCGTGGCAGTCCGACGGCTGGAGAGGCTCCGGCGACCGTCGTGGATCCGGGGAACGGGTCCTGTGAAGACGAGGCGGAGTGGATGGATCCGGCACGGGGTATGAGCGAGGAAGAGGGCCGACGCTGTAGCCGGCCCGTCGCGGCGTTTTTCATCCTCGCGCTTCCCGCGAGCGCATTCCTGTTCGCCGCGGATGGTGATGAGCCCGAGGTCGTGCTCCCGATCGGGAGCGATCCCGAGTTGCCGGGCGGCGGAGCCGATGATGGCAGCAGTAGCTCGGATGGCAGCGGCTCGGGCGGCGATGGCTCCAGCGGCGGCACGGGCAGCGGCGGTTCGGACGGTGGCAGCTCGAGTAGCGGCGGCGGTGGTTCCGACGGCGGTGACAACGGTGGCGGCGATACCGGTGGCGGCAACACGGGCGGCGATACGAGTGGCGGATTGCCGGTTGGTCCCGGTGGTGGCGGCGATCCCGACATGGGCGAGGTGCCCGAGCCGATCAGCACGACGCTGTTCGGGATCGGCCTCCTCGGGTATGCGGGCGCGCGGCTGCGCCAGCGTCGGTCGGGGGGCGAGGAGGAAGACGCCTAGCGGGTGCCCGAAAGCCCTCGGTCGGGCTCGGCCCGATCGATCGCCGGCCAAGCCCAAAGGGGCGACCTTCTCGGTCGCCCCTTTGCATTTCCGTCTACCGTACGACCCTCCTCGCGAGCGGTCGTCGGTCGCCCACGGAGATCAGGGGCTCTCTTCGGTCACGATCCAGCGCTCGATGACGTCCCCCAGCGTCGAGAGGCTGACCGCCCCGTTCTCCAGGACACGGTCGTGGAAATCCTGGATCCGGAACCGGTCTCCCAACCGGTCTCGCGCTTCTTCACGCAGCCGGAGAATCTCCAATTGACCCAGCTTGTACGACAGCGCTTGCGCGGGCCAGACCGTGTACCGGTCCACCTCGATCTGGACGTTGGCTTCGGCAAGGAGCGTGTTCTCGCGCAAGTATTCCACGGCTCGTTCGCGGGTCCACCCGAAGGCGTGGATCCCCGTGTCGACCACCAGGCGACTTGCTCGCCATGCCTCGAAGGAGAGCCGGCCGAGCTGGTCCAACTCCCCGGTGTACAGTCCCATCTCGTTCGCCAGGCTCTCGGCGTACAGCGGCCAGCCCTCCAGGAAAGCCGGTGGCCCGACGTGCCGTCGGAAGTCGGGTAGCTCGGTCAGCTCCTGCGCGATCGCGATCTGGAAGTGGTGACCGGGGATTCCCTCGTGGAACGCCAGAGCCTCCGCCTCGTACCGGGGCCGCGTCTCCGGACGGTACGTGTTGATGAAGTACGTACCGGGTCTGGAGCCGTCGGCGGCCGGTTGCCGGTAGTACGCCACCGTCTGGTATGGTGCCTCGTAGTCGGGGATCTCCCGCACTTCCATCTCGGCCTTCGGCAGACGGCCGAACCACTCCGACATCACGGCTCGTCCTCGCTCCGTCGCCTCCTCGGCCACCCGGACGACCTCGCCCGCGGTCTCGAAGTGCATCGCAGGATCCGTCCGTACACGTCGCTGGATCTCGCCCACGTCGCGTGTGCCGAAGATGCTTTCTCCCACCACCTCCAGCTCCGCTCGGACCTTGGTCACCTCTGCCAGCCCGATCTGGTGGATCTCGCTCGGAGTCAGATCGAGTGTGGTAAAGACCCGAATCAGCGCCTGATAGCAAGCTTCTCCCGCGGGAAGCGCGGATACACCGATCTTGTCTCCGGTCCGGGCGACGGAGGACAGCTCGTCGCGCAGGAAGTTCCGCAGGCGCACGTATGCCGGTCGAACATCCTCGTCCACGGTTCTTCGGAGCTCGAGGCGGAAGGATTCACGCTCGGACTCGGTCCACCCGTCCAGCGGTCTTCTTGCTGGAGAGAGAAGGGGCCAGTTCCCGACGGGCTGCGCGAGTAACGTCTCGATCTGCGAGAGCGTATGTCGCACCCCGACGAGGGGAGGCGTCCGACCGCGCTCGCGCCCCGCCCGCAGGTTGGCCATCCAGTCGTCCAGGTACTCGCCCATCATCCTCCAGCGCTGCAGAAGGCGGTCTCCGTCCTCCGGCACCCTGGTGGGTTGGACGGCTGCGATGTTCAGAAACGCCACGTGTGGCCCGTTGCGGTAGTTCACGGCCCACTCGGCTTCTCCGCACGTCTGGCGGGCGATCTCGCTCCGGAGCTCCTCTTCGAGTGCGAGATACGTGACCCGGTCTTGCGCCGTCAGGGCCGTCGCGTCGACTGCGAGAAGCTCCGTGAGGAATTCGGAAACGCGGGTCCTCTGCGTAGCCAGGCTGGTGGGGGTGATGTCGGCCACGCGATCATCGAATCTCGCGTCGCCGATATACGTGCCGGTGAACGGATCGGATTCGAGGCGGAATTCCCAGTAGCGATCGGTAAGGTCGGTCAACGGTCCCCGGGTCGGGCCGGAGCTCGATGTTCCATCGGTTGCTTCGCCCACACAGCCGTACAGGCACACCAGCAGGCAGATGCCGTGTGGCACGTGATGTTTGCGCCACCTTCTGTCTCGCATCGGACCTCGCCAAGGGTTACAGGATGCGACCGTCGTTTGGATCGCCTTCAACGCTCGTCTAGATTTGATCGGTCGCTGAAAATGGGGCCCTGTATGGGGCTGCCGCAAAGGGATCACGAATACCGGAGGGCCGATGTCGGATCCGTTCTACGTCGCGAGCGCGAGAGTCAGGAAAGTGGAGGGCGTCCATCGTCGCGCCACGCTCACCGACGGCACAGAGTTCGATATGGGCGTGCACGGTGCGGTGAAATCGCACTACCGACTCGACGCCAAGGACCTGCCGCTCCCGGTCGACTACCAGGTCGCGGCGACGGGCGGCTGAATGCTCGGGACACTCAATGGCGCGCTGGAAGTGCGCGGGATCCGTTTGGACCCAGAAGACATCCGGGCAAATGTGGAGGGGATCAACCGCATTCGGGATGGACTCCCCGTCTTGACCGAAGTCGTCGTTCACTACACGCTCCGCATTCCGTCCGAGGCGCGCGAGACGGTCGAGCGTGCACTGGAGCGCCACCAGTCCAAATGTCCTACCGCGCAGTCCCTGGCCGGCGCGGTCGAAGTGCGGTGGACCGCCGACGTGCAGGAGACCGTCTAGCTTGCCCGGGGGCATCGATGTCGGGAAGGGCCCCGGACCGAGTCGCCGGGCGCTTCCATCGATCCTTCCGCGATGGCTTCGGATCCTGCTCCGGGCGCTGCTCGGGATCGCAGCTGTCATGCTCGCCAACACGCTGTATTTGTTGGGGAATCGGTTGGCG
>JBDHHV010000040.1:0-23639 GCA_039589195.1 Gemmatimonadota bacterium | reverse complement strand
GCCGGTGCTCGCGTCCCCGACGCCGGTGCTCGCGTCTGCCGTGACGGTGCTCACGACTGCAGCGTCGGCCGCACCGCAGGACACCACGTTCAGCCTGATAGCCATCCGGACCGAGTTGCCGCCCGTGATCGACGGGGACGTGAGCGAGGAGGAGTGGAGCGGCGCAGCGCGAGCCACCGACTTTATCCAGTACGAGCCGCGACGCGGGACACCGTCAGACTACCGGACTGAGGCGCTGGTTCTTTACGACGCGGGTCACCTGTACGTGGCCTTCGTCGTGTGGGACCCCGATGAGCCGGCCGCGCAGCTGACCCGCCGGGATGCCGACCTGACGAGCGACGACACCGCGATCCTGATCCTCGATACCCACCACGACCGCCAGTCGGCGTACTACTTCATGATCAACGCGCTCGGCACGCAGACCGACGGGCGGATCGCAAACGACGGGCGCACGGTGGACGACACGTGGGACGCGGCCTGGCAGTCCGCCGCGCAACGCACCGAGTTCGGGTGGACGGTCGAGATGGCGATCCCTTTCACGTCGATCGCGTATGCCTCGGGCGATGACCGCACGTGGGGCATCAACTTCGGACGCAGCCGACGCCGAACGCTGGAGCTGAGCTTCTGGTCGGGGCCGCTGGAGGACCCGGGTCGCGTCTCGCAGGCGGGGTCGCTGTCGGGACTAAATGTCGACCCGCCGCCGCGGCGCCACCAGGTCATTGTGTATGGCCTCTCTCGTCTGCAGGAGGACACGACGGCGAACTGGGACGCGGGGGTGGACTTGCGATATGCGATCACGTCGCAGCTGTCGGCGTACGCGACCGTGAATCCGGACTTCGCCACGATCGAAGCCGATCAGGAGCGCACCAACCTCACCCGCTTCGAAGTGTCGTTGACCGAGAAGCGCCCCTTCTTCCTCGAAGGGGCGGAGCTCTTCAGACAGCGTATCCGCACGTTCTACTCGCGACGCATCCCCGACATCACGGTCGGAGGGCAGGTGCTGGGCAAGAACGACGCGTGGTCGATCGCTGGCCTCGGCGCCCGCTCCGAACCCCTCGGCGATTCGACGGTGGCCACGTATTCGGTCGGTCGCGTACAACGCAATTTCGGCCCGTCGAACGTGGCGCTGACCGTGGCCGATCGCACCCTGAGCGGTGAGCACGAAGGCTCACTAGGGGCCGATGCCACGTTGTTCTTCACCAAGACCCTCGGAATGACCGCTCAGCTCATACAGAGTTGGGGCGAATTCGACAGCGGTACGTGGGGGTACTTCATCCGACCGTCATGGGACACGCCCACGTCGCATTTCCATGTCCGGTATACGCACCTCGGGGACCGCTTCGCCGACAATGTGAACGCCATCGGCTTCATCCGGGATGATGACCGTCGTGAGTTGGACTCCGCGCTCGAGCACACCTTTTGGATCCGGAACTCAGTCCTGGAACGTCTCAGCTACGATTCCAACTACAACATCTACTGGGGACAGACCGGTACGCTGAGGAGCTGGCAGATCGATCAGGGGGTCGACTTCGAGTTCCGCAACCGGATGAGCCTCGGGGGCGACTATAAGGAGGAGTTCAAGCGCTTCGAGAAAGACTTCCGCAACCGATCGGTCGAGGTCGAGATCGGGTACAACACGCGAGAGTTCCAGTCGGTGCAAGCGGGGGTCGAGTTCGGTCGTAATTTCGATGCGGACTTCCAGCTTTGGACCGCGACCGCCGCCTACAAGTTGACCGAGCAGCTCTCCGTCGAATACGAGCTCGAGCGTCTCACGCTGGACCCGGACCCCGAGCTCGAGAGCACCTGGATACACGTGCTGCGCACGAACCAGTTCTTCACGAAGGACCTGTTTCTGCGGCTGTTCCTTCAGACGAACTCGGCGATCGACCGGCGCAACATCCAGGCGGTCATCGTCTATCGGTACCTTCCACCGTTCGGCACGCTGCAGCTCGCCTATCAGCGCGGTACGGCGGGGTTCGGCGAGCGCTCTGAACAGGGCAACACGTTGTTCCTGAAGGGGACCGTGGTGTTCTGATCGGTGCGCCACTCTGGGGTGCCTGCTCAGGCACCCTCGGGGGGGTCTCGGTCTCCACGGGGGACCCCGGTCTCAGCGGTCGGCAGAACCGATCGCGAGCGCAGTCTCGGCTCGCTCCCGGTAGGCGCGCCCGAACCGGGAGACCGCCTCGGCCACGTATTCGGCTCTCGAGACCGTTCGTAAACGAACCAGATCATCCGGCGCCAGCCAAGCCGTGGGCTGTCGCGAAGGTATTCGCGGGCTCGATCAAAGCGCGCGGCCGCCGCTTCTTCCACGCGCGAGATGAGACCCGCTCCGGGACCTTCGGTCGAGGCCGCCTGCAACTTCGCGCGTGATACCGGGTCGACCCACGACCGAGACGCCGGCGCCGCGCCGTCGCTCACCGACGGGACTCCGGTCTCGAAGTACCATGTCCACCGTGTCGCCTCCGGAGATCAGGAATCCGACGCTCCGTGCACCCCTTTTCGAGACGCGGATCGCGTCGTAGTCCTCGACGATCGCGAAATCGTCGGATAGGCCCGTCAGGTCGCCCCACCTGGCCGACAGGGCGTACGCCGCCCCGGGTCGTCCGATCGAGATGTCGTCGATCGTCGCCTCACCGGCCTGCACGTCGTACCACAGCCGTCCCTCCAAAGGGGGCTCCGGTCGGGGTTCCGGCCAGGGTCACTTCGAGCCGGCCGTTCACGAAGCGCAGCGGGCGTCCGTCGGTACCTACGATGTGGACGCGAAGCGGGGGAGACGGGTGTCTGAGACCGCGTCAGCGGGATCGTCCACGAACACGAGGCGGGCGTTGGGTGCGTCGACCGTCGGACCGGTGGAGTCGCTCCCGCACGCCGAGCCGGCCGTCAATGTGGCAGCGATCGCAAATCGGCGGATCCGCCCGCCCGGGGGGCTCGGGGTGTGGCCGAGTCTGCAGGGCAGCATGACGAGCGTACATCCCGGTCGTGCGATGGCGGGCTGCCCCACACACCTCGGGCCACCTACGCGCCACGCCGTCTACGCCAGAGGCCCCTCCAAACCCCCTCGTCGCCACCGGCCGATCCACGGTCGCAACCGAGACCGGCCCCTTGCCAACGCGGTTCAATCTAAGGCCCGGATCCGGTCTCCGCCTCCATCGACCCGCCCTTGCGAGAGCTGCCTCCGGGAGAGCTGTCCCCGGGAGAGCTGCCCCCGCTCCGGGGTACGGGTACCGGAGCCAGGAGGAAGAGCGCGACTCCCACCTGCCAGCCGATGGTGTAGGGATAGGCGGCCCCCAGGGTCGCTCCCCCCCACAGCGGAAACACGGCTAGATGGATCGTCGCGGCGAAGCCGGCGACCGCAACCCACTGCCAGAGGCGCAGCCGTCTCGCGCCGATCAGGCGGACCATGGCCGCCAGCAACAGCGCGCCACACATCCCGGCGACCGCGAACCCGATGTTGGCGCTCACCCGTCGGTCGCTGGCAGCTCCCATGATCTGGAACGCAACGAGAAACGTGAGCGCACTCAGCCCGATGAGCAGACCACGGCGAAGTGCCCGCCCCCGGATCGAACCCACCTCGGGCGCGAGTACGAGCGTGCCGAACACCCAGCCGGGCGCGGTGATCAGACCCAGCTGGACCGTGGCGAAGTCTTCGACGATCTGCAGGCGTGACAGGGAGGACGTCCCCCAAACGGCAGCCAGGAGAAACACGGACAGCGCCCCGGAGAGCACTGCCCGCGCCGCGAGAAGCAACGTGCGCCGGCGCATGAGCCCGTCCAAATCCAACGGCGTTCGCGGTAAGCGTGGCGAGGTCACGGCAATCAACGCCTGCCGGGGTGCAACGGGCAAGAGGGAATCACGCGACACCTCGTCCGGCTGCACATTCTGCGAGGTGCTGCTACATCTGATACTCGCCGCCAGGATTGAATCGGCGGGGCGCGGCGCGCGGGTGACGTTCGGCAATGGAGCGAAGGAGACGATCATGCGGCAGTCGGTGCTGGCTTTTTTGATCGCGGTGGTCGCCGGGTTCGGCGGCTCGATAGGAGTGGCGGAGGCACAGGTCCCCACGAAGGTGCTCGTCCGGGTGACCGCGAACGACGCGAAGATCCTCGGATCGGGCGTCGGCGGCGCCCGCGTCACCATTCGGGACGCCCTGACGGGTCAGGTGCTCGCACAGGGGGTGCAGCAGGGATCCACCGGGAATACGGGTCTCATCATGGGTACCCGCGAGCGCGGCTCGACCGTGTACGAGACGGATGGTGCCGCGGGCTTCCTTGCGGAGCTGGCGCTCTCGTACCCCACACAGGTCCTGATAACGGGCGAAGGACCGCTCGCTGCCCCGCAGGCGATGCAGGTCACTTCCCGGAGTCTTCTGGTGATCCCCGGACAGGACGTGCTCGGTGAAGGAGTGATCCTGGAACTGCTCGGGTTCACGGTGGAGCTGCTCTCCCCCGAGGATGGCGTCGATGTACCGGCTGGCGAGCCGGTGGAGGTGCGTGGCAAGATCACGATGCTGTGTGGCTGTCCGACGGAGCCCGGTGGGCTCTGGGACGCGAACGATTACGAGGTGCTCGTGCAGGCGACGCGAGGGGGTGAGGTCGTGGGTTCGTGGCCGATGGAGTTCGCTGGAGAGACCAGCCACTACGCGGGCACGATCACGCTCGACCAGGCGGGCGAGGTGGGGCTGCGCATGCTGGCCATGGATCCGGGCAAGGGAAACTTCGGCATGGCGACCACGACGGTGCGGGTGCACGAGTGACCCATGCGCGCTGCGGACTGCGACCTCGACTGAGAGGCGAGTGAGATGCTGCTGAAGCTCGGGTATTGCGACCGTGGCTCGGTCGAGGACTCCGCGGCCTACCTGTCGCGGTGGCACGATTGGAAGCTCCCGAAGCAGGGATTCCGATTGGAGGAGACCGGTCGTTGGACCGGGGTCAACGACCTTCCCGAGAGTCCCGTGCGGGAGCTTCAAGAGCGACTGCGCGGCGCCGGTTTCTATCCAAACGGGACGGTGGATGGCATCTACGGATACAGAACCCAGTCCGCCGTCCGGCTCTTCCAGGAGTACGTCCTGACGATCGAGGGCAGGGAGGAGATCGGAGACATCGATGGCATCGCGGGCGACAGGACCCAGCAGCACCTGGACCGCTGGGTCGCGAACGGTCTTACGCCCGTCTGGGGGGAACCGACCGCCGAGTATCGAAGCGCGATGCAGGGTCTACAGGGGCTACGGCAGCATTTCCTGGGCTCCGACCTGAAGGGGATCCGCCTGCTGGAGGAGAATTCCGAGAAGTCGTCCAGCCGAAAGGTCGCCGACTGGACGTTCCGGGAAGAAGATATCCATGTCGTCGGCATCCGCCGGAACGAGAACGAGGTCTTCGATACGGATCGCGGAACGCGTCGGCGCCGAAACGACGATCTGATCGTGCTCCTCATCCACGGCATGCGGTGGGTGTTCCGTGGCTCGACGAACCCGAGCCCCAACATCGCCAGGCGACCCGATCAACCGTTCCTCATCCGTGGGCAGCACGAATATCGGTTCGGTTGGCACAAGATCGCGGGCACGGAGCATTCACCCGGCGGTTCCAAGGTGTATCGCGCCTACAAGCCGCGTCCCTGGAACGGACCCCTGATCGTTCGTGCAGTCGGGGACTTGTTGACGGACGAGAGCTTCCAGCGCGCCGAGAGCAACCCCGCCATCAACATCCACTGGAGCGGATCGGGTACCGCGAACTGGTCGGCCGGTTGTCAGGTCGTGGCGGGGGCGAAGTATCTCGACTTCCGGAACGAGCTCGTGGATGCCAGCCACCGAGCGGCAGCGGGCTACAGCCAGCTGAGTGGCAGCAAGACCCGCGGGGCCTACAACGTGTTCGTCGACCTGACGACGATATTCGCGAACGACCCTCGACCGGTGGGTGACACCATCCTGTACACGCTTCTCTACGAGCGTGACGCGCGTCACACGGAGGCCGGTGCGCTGATCGATTTCGACGAGGTGGTCGCGCGGCTGAGCTGAAACCGAGGCTGCAGACCGGGCCCGCAGAGCCGAATCCGAGCCGGATGGGCCGAAGCCGATCTGGCGAGTTCCGCTAAGTCTAGCGGGCAGACGGCGTGACCACCTTCCGAGAGTAGGCGACGCCGTCGGGTGTCGGGCCCGCCTCGATCTCGCCCACCACCGCTCCCGTCTCCAGGTCGACGACGACCACCACGCCCCGCTGGCTGAGCGATTGGAACGCGTGCGTCGCCCCCGTCATCAGGGTGATTCCCTGCGGTCCGCCGCCGGGGAACGGCACGACGTGGAGCGCACGGCGCTCCGCCCGGTCCACGATCCTCAGCTCGTTCCCGCGAAGATCGGGGATCAGGACGCGGCTCTGATCGGGCGTGAACAGGATCCGGTAGGGCCACCCGAACTCGCTCAGCGCGACTTCGACTTCACCCGACGCGGTGTCGATCGCGTTGACGGTGCCTTCCGCGTTGCTCCCCACCCACACCTCGCTGCCGTCGGGGGTGACGCCGATCGCCTCCGGCTGTGGAGGCACGGCGATCGTGCCGGCGTGACTGCCGGCCCCGACGTTCAGCTCGGATACGGTGCCGTCTCCGATATTGCTGGTATAGATCCGCTCACCGCTCGCGATCATCGCGAGCATGTGCGAGCCCGGGTGCCCGGTCGGGATGGCCTTCACGATCTCGCCATCGGCGACCCGCACGATGACCACATGGCGGCTGTCCTCCGACGTCACGGCAATGAGGGTGTCCCCAGGGAGAAATGTGATTCCGTGCGGCCGGCTGTGCTCTCCCAGGTCGATCGTCTCCTCGACGGCGAGACCCTCGACATCGATCACGGTCAGGGTGTTCCCGCCGGGCCGCCCCCCGTAGTCGGTGACCACCGCGCGATCTCCATCACTCGACATCACGACTTCGTGTGGCCCGTTCCCCGTCGGGAGCGTCGCCAGAGTCCGTCCGGATCCGACATCGATGATGCGCGCGGTGCTGGCGGATTTGTTGACCACGACGATCGTCCCTGCCAGCTCCTGCGCGAGTCCGACACCCGATTCGGAGGACACCGTCCGATTCGGGACCGCGGCATAGGTGGCGAGCGGGAGCGCCACGGAGGCGATCGCCAGTGCGCGGGTTCTGCCGAATGAGCGAAACGACGGTGCTCGGGGACCCGGAATCGATGCCGTCATCGGTACCTCTCTGTGTCTTCTCGCCTACTGATGGGCCATGGACCGGGACAACCTAACGGCCTTTCAGCCGGGCGAGGAAGTCGAGCACCGTCGCGTTGAAGCGCGCAGGCTGCTCGATGTTCATCATGTGTCCGGCCCCGGCGATCTCGGCCCGCTTGGCCTTCGGGACATCGGCTTCCAGTCGCTTGGCGATCGCCCGCGCGTCACCCTCCGCGTTCTCGCTCACCAGGATCAAAGTCGGAGCTTCGATCCGGGCGAGGCCATCGATCGCCCGCGGCTCGGCGAAGTCCATCATCATCTGCGAGCGGATCCCACCGAAGTTCTGGCGGACCAGCCGCTCGATCTTCTCGAATGCCTCCGGGTTGTCCTTCGCGGATCGCAGCGCGGGTGAGTCGAGGAACAGCTCCAGGGCCTCTTCCATGTCCCCGCGCTGCAACGCCGCCAATACACCCCCCATGGTCCGCATGATCTCGGGAGAGAACTGCCACCCGGCGATTCCGGGCTCGGCGAGCACCAACCCCGCGACCCGCTCGGGGTGCGCAAGGGCGAAATCGACCGCGATCCCCCCACCCAGCGAAAGACCCACCACGTGCGCCCGCTCGATCGACAGGGCGTCCAGCAGCGTGACGAGGTCCTCGGAGGGCATGAAGCGAGCTGCCGCTGCGGGAGAGTCTCCGAACCCGCGTATGTCGTAGCGGACGACGCGGTATTGCTCCGCGAGCACCGCGAATTGATCGTCCCACATCCGCCGGTCCATGGCCCCACCATGGATGAGGACCAGCGGCATGCCCTCACCCGCGACCTCGTAGTAAAGCTCACCACCTTCCGCTTCGGCATACGCGCTGTGCACCTCCAGCTCCTGGGCGGAAGCCGCCTGCGGCCCCGAGAGCATCGGGGATGCAATGCCGATCGCGGCCAAATAAGTGCGGTGGCGCAAGATTCGTTGACCAAGCACGTCGGTACCTCCTCTGCTTCTCCGCGGCGGCGCTCTGTCGGGCTTCCGTCGCATGCGCTACACTTTGTTTACCAGTGAACGATATAACGTTTACTGGTGTATCATTCGCGTGTCAACCTCTGTGGCACCGGGCCCTCGTCCCGGTTCCGCGCGAAGCCGCTGGGCGCAGGATCAGGAGGGGACGGCCGTGGCCGAAGAGTCGGCGAGAGAGCACCACGAGTATATGCTCGCGTGGGCGAGCCTGATCCACGCGGGCACGTTCCTCGCCGCGGAGCTTCAGGCGCACTTTAAAGAGGAGCTCGGTCTTTCGCTGCCCGAGCAAGATCTCCTCTCCCAGGTCGACAAATCTGGAGGAAGGCTCCGGATGGTCGACCTGTCCCGGCTCACGTTCCTCAGCAAGGCCGGGATCACGAAGATGGTCGACCGCCTCGAGTTCGGTGGGCTCGTGGCTCGCCGGCCGTCCCGTGAGGACCGCCGGGTGATCAACGCCGAGCTCACGGACGAAGGGCGGGACGTACTGGAGCGATCACGCCGGCTCCTCCGGGCCTGGGTGAAGGCCAACTTTGCCGCGCACCTCTCCCCCGAGGAGATCCGGGAGCTAGGAGGAACCCTCAGAAGGATCCTGGAGGGCCACAGCCGCTGGGAGGACCAGATGCTTCACCTGCGTGGCTATCGCGATGACCCGGGTCCCTGCGACCCGCCCCTGGAGGAACCGGAGGGCGGAGCGTGAGCCGTGGCTTGAAGCGCCTTCCCTTGCGCACCCTGGCACTCCTGGTCGCCGCGCGCGGTTTGCGGGGCGTATCGGGGTGGGTGCCGGGCGCGGTGGCGCCGAGGTGCTTGCCTGCGATTGGGGAACATCTTGGCCGGTAGGCACGTTCCGGCTCGAAGCGTCAGTGCAACCATCTGCGGAGCGGTGGCGTCGAAGGTGGAGGAACGAACGACCGCGAACGCCAGTTCAGGACCGTTTTGTAGATGCGATTGCTCTCATATACCGGCAGGCGTCCCCACTCCCTCGTTTCGCTCCTGGCCCCACTCGCAGCCCTCCTCATCCTTTCGCTCGCCGCGGCGAGCTCCGCGGCGGCCCAGGGTCGATCGGAGGAGGGGAACGGGCCGGACGGACGCGCCCTCGAGAGGGCCGTAGTCACACCGACCTCGGGCGATGCAGGGCACGAAAGCATCGCTCCGCGTGCGCTGGCGGTTCAGCTCCAGGGCACCATCGAGCTGGATGGCCGGCTCGACGAGGCGATCTGGGCGCAGGCGCCCGCCATTACGAGCTTCTGGCAGCGCGAGCCGGACGAGGCGCTACCCGCCACCCAGAAGACCGAGGTGCGCTTCGTATTCGATGGCGAGACGCTCTTCGTCGGAGCGCGCATGTATGACGACCTCGGGGAAGACGGGGTCACCGCACGCCTCGTGCGGCGTGACTCGGACGCACAGAGCGATCAACTCAGCCTGACTTTCGACACGTTCCTCGACCACCGAGGCCAGGTCGAGCTGTCGATCAACCCGGCCGGCGTCCGCGGCGACGCCTTCAACTACGACGACTCATGGGATCCCGTTTGGCGGGCGAGCTCGCACGTCGACGAGCTCGGCTGGACCGCCGAGCTGGAGATCCCGTTCTCGCAGCTCCGGTTCCCGAGGGAGCCCGATCAAGTGTGGGGTCTCCAGGTTCGCCGGTTCGTGCAGCGGTTGAACGAGGTCTCGGTGTGGTCGTTCTGGCATCTCAACGAGTCCGGCGGGCCCTCGCGCTACGGCCACCTCGACGGTCTCAGCAACATCCAGGCGCGGACGAACCGCCTCGAGATCCTCCCCTACGCCACGACTCAGATGGACCTGAACGGCGAGGTGGATGAGGGGGACCCTTTCGGTGGTAAGACACAGGGTGAATACCGGATCGGGGCGGACCTCAAGTATCTCCTCACCTCGAACCTGACGCTGAGCGCCACCATCAACCCGGATTTCGGGCAGGCCGAAGTGGACCCGGCCGTCGTGAACCTGAGCGCCTTCGAGACCTTCTTTCCCGAGAAGCGCGAGTTCTTCATCGAAGGGCGCGGGAACTTCAGCTTCGGCAACTTCTGGTGCCAGTTCTGTAGCAATACCTCATCCCTCGGCATGCTGTTCACGCGCCGAATCGGGCGTCAACCGCAGGGCGGTCACCTGGCCGACGATGCGGGTGAGTACGCCGACGTTCCCAACTCGAGCACGATCCTCGGGGCCGCGAAGATCACCGGGAAGACGGGCGGGGGTACCTCGATCGGCGTCCTCGGCGCGCTCACGCAGCGCGAGAGGGCGAGGGTATCAGGAACGGCGGGTGACCTCTTCAAGCAGGAAGTCGAGCCCTCGACCGGCTACTTCGTCGGACGCGTGAAACAGGACCTGCTCGACGGCGATCTCCAGATCGGCGCGATCGCCACCACGGTGCGCCGTAACTTCGACGATCCGGCCTTCGAGGAGTTCCTGAACGCGCACGCGGAGGGTCTGGGGGTGGATGGTGAGTACTGGTGGAACGATCGCACCTACCACCTGCTGTTCAGCTCGGCGTTCACGAACATCTCCGGCTCCCCCGAAGCCATCGAGCGCGCCCAGCGATCGAGCGCTCGATATTTCCAGCGCCCCGACCGGCAGCACGGCGGCAACGGGCTGTTCAGCGACGCGTTCGACCCGACGCTCACTTCGATGCGAGGGTGGGGTCTCTACTCACGCGTGGCGAAGGATGCGGGAGACTGGCGCTGGGAGACGGCGCTCAACGTCCGGAGCCCCGGGTTCGAGAACAACGACATCGCGTTCCTGACCCGGACCGACTTCATCTGGATGAACGCCAACCTGATCCGGCAGTGGACGACTCCGGGATCCTGGTATCGGTCCATCTGGACCACCATCGGGACACAACAGCAGTACAACTTCGACGGCGATCTGACGGACCGGCAGTTCCACGGCTTCGTCTGGGTTCAGACCCCGTTCTACTGGGACGTCAACGCGATGGCGATCCACCGTCCGTCCACGCTGGACGATCGGCTGACGCGGGGCGGGCCCGTGGTGAGGAAGCCCGCGTTCACGTTCCTGCAGTCCAACGTGGGGACGGACAACCGCAAGCCCGTGATCGCGAACCTCAATCCCTCCTACTTCTGGGATGAAGATGGAGGCTGGGGATACGACCTCGGCCTGGACATCACGGTCAAGCCCCGGTCGAACCTTCTTCTCACGTTATCGCCGTCGTACGGCAGATCCATCAACCCGGACCAGTATGTCGAGGCCGTCGACGACGAGACCGCGGAAGACTTCTTCGGACGCCGGTACGTGTTCGGGGAGCTGGATCAGAAATCGTTCTCGATGACGACCCGGCTGAATATGACGTTCACACCGACCATGTCGCTCGAGCTGTTCGTGCAGCCGCTCTTCTCCGCTCAGGGCTACTCGAGATTCAAGGAATTCGACGCGCCGCGAGAGATCGGGAAGAGCGTATACGGCTCCGACATCGGGACGATTCGTGACGAGGGAGAGGGCTTCGACAAGGAATTCTTCGTCGATCCGGACGGGCCCGGCCCGGCCGAGGAGTTCTCGTTCTCGAATCCGGACTTCAACTTCCGCTCGCTGCGGGGCAACCTCGTGTTCCGGTGGGAATACCTGCCCGGGTCCACGCTGTTCTTTGTCTGGACCCAGGACCGCAACTCGACAGACCCGTTCGGCGACTTCGATTTCGGTCGGGATAGCGACCTGCTGTTCGGGGCGCCCACGGACAACGTCTTCCTGGTGAAGCTCACGTACTGGTTGGGGATCTAGCGCCCGGCCGGACTTCCGAGCGCGGGCGTCCGGCGTGGCCGGATTCCCGCGCTTGCGCCGTTTGTGGGCAGTAGCAGCCGAGCCGGCGCGCGCCGAGCCGACTAGATTTGTCGGCTCTATGACACGAATCGTCCCCGCTCGAGCTTCGATCGGCCTGCTCCTCGCATTCTCCGCGCTGGGTTTTTCACCGGGGCGGGGCCACGCCCAGGTTCGAGCCGGGGAAGCGGCCCCCCCGGGCGCCGAGTGCCCGCCCTCCGAATCCTCGCGGATCGTCGTCCCTCTTTCCGGGGTCGTTCGTGACCGGCGGGCGGACGCACCGCTGCCGGAGGCGCGCGTCCTGCTGCGGTACCGGGACGAGCGCGGAGCCGCCGTGGACGAGACAGTCGAGACCGTGTCGGACGAGGAGGGCCGTTACCTGCTGTGCAACCTGACGGCGTTCGGCGAGGCGAGCGTGACACCGTTCTACGCCGGTCTCGAGGGGGTGGAGAGGCCGGTGCGGCTCGATCGTCCGCAGGAGATCGATCTGGAGGTGGACCTGGGCGAGTCGGCATATCTCGTATTCTCGGTCGTATCCGCCGAGACCGGAGCGCCAGTGCAGGGTGCTTCGGTGCAGCTTTCCCCCATCCCGCTCGGTGGCGTGACCGACTCGCTCGGCCGGGTCGGTCTGCGACGTGTACCTCCGGGATCGTACGGTCTGGCGGTGCGTCACATCGCGTTCGCTACGCGCGAGGACTCCTTGGAGATCGCCGCCGACCAGCTCTCCGAGATCCGGGTGGATCTGACCACTCAGGTACTGGCGGTCGAGCCCCTACGAGTCACCATCACCGGGCGGGATCCAGTCCTGATCGAGCGGGGGTTCTACGAGCGCAAGGCGGCGATCGAGGATGGGTACTTCGGGAGCCACGAGGAAATCGTCCCGTACACCATGTTCCGAACGCTCTTCCAGTTCAAACGCGAGTTGGCGGTCCGATACGCGCGGGGGAGAGTGTTCTTGCTCGACGGGAGACCGATTCGACGATTGGGGTACGACGACCCCTCGCAGCTGAACGAGATCTCCTTCAACCGGATCAGAGGGATCGAGGCGTTTCCGTGCCACGAGGCACCCAAGCGACTCTGGAATCAGCTATTGCCCGCGGACATCGCAGATTTGCCCCGGGGGGGTGACTGCACCCTCGTCTTGATCTGGACCCGGTGACCGAATCCGGGCCCGGGCCGCCAGTGCCTTCACCCGCGGACACGGCGCCTCCATCCGCGGACACAGCCCCGGGAGGTTTCTGGGCATCGGTTCGGGAGTCTCTGCGTGGCACCGAGCAGGATTTCACGACCGGGAGCCTGAACCGCGCCGTCCTGCTCCTCTCCGTCCCGATGGTGCTCGAGATGGCCGGCGAGTCCGTGTTCGCGATCGTGGACGCGTTCTTCGTGGCTCGCCTCGGGGCATCGGCTCTCGCGGCCGTGGGACTCACCGAGTCCGTCCTCGAGCTCATCTACGCGGTCGCCGTCGGTCTCAGCATGTCCACGACGGCGATGGTGGCGCGGCGGATCGGCGAGAAGAACAAGGAGGGCGCGGCCCGCGCGGCCGTACAGGCGATCATCGTCGGCATCGTCATCTCGGTCCTCCTCGGGGTCGCGGGATTCATATGGGCGCCCGATCTCCTCCGTCTGATGGGGGGCGACGAGCAGGTCGTGGCGGTGGGCACGACCTACACGCGGATCATGTACGGGGGCATGATCGTGATCATGCTGTTGTTCCTGAACAACGCCATCTACCGCGGCGCGGGCGATGCGGCGATGGCGATGCGCTCGGTGTGGCTCGCCAACGCCATCAACATCGTCCTGGATCCGATGCTGATCTTTGGCGTCGGCCCCTTTCCGGAGCTCGGGCTAACGGGCGCCGCGGTGGCCACGACCATCGGACGCGGGATCGGAGTCATCTACCAACTCCGGGGCCTGTCTCGCGGACCGCGGATCCAGGTGAGGAGGTCGCATGTCCGGCTGGATCTGGATGTTATCCGCCGTCTGATCCGGATCTCGGTGGGCGGAATCGGCCAGATGCTGGTCGCGACCGCCAGCTACGTGGTTCTCATTCGTATCCTGGCAACGTTCGGCAGCGTGGTACTCGCCGGCTACGTCATCGCGATACGGATCGTGCTCTTCATCCTCCTCCCCGCCTGGGGAGTCGCGAACGCCGCCGCCACGCTGGTGGGCCAGAACCTGGGCGCACGAAAGCCGGATCGGGCGGAGCGCGCGGTGTGGGTCACCGGAGCCTGGAACATGGGGTTCATGGCGATAGTCACGGTGATCCTCGTCGCCTTCGCGGGCGCGATCGTGGCTCCGTTCAGCGCGGACGCCGAGACGACCGCCGTCGGGACCCGGGCGCTGCGCATCATCAGCTACGGGTACGTCTTCTACGCGTGGGGGATGGTGACGCTGCAGGCGTTCAACGGTGCGGGCGACACGGCCACTCCCACCAAGATCAACTTCTTCGTGTTCTGGCTCTTCCAGATCCCGCTGGCCTGGATCCTGGCCCGCACCCTCGGCGTGGGCCCCGAGGGGGTCTTCTGGGCCATCGCGATCGCCTATTCGCTGTCGGCGATCGTGGGAGTCTTTCTCTTCCGGGGCGGGAAGTGGAAGGAGAAGGAGGTCTAGGGCTTTTCGGTCGTGATCCTGATCACGCCGTTCGAGCCTCGGACCCCGTACACCTCGAGCGCTGCGGAACCCTTCAGCACCTCGATCGAGTCGATGTCATCGGGGTTCATGTCGCGTACGACCGTGAAGTCGTCCTGGATCACCCCGTCGATCACGACCAGCGGCTCAGGCAGGTCGAGGGAGCCCGGCGGCTCCCCGGGCTCGGCGATTAGCGCGGGCGGCTCACCCCCTACGCGGACACGCAAGCGTCCAGGCTCCTGAGCCGGGGGCTCGTCGGTCGCTTCGGACCCCGGCTCTCTGATCGCGGTCAGCGGAGGTGGTGGTGGCGGTGGCTCCGCATCGGTCGCTCTGTCGGCGGCGCTCTTGGTGGTGATCGAGATGGCGCCGTCTCCCGCGCGATCGCCGTACAGGGCTCGGGCGGCGTCTCCCTTAATGATCTCGATGGTCTCGATGTTCTGCCGATCGATCTGCTCCATCGTCGTCGCCGATGGCTGTACGACGCCATCGATCACGAACAACGGATTCGGACCCAACCGACCACCGGCTCGTCCAGCCGTGGCTTCCTCTCCTGCGTCTTGGTCGTCCGCCTTGAACGCGATCCAGTGACTCACCCAAACCGCGGTGGGGCTCTCTTCGTACACGGCGGGGGCGAATCTCATATGCTCCGCGACCTCGATAGCGGCGTCATCCAGCGCGCGCTCTCCGCTGCTCGTCTTGATCTGGCTGTTCGCGACCGTGCCCTCGGCAATGACGTAGAGCCAAAGCTCCACTCGACCGCCGACTCCGGCCGCTCGCAGGCTTGCGGGGTACTCCGCGCGCAGGGCCTGCTGCACGTCCTGGAAATTCTCCAGCCGGGGCGGCGTGTCGAACGGGACGAAGCGCGGGCGTTCCGACGGGTCGTCGAGCTGGGGGCGCATCAGGTCGGTCGTCGACACCGCGTCCGCTTGCGGGGACTGGTCGGTGTCAGCCGTTCGTATGGGTGGAACGGGCGATTGACAGGCGAGTCCGACCAGCAGCGCCGCGACTCCTGCGGTTGCCAGCGCGCGCGGCCCCCGCAGCCGACTCAACGGTTGTGTCATTCGGTGCAGCCGGCGCTCCACGGCCGAGCGACGCTCCGCGAACGCTGCGGCCGCGAGGGGTGGGTGCGAGACACGCGATCCCACCTCCAGGAGGGCCTCGGCGTATTCGCGCGCGGGGACGCCCGCCGCGATCACTCGATGGTCGCAATCGAACTCGATCGCGAGACGCAGCCGCCGAAGTTGCCACCACATGATCGGGTTCCAGGGCATCGCGACGGTACCCACGACCCCGAGAGCGAACAGTCGCTGGTCGCCGGCGAGCTGGTGCTCTCGCTCGTGACGGAAGATGAGACGCAACACGTCGTCCCGGACCTCAGCGATCCATTGCGGGAGAACGATGACGCTGCGGCGCAGGCCGATGACCGCAGGACCGCGGTCGGGTGAGACAAGCACCGGGGCGTCGAGGATGCGCCCCGGTATCCACGACCGCATCTCCCCGCGCAGCCGGCCGAACGTCGTCGCGAGGTAACCACCGAGAATGAGAATCGAGCCGAGCCAAATGGCCAAGAACAGCGCGTTCGCCGAGGTCAGCCACGCCAGCAGGTCGAGTCCGGCTGCGGGTCCGGCCGCCACAGCGTCGACGGAGGCTCCGGAAACGCCATCGAGCGGCAACAACTCGACCGCGATCGGAGCGCCGACGCCCCGCAGTGCCGATGGGACGAGATACGCGAGGGCCGGCAACGTCAGCGAGCCGATGATCGCCCCCGCCCAGGCCCAACGCACCGGCCTTTGGTAATGGCCCAGTGCGCGTTCCGCGAGGAGGGCGGCGAGCCCGAGCAGCGCCGACACGAGGAGGCAGTATCCGATCCAGGCAGCGATCATCGCTCGACTCCCTTCTTGCCCAGCCTCTCCTCGAGGAGTGCTCTCATGCGCTCGAGATCCTCCTGCGAGAGACTGCGATCCGACACGAGCTGGGTGAGGAGCAGCTCGGGTGACCCGCTGAACATCTTCCCTACCAGACGGCGCAGAGCGGTCTCGCCCGCTCGCTCACGCTCCACGAGCGGGTGGTAGCGATACGCCTTCCCCTCCTGGGTGTGGCCTACGTAGCCCTTCTCCTCCAGGGTGCGCAGAACCGTTAGCACGGTCGTGTAGGCGAGGTCATCACCCAGACGGTCACGAACCCCGGCGACGGTGGCTGACTGTACCTCCCACAGCACCGCCATCACGTCGAGCTCGCGATTCGTGAAGCTGATTTCCTTGGTGGCCACGATCCGACCTTTCGCGTGTGGTTTCCGGGGCAATTACTCGCTCCGGATCTACTAGGTTGATCGTTGCTATTACTATTTTAGTAGATATACCACGAGGCTCCCTTTGTGTCAACTAGAGAGCTAGTAGATCCGCCGTGGGAGACGTGCGAAGGGCACGAGCGCAGAGACGCCGGGCTTACCGCTCGGCCAGGGCGGCCTCCAACAAAAGGCTAGCCAGGCGAAGCGATCGCGCGTGCGGGGTCGAGCCGCACAGCCCGTCGGGCCGGGCCCCAGGCCCCGGCCACGGCAGTGGCCACCAGAATGGATGCGATCGACGCGTACAACAGCGGGTCAGCCGGTTGGACCCCCGCCACCGCCGGTTCCAGTCCTCGAGCAAAGCCCACGGCGAAGGGAAGCCCGACCACCAGCCCGAGCGCCATGGTCTTCGCGGTCTCGACCGCGATAAGCCTCGCGATATCGCGGCGAGTCGCGCCGGCGGCTCGGCGGACCCCGATCTCCGCCGTGCGGCGCCAAACATCGAGTGAGATCGCGCCATGGAGCCCCTGCACGGCAAGAACGAGCGCCCCCAGACCGAGCAGGGCCGTCAGCGAGGCGAACCAACGGAGAGGCGCACTCCAGCGATCCAGCAGCTCCTCGAGGGTAGTCACATGCGTCACCTCCGCACCGGACTCCAGCCCCGCGAGCATCCCCCGAATCCGGGGCTCCAACCGCTCAGGGGCTCGCGCTCGTACCACCAACGTCGCGGCCGACGGCACGTGCTGAGACGAGGAGAGGTACACGCTGGGAGCCGGCGTTCCGCTTGTTCCCAGGCCAGGCGGATCCAGATCCGGCACCACGCCGACGATGGAGTACCAGGGGCCGCGCACGTCTTTGCCCCCGACCCGGATCCGCGCTTCCAGCGGATCCGTTCCGCGCAACCGGGCCGCCAGCGACCGGTCGATGACGGCCACCAGGGGTTGTCCTCGCTCATCGGCGGCTTCGAACTCTCTACCCCGCTGTATCGGAATCCCCAGGTTCGTGAAGAACCCCGGGCTGACGGCGTGGTACTGCACGCTCATTCGGAGATAGGGGGCCGGAAGCCCCCCGCTGGAGCAATCGCACTCGGCGAGAGTCACATCGGTCATGCCGAGACCGCGCAGAGTTCCCGTGCTGGCCAGACTGGCGCTCCCCGTGGACGGCAGGTTGGCGAGGGCATCCAGGGTAGCGCGCGGATCGAAGCCCTCCGTTACCTGCATCTCCACGAGGAGCGTGTCCCGCGTCTCGAGCCCCGAACGTGCTGTACGATCCGCTGTCCCCTGCCCGCGGATCAGGAGCCCGGCAACGGTGAGCAACACGACGAGGCCCGCCACGTAGCCTGCGATCACCATTCGTTCCCAGACCGCCCCGATCTTGCGAATCCGACCGGGCGCGCGGATCCAGGCGCGCATGTGCCGGAGGGGATAGAGCGAGGCGGCGAGTACGAAAAGGCACGGTGTTACGATCGCGAAAAGCCCGAGAGGTGAGATGAGTGCGCGTGGTGGCTGCAGTCCCGCCGTCCACGAGGCCCGGAGCAAGATCCACCCTGCCAGGCCCAGGATAGCCCCGAGAGCGGCCCCGACGGCAGTGAGGACCAGAGGCTCGCGCAGCACCGCCCGCACGAGGCTGACGCGGTTGGCGCCAACGGCTGCGTGAACGACGACCTCGGCGTGGCGCTCGGACCCGCGCCGCACGAACAGTACAGTCAAGGTGGCGCAGGCGATCGCCAGGGTCGTCACGCCGAGCAGCAACCACAGACCAGCGATTGTCGAGAGTCCCTCGAGAGATTGATCACCTGGCGGCTTGACGCCGGGACCCCATGGAAAGCCGAGATAGCCGGCGGGGATCTGCTCGGGCTCGAAGGTGGGATTGACGCGAAGCGGCCACAGACGATCGATCTTGAAGCTGCCGAGGACCGGGAGTGAGATGCCGGTGCCCAACGCTTGCGTGGCGATCACCGTGAGCGCGAACCGCCTGGGTATCTCCTTCACGCGCTCTCGAACCTCGGCGAGGTTCCCTCCAGGCCGCGAAATGCCTCAGCGATTATCGCCAGTTGAGCCACGCCTGGGCTCGCGTGCGCAGACGACATTGATCCTCCACGGATTTGGTGCTCGTGTCCGGAGGCGCGGTTCCGAGTAGCTACACGTTGTGCGCAGGTTTGAGCCTTGCTGTGGCACGCTGTGGCGGCAGGCACAACGCCGACGCCATTCCCGTTGCCGAACCGCCACACACAATTCTCACCTCCAGAGGGTCCCCGGTGTCGGAAACCGGTCCAACGGCCCTGTTCATTCCCGCGTCCTATTGCCATGCAACGAGTTACGCGCTCAGGCAAACCGGCGGGTGGCGCAACCCCTCACTGGGCGTATTTCTTGTATTCTGCGAGGGACCTCGGGAGGCCCTGTGGGCGGGTCTCGCACATTCCTTTTCCCCAGGAGGACGGTGGATCTCCACAGCCCTCGGCCACACGGCGAGTAGCTAACGTGGACCGAGATTGGACGGACGAGGACCCGCCATTCACGCGGCCCGGGTCCAGCGATCGGGACGGTAGCGTGCATCCCGGATCGGGAGAGTTGCGCCCGAATGACGGACACGCGCGCCCGGACGAGGCGGACGCGCACCCCGACGCCGACGCACGCCCGGATTCGGACGGTTTCATCGATGGTACCATAGACGACCTCGAGGGACAAAGCTCGACGGGAGAGGGACAGGTCGATCCGGACCGTGATTGGGAGGACGAGGGCCCATGGGAGCCTCCGCTCGGCAACCTCGAGACCGTTCGGGACATCCTGTACGCGGATGCGGAAGCCGTCCTCATCCTCCCCGCCGAGGTCTTTGTCCACTTCTATCCGGCAGGTCCCGAGCAAGTCATCAACGCGATCCTCGACGCCGGCTTCCGAGCGCTCTACTTCGAGTCGTTGGGTGATGAGCTGGTAGCGCTGGAGTACCTGCGGCTGTGGCGGGAGAATACCGAGAAACGCACCTGGATCCGGTCCACCAGCCCGCTCGTCGTCGAGTACTGCCGCGCGAAGCACCCCGAGCTGCTGCCGTTCCTGGCCCCGGTCGTCCCTCCGGCCGTCGCAATCGCCCGCTACCTGCGGCACACGGGAGAGTCCGCCGAGCACCTCATCTACGCTGGTCTCGACGTGCCGGAAGTGAATGGCGAGCGACAATACTCGGCGGCGATCTCGTTCATGGAGCTGGAACAGCTCCTCGAGGAGCGCGGCACGCCACCGCGAGCGCAGCCGCTCCTCCTACAGCAGCTGCCCCCGGAGCGCCGACGCTTCCTGTCCGCGGCCGGCGGCATGCCTCTTCCGATGCTGGACGAGGAGAGAGCCTCGTCACGGACATTTCACAAGCTGCGGGGGCTCCACACGCTCGCCGCCCTGTCGAGCCTCATCGAGGACACCGGCTCGCACCTCGGCTTCGTGGACGTGCTCCCGTTCGATGGGGCGCTCGATCACCCGGCGCTCGGCCCGCACGAGCAGCTGTACTGGCGCCGGGGGATCCTGGAGCTCGCAGAGCCCGGTCGCGCCAACGGCTTCGTGATCGATGTGACGGCCGGACTCGATCTATCCGTCGAATACAAGCCGAAGCCCACCGCGTTGCCCGCGGAGGAAGTGGGAGAGATCGAGCGGGTGCTCGAGGAAGTCCAGCTCCAGGCGAACGGGATCGTGTGGGAACGCACACCCCGGGACTTCGCCGGCTACTTGAGCATGGCCGAGTCGCTCATGCGCACCCGACCCGACCTGGCCCTGGGGCTGCTCCATATGAGCCGCAACTACTTCCGCGCGGTCCGCGACGCGACGCACGACGCCCTCACGGACCTCTACAGCTACCGGGCGCTCGTGGAGCGCGCGCGGGAGGAGCTCGGGCAAGCGAACCGAGCCGGCGGGAAGCTCGCGATGCTGTTCGTGGACCTGGACGGCTTCAAGGAGGTCAACGACCGGTACGGGCATCCTGTGGGCAACGATATCCTCCGGCGCGTGGCACGCGTGCTGGAGGTGGCCATCCGAAGCACCGACATCGCGGGGCGATTCGGGGGAGATGAGTTCGTCATCCTCCTGATCGACGCCGATTTCGAGGGCGCGGTCCGGGTCGCGAATCAGATCCGCCACGGTGTCGCCGAGATCCGGGTCCCTGTGCCGGATGGCGAAGTAGGCACCAGTGCAAGCATCGGCATCGCATCGCATGCCGGAAGCGAAGATTCCCTCCTCACGGCGGACGACCTGTTCGCCGAAGCAGACGCCGCGCTGTACATTGCCAAAGCGCATGGGGGTAATCGGGTGCATCCGGTGGTGAGGGAAGGGACGCCTCAATGACGCAAGAGTACCCAGACCCCGCGGTTCGGGGTGTCGACCCGTGGGGTCTCCGCCGAGTCGAGCAACTCCTGCTGACGGTCGAGGGAGTCGACTCCCTCAAGATCGTTCCCGACGGTCAGGGTGGTATCGATGAGATCCACGTACTGAGCAGCTCGGGCCTCGGCGCGAAGCAGATCGTCCGCAACATCGAGTCTGCCCTTCTCGCGCAGTTCGGCCTTCAGGTCGACCACCGGAAGATCTCCATCGCCCAGATCCGGGCCGAGGATCTCCCGAAGCTGCCCCTTGAAGAACCTGAAGAACAACCCGCCGTCCCCGAGGTACGCCGACCCGTCCTCGAATCCTTCCATGTGGACCGAAAAGCCGGCGAGCGTGTGCTGTGCCGGGTCCAATTGGGTGAAGGTGACGAGACGTTCGAAGGGGAAGCCCAGGGACCCGATTACGCCAAGTCACGGCTGGAGGTCGCCGCGCAGGCGGTCCTCAACGCCCTCTCGAAGCTGACCGAGGGCGAGTCCACCTTCGCGGTGGAAGGCGTGGCCCAGGTAGACCTTTTCGGAAGGCGGTTGATGGTGGCCGTCGTGCACGCGTTTGCAGGCCGCACGTCCACCACGCTTCAGGGGATCGCCGAGGTGAGCGATTCCGTCGAGGAGGCCGTGGTACTGGCCTGCCTCAACGCCACCAATCGCTGGCTACGAGAGACTGGTTAGCGCTTCGTGTGGCTTGCGTTAGGGCGGCCTGTTCTTCTTGCGCACGTCTTGGCAACGGGTTCGATTGAGCCGTCGTTTCTTTCTGTCTCAAAGTACCTGGACGAGAAGAGGGTTTAGCCCCTGGATCACTAGGCCACTTACGTAGCTGAGCGACACCTCCGAGCGGAGCTTTCAGCGCATCCTCTAGCGGATGGGTGCGACTCCAGTCTCGAAAGGAGGTGGGCCAAATGTGGTTGATTCTCTCACTGCTGGCCGGACGGTTAAGAGTGTAAAGGTCTAGGGATCCGGGGGCTCAACTGCATGGCTAGAATCAGCCGACGACTCCATTACTACGTGGTCCTCCTGTTTGTGACGGCTGCGGTCGCCACGGCCTTGACCGTCATCGTCTTCCCCGCTCCAATCACCTCACCCGCCCTTATTGCGTTCGGAACACTGCTAGCTCTCGCGATCGTAAGCTCCCTCCTCGCTCTCACTGTCACAGAAAGCGGCGCGTCCACAGACGTTTCTTTCATCCCATACCTTGCGGCGCTTGTTCTTCTGGGCCCGGTCGCGGCGATCACGATTACGATTGTTGACACTTTCGTCACGGAGTTTCTGTTTCTACGGAAGCCGTTCCATAAGGCGGGATTCAATTTAGCACAGTCCGCTCTTTCTACTGTTGCTGCGGCAGCGACATACACGGCCTTTGGCGGTACAACTTCCCTGAGCACTCTAGACCTACGCGCTTCCTTTCCTCCGTTCATACTCGGCGTGCTCGCATACTTCTTGGTGAACAGCGTGTGCGTTTCTCACTTCCTGAGCATCGCCGAAGAGCGCTCGTTCCCAGATGTTTGGCGGGAGGCGGCCGGGAGCATAATCATCTTCGACGTCGCCATGAGTTCCCTCGCCCTGGCGGTCGCCTTCCTCTACGTACGCTGGGGACCCGTCGCGCTTCTGAGTGCAATCGTTCCAATCATCGGGCTGCGATACAGCTACGGTGTGAACTTGGAGTTACAGCAACTCAACCAAGATCTCCTCAGGGTCCTGGTAAAAACCCTGGAGGCTCGGGACCAATACACCTCAGGACACTCCATTCGAGTCGCTGAGCGTTCGCGGCGAATTGCCTCCCGCCTAGGGCTTCGGGGCCGACGCGTTCGGTTAATCGAGACCGCGGCGCTGCTGCATGACATCGGGAAGATCGACCTCGCATATGGAGAGATTCTTCGTCAGGCGGGACCTCTGACCCCAAGGCAAAGGGAGCTTATCAGGGCTCACCCGGATAAGGGCGTCGCCATCATGCGGTCGGTGCGGTCGCTGGACCCGGAGATTCTCCGATGTATCCGACATCATCATGAATGGTACGATGGCAGCGGTTATCCCGTTGGGTTGGCTGGTGATGCGATTCCCTTGGGAGCGAGAATCATCATGATATCCGATTCGGTCGACGCCATGCTGACGGACCGACCTTATCGCAGCGCATTGTCACTTGAGAAGGTCCGGCAGGAACTTCTGAGAAACAGTGGTTCTCAATTCGACTCGATAGTCGTAGAGGCTGCCTTCTCGGCGGGAGTACTTGACGAGGACGGCGAACTACCCGGAGTCGATGACTTCGTACCAGTGCCAGCCTGAGCCCTTCTGTAGATTTGAGTTGTACGCTACCTAGTGTAGTGTAACCAAAGTGTCGTTAGCACGCGCGACTTTGGAGAGTATGTCTTTCACGGTGGCCGTCCAGACGAAGGGTTTGGGATCCCGGTTCCGCTGATCGATGTAAGT
>JBDHHV010000039.1:0-24535 GCA_039589195.1 Gemmatimonadota bacterium | reverse complement strand
CCTCGAGGGAGTCGCAAGCGTGTCCAACCAGGCGACGAATACCGCTGCCAGAATCGTCGGACTAAGGGAGACCAAACGACAGCTCGTCAACGAGAGACTCGGTCGCCGCTCGGCTCGCGCTCAGACTCTGATCGACCAGCTCTTTCAACAGCCCTACGTGACGGTCCGTATGATCGAAACCATGACGGGCCTTTCCCAGCCGGCCGCCAACTCCCTCGCGAATGCGATGGAAGAGATCGGGATACTCCGCGAGATTACCGGGAAGCGGAAGTACCGAGTGTTCTCGTTCCAAGAGTATATGGAGCTCTTCACGGAACGGGCTGAGCGAGCCTGAACGTGTGGTGCCGACTCACACCTCCGCGGGCGCGAACCCGGTGCAGGACCGCACGCCTTGACAGCGTGAGTTTTGAAAGCCAGAAGCCAACCGCCTGTCAGGAGCGCCCTGCGCGTTGAGCAGCACGATGCGATCAGCTCAGCCCAAGGATCAACCAGGCTGTGCGTGACCCCTTGCCATTCACGCGATTATGGCCGCTCCCAAGACTCAATATCCACTGCTCGGGGCGGCAATCGTTGATCGCGCCCCCCGGTCACCAGCCTTGCGTAGCTGCGGACTAGGTGTGCGTCGCAAGGACATTGTTCACCCTGAGCTCGACGAGACGCTGGAAGGGTGTGCGTCGTCTGATTCCGGCGTGTCGCCGGGTGAGGTTGTAGTAGCGTAACCAAGCGAATAGCGCGTTCGTCCGCGCCTTCGAGTTGGGGTAGGGCCGACCATAGGCCCACTCCTCAGCGGCGGTGCGGATGAAGCGCTCGACCTTCCCGTTGGTCTTGGGCGTGTAAGGGCGTGTGAAGAGGTGCCGGATCCCGAGCTCATCGAGGGTCCGTCGAAAGAGCTTCGACCGGTACGCGGAGCCGTTGTCGGTCATGAGCTGGCTGATCTTCACCCCCTGGCGCTCGAAGAAGGCGACCACGCGGAGCAGGAAGGCGGTCACGTCCTCCTTGCGTTCGCTCCTGAGGATCTCTCCGTAGGCTACCCGACTCGCGTCGTCGATCGCGGCGTGGTAGAACTCCCAGCCCGCGCCACGTCCTCTTCGGCTGCGATCCTTGTGGATTCGGTGCCCGACGTGCGTGATCCGCGCCAGCTTCTTGATATCCATGTGGACCAACGAGCCTGGGCGCGCCCGCTCATACCTCACGACCGGATCCGGAGGGGCCAGCCTCGAGAGTCGATTCAGCCCCAGCCGTCTCACCTCTACCGTTACCGTCGAGACGGGCATCTTGAGGTGATCGGCGATCCGAGGGCTGCTCCACCTCTTCTTCCGTAACCGCTCGATCTGACGACGCCGTGCCCTGGGGATCCGTCTCGGGTGTCGATGGGGCTTCGAGCTCCGGTCCTCAAGCCCCTCCTGTCCCTCTTCCCGGTAGCGCTTGAGCCATTTGAACGCCGTCCGCCGGCTCACACCCATCTCCCGGGCCACCACCTCCGCTCGCTCCCCTGTCTCGATTCTCCTGACCAGCAGGGCTCGCCCCGCAGGCGTCAGCTTCGCATTCTTGTGCACGTTCACCGGATCCCCCGACGAGTGGGTTGTGAAGGCTTTAGACACCTCCAGCTTACTCGTCGGTTTCCGGTGAACAACCATCTTGCGACTTAGAGCTAGCCAGCCGCTGCGAGTACGCCCCTCAGGAGAGTGGGGATGTCGGGGGCCCGCTCGCGCCGCGGCTTCCGGAGCCCCGCGCTGATCGCTAGGGCCAGGTCCTCGGATACCTCCTGGTTCAGTTCCGGGAGGGCCTCGGGCTCCTCACCCAGGATCGCATCGCGGACTTCCCCCGGATCCTTGCCCCCGAACGGCCGCCGCCCCGCCAGCATCTGGTACAGGACCAAGGCGATCGCCCACACGTCCGTCCGTCGGTCGACCTTTTCACTGAGGAGCTGTTCCGGGGACATGTAGGGAAGGGTACCGAGCTTCCGGTTTCCGGTCTCGAGGGTCACGTCAGCAATCCTGGCGAGCCCGAAGTCGAGCACTCGAACCCTGCCCGAAGTCGTACGGAGGAGGTTTCCGGGCGAGACGTCCCGGTGCACGATGTCGGCCTCGTGCACCGCTTGCAGGCCCTCGCAGGACTGCGCGAACCAGTCGAGTGCCTCGTCCAGCGATAGCCCTCCCTCGCGTAGCCGCTTCTGGAGGGTCATCCCCTCGTAGAACGGCATCACGAGGAACGGATGCCGCTCGTCCGCCTCGCCGACGTCCAAAATCCCGCAGACGTTGGGGTGGTCGACCTTGGCGGCGGCACGTGACTCCTGGATGAATCGGGCTCTCGCCTGCTCGTCGGAGCGGAGGGGCAGCGAGAGCACCTTGAGCGCGACCGCGTCTCCCGACACGGTGTCCCTGGCTCGGTAGACGGTCCCCATCCCCCCGCGTCCGCGGACGCCCTCGATCTCGTACCGATCGCCTAGGGTTTCGCCCACCAGCGGGTCGAACCGCGCGAGGACCGTACCGGTGTCTTCCTCCTCCGAGTGGTGGAAGAGCGTCCGCTCCAGCCTGCGGAAGAAGCGGGAAGAAGGGGCCGTGATCTCGAGGAGTGAGGCCAGCTCGTCCGCCATGGCCGGATCGCCCGCCGACACCTCTTCGAGAAATGCGGAGCGCTTGGACGCAGAAAGCGCGCGCGCCCGCGAATAGAGAGTCTGGAGGCGTGCCCAGGTCGAGGCATCGTGCCGGAGGGGCATGGCTCAGTCGCCGAGCCGGGTGCGCAGCTCTCGGTAGAGCCAAGCGCGCGTGGTTCCCCAGCTCCTGGTGACGGTGGCGGGGGAGACTCCGAGCGCTTCGGCCGCTTCGGCGATGGTCATCCCGGCGAAGAAACGGCATTCGACGATCCGGACCGCCCGCGCGTCGACCTTCCTCAGCTCTGCCAGGCACTCATCGAGGACGACGATCACCTCGTCGCGGGCCTCGAGCGAAGGCGATGCTGAGGCCAGGATCGCCTCGAACTCGTCCAAGCTCACCTTCTTCCTGTCTCCGCCGCGCTTCCGGGCGCTCCGACGTCGGGCGTGATCGATGAGGATCTGCCGCATGGCCGTGGCGGCGACCGCCATGAAGTGGGCGCGATCAGTCCACCGCGGCGCTTCCTGACCGGCCAGGCGGACGTAGGCCTCATGAAGCAGCGATGTGGTTTGAACAGAGAGCGATCCTTGCCAGCGGCGCCTCTGCACTCGCGCGAGCTCCTGCAGTTCCTCGTATACAAGCGGCACGAGCCGGTTCAGGGCCTCGCGATCCCCGTCCTGGACCCGAGATAGCAGGTCGTTGAATGCTTCCTGATCGGACGTCGGCACGGCCGGCCTTTCCCCTGTAAACGCAGACGACGGCGGGACTACGTCACGGGCGGTCTGATTCGAGAAGCTATCGACCCGGCCCGGATCGCCGCGACCTCGGAAGGCGATCTCAGGGGTGAGGCCAAATCGGGGAAGGGCGGGTCCCGGAAGACAGGCCATTCTGGTCGGGGCGCCGCGAGGCTCCTAAGCTGTATGAGCGGGGGGACGCACCCCCAGAGGCTTCCCGACCATGAGGCAGTGGATGGCGATCTGGGAGGAGCGCCTCAAGGCGGCTCTGGCCGGCCGCTACGAAATGAAACGCGAGCTAGGCCGCGGCGGGATGGCCGTGGTGTACGAGGCGTGGGATGTCTCGGAGAGCCGACCCGTGGCGCTGAAGGTGCTGCAGCCTGAGCTGGCCGCGACCGTTGGCGGCGAGCGATTCGTTCGGGAGACCCAGATCGCCGCCCGCCTCTCCCACCCGACCTCGGCTGTCGCTTTCTGCGGCGTCATTTACTCCGTTTGGGCCTACTTCGCCGGGCGCGCCGTGCCCGGGTGGGCGTCGGTAGTGGCGATCACCACGTATTTGTTCGGGATTCTGTTCATTCTGATCGGCCTCATCGGCGACTATGTCGGAAGGATGCTCAAAGAAGTCCGAGGAAGACCACGATACCTCGTAAGTGAGGTCGTCGGACCAGCAGCCGAAGGTGGTGAGTTACATGACGCACGAGAATACACGGACGCTTCTTGATTCGTATCCTCGTGATCGTCCCCCGCTAACGGAAGGGCACGAGCGAGTCTATGTGGAAGAATACAGGATCAACCGTGGCGGACGGGGCGCGCTGTATGGCCTGATCCGCCGGCTGGAGTCCTGGGGACACAGGCAGGTAGCGACCCTCTCTGATCATGGACCGGTTCTCGAGATCGGTGCCGGAAGCCTGAATCACCTGGAGTACGAGCCCGGCGTTGTAGCCTACGATTGCGTTGAGCCCTTCGCCGAGCTTTATGAGGGATCGCCTGACCGCGCGCGCGTGCGCAACCTGTTCCGTATGATCGAAGACATCCCGGATGATCTACGTTACTCACGAGTCATCTCCCTCGCGGTCCTCGAGCACCTTGAAAGACTCCCGCACGTCGTCGCGAGATCGGGTCTCCTACTCTCGGCTGATGGTGTGTTCCAGGCGGTGATCCCCAGCGATGGTGGCCTCCTTTGGGGAATCTCTTGGCGATGCGCGACTGCTCTTGCCTATCGAATGCGCACAGGCCTGGATTACGGGACATTAATGCGACACGAACACGTGAACAGTGCGGCGGACGTAGGTGCAGTCGTCGCCTACTTCTTCAAGAAGATTCTGTTCAGGAGGTTCCCTCTGCCGATCCACCATCTGAGTTTCTACACCTACGTTGAAGCGAGTCGCTGTAACGTGTCTCGATGTCAGGAGTTCCTGGCTGACGCGTCGACACCCTGAGCGTGCGTGCGTTCATGAGACGTGGTGAAGGTCGGACAATCGATGCTTGAGCCGTTCTGCTCGCCCGAGATCCTCGGTGCCCAAGCGCGCCGGCCGTCGGTTCGCCGGCGGGACCGGCGCGCTGATCCGCCTCGTCCGCGCGACCCTGTTCGATCGATCGGCCTGGTCCTCCGGTCTCTCGCACACGGTCTCGCCATGCTCACGTGCGGCTTCGTGATGGCCTGCAGTGACAACGGACCGGGGGGAGTCCCGAGCATTGACATTGCCGAGGGGCTCCCGGTGGGCCGGATATCGGCCACAGAGGGGTCGGTAACGAGCTTTAGCGTCTTTGAAGTGGTTCTGGGGGCGGAAGAACCGAGCCGCAATCCATACGTGTTGGGCCCGGGTGTAACAGCTCGGTTCGAGGGAGTGTCCGGCGAGGCCGCGGGACGTCTCATCGATGTGTCCGGATTCTGGGATGGCGATAACACTTGGCGAATTCGGTTCGCGCCGATCGCCACGGGTCTGTGGCGATTCTCGACGACGTCCACGGACCCTGGTCTCCACGGAGTGACGGGTGAGTTGCGCGTGCGAGTTCCGACCGATGCGGAGTTGAATGAGAACCGGCTCCTGCACGGGTTCCTGGAAGCGGAAGGAGAGGCTTGGCGACTGTCGGATGGCACGCGCTTCTTCCCGGTGGGTGACTCGCAGTGGTCGTTCAGCGAAGAATTCCATCGGCACGAGATCGAAGCCTGGATCGACGCGCTCCGGACACTGGGGCTGAATACGCTGCATGGCTCCGTCTGGCTCGGAAGGTATGACCGAGGCGGCATGGCCCCGTTCCCCGAAGGCGATCCCGAGTCCGAATTGCTGAACATCGACTACTTCCGGCGGCTCGACGGCCTCGTCCGTTACGCGAATGCAAACGGCGTAATGCCGGGTCTCATGATCGGGAGCTTTCCTCAAAACGCGATGTGGTTCGAGAGGTTTCGTACCAGGGCACGGCATGACCGATGGTTTCGATACGTCGTCGCCCGCTATGCGGCGTTCAACGTTCGCTGGCTGCTATTCGGCGAAGTGGACGAACGTGACCCGCCTTGGGACATGACCTGGCAGGATGCGGTTGCCTACTATGCGGAGTTGGTCAGACGCGTGGACCCCTGGGACCATCCGATCGGTAGCCACCATCGGCTTGTGGATACGGCCAGCGCGACCAACCCCGACATCGATTACATCGAGGTCCAGGCCGTCCAGACGGAGACTCAATTCGAGCGAGCCCTCGAATACCGCAAATGGGGTAAACCTGTTTGGTTCGAGGAGTACTGGTATGAATCGGCTCGGTACGACGACGAGGTTGAACGCGGATTGCGTAACACACACCGAAATTTCGTCGCCGCGCTCGCGTTTCCGACCATGGGAAGCCTGATGCGAGCCCACGCGGATGATGTCGACTTTCCGCCGTCCGAAGCTGCCGATCAAGGCATGTCTCTTACGGAGTATCTGCTTGCTGAAGACCGGGGTTTACGCCGGTTGGGAGAATTCGCGGCGTTCTATCAGCCCCTCGATTTGCTTCGGTTCGAGCCGGCCAACGTTCGCTGCGACCGAGGTGTATGTGGACGCTTCGGTGAGGACTTCGCACTGCTACTCCCCGGGGGGGGAGCAGTGTCGATCGACCTTTCGGATGCACCGGGACAATACCAGGTGCGGATGCTCTCCATTCACGTGGGCTCGATCGCTGATCTGGAGCCGATCGACGGGGGCGCGCGACGCAGCGTCGATACCTTTAGCGATCGCGACACCGCGGTCCTTCTTCTCAAACTGGACTCGGAGGGGAGGGAGGATTAGGTCTTAATGAAAGTCCTCGTTATCTCTCCCCATCCCTCCTTCGTGGAGACGATGTTTACGGACAGCGGCACAGACCGCGTGCCAGCGGTATGTTTCGGGCACCCCTGACGAGAAAGGGATCGATCATGGATCGACGTCAATTCTGTCGTAGCGCGATTGCAGCGGGGATGACCGCCGCCATCCCCGGTCTCGCGGGTTGCGAGCGTCGACCGTCGGGTGGGACGCCGGCCGACACCAGCCTCCCCGGCATCTCGCTCTCCGGAAACGAGATCGAGCTCGAGGCGGCCGCGATCAACGAGCTCGGCGACGCCCTGACGGGTGAGGTGCTGTTGGCGAGCCACCCGGACTACGACACGGCGCGCCGCATCTGGAACGGGATGCACGACAAGCGGCCGGCCTTGATCGCGCGCTGCCTGAACAGCACGGACGTCACCCACGCCGTGACCTTCGCACGCGAGCGCGAGCTGCTGGTCGCGGTACGGGGAGGTGGCCACAGCTGGCCGGGCAAGTCCACCTGCGACGGCGGAATGATGATCGATCTGTCCCGCATGAACGAGGTCACCGTTGATCCCGAGGCGCAGAGGGCGTTCGCCGGTGGCGGCACGCTGCTCAACGGCCTCGACACGGCGGCGCTCCCGCACGGCCTCGTCACGACTGCCGGGGTCGTGTCGCACACCGGCGTGGGCGGGTTCACGCTGGGCGGTGGGTTCGGGCGTCTGAACCGCAAGTTCGGCCTGGCGGTCGACAACGTCCGGTCGGTCGAGATCGTCACGGCCGACGGACAGGTCCGGACGATCAGCGAGGAGCAGGATCCCGACCTGTTCTGGGCCATTCGGGGGGGTGGGGGCAACTTCGGAGTCGTGACCCGGTTCGAGTATCAGCTGCACCCGTTCGATCGCAACTGCCTGTCGGGGATGATCGCCTGGCCGATCGAACAGGCGCGCGACGTGCTCGACTTCTACGGCGAGTGGTACATCGGCCTGTCCGACGAGCTGTATGCCGGACCCGCGATGCTGACCATGCCCGACGGTCAGGGCGTGCTCGCGATGGAGGTGGTTTATGCCGGCGATCCGGCGGCCGGCGAGAGGGAGCTTGCACCGCTGCGGGCCGTCGGCACGCCGCTCGAGGACGGCGTCGGCATGCAGGACTACATGGTCATGCAGACGCAGGAAGACCAGACATTCGCGCACGGCATTCGCTCGTACGCCAAGAACGGGATGGTGGAGACGGTCACCCCGGAACTGGTCGACGCCATGATCGAGGCGTACCGGCCCGACCCGCGTATCGCGATGTTCACGCACACGGCCGGGGGCGCGGTGAAGCGGGTCGATGAGCTCGCCACGGCGTTCCCGCATCGAAACGCCGAAACGATGATCATCATCGGCGGCGGGTGGACGGACCCCGCCGAGGACGAAGACGCGATCGCGGTCTCGCGCGAGTGGTACTATCAGCTGGATCCGTTCACGGGCGGTTACTACGACAACATCGAGTACGAGGGGGAAGAGGCGGCGGGGAACTACGGCCCGGCGTACGAGCGTCTGCGCAGGGTCAAGGGCCAGTACGACCCGATGAATCTGTTCCGCCTGAACAGCAATATCGAACCCGCTGTGGGGACCTGATCCTGCGAAGCCGATTCCGTAGGTCGTGACACGTACCGCAGCGGCTCTCGGGCCCAAAGTGTGTCGTCGTCTCATAGCCGGCATCGTGGCGGTCGTTGCCGCCGGGTGCGGACGTCCGGACACCCCGGCCGGCGACGGTACTTCGAGCTCGCCGGGCGGCGATGACGGGTCCCGTGCCACCCTCACCATCCTGTTCGAGAGCGACGACTACATCCTCGGCCCGTCGCGCGACGACAGCCCCAAGTTCCTCATGTTCGAGCCGCTGGTGCGCGGCTACGGCACTCGCGCCGAGCCCGGTCTCGCCGAGCGTTGGGAGCACTCAGAGGACTTCCGGACCTGGACGTTCTACCTCCGACGCGACGTCCGGTGGCACGACGGCGTGCTGTTCACCGCGCACGACGTGGCGTTCAGCCTCGAGCTGTTTCGACGTCCCGACATCGCGCTGTACAGTTTCCCGCTCCTCATCGATTCGATTACCGTTGCGGACGACCACACGCTCGTGGTGTCGTTCCCTCGGCCGACCGGGCCCGATCTGGCACTGCCCGGCTGGACGGTCTTCTATCCGAAGCACCTCCTGGAAGACTTCGATCCCGAGGACTTCTTCGATTGGGAGTTCTGGAAACGGCCGGTCGGCAACGGTCCCTACCGGTACGTGCGTGGCGTACCGAACACGATGATGGAGCTCGAGGCGAACCCCGACTACTTCGAGGACCCCCCGGCGATCGAGCGAGTGGTTCTTCGCCTGAGCACCGGGAACAAGGTGCTCGAGCTGCTGAGCGGGAACGCGGATGCCGCCTACTACCTGTCGGGGGCGGACATCGCGAAGCTTGCCGAGGACCCTCGGTTCCGGGTGTACTTCCAGTGGATTACGGCAGAGCCACAGGCGATCCACTGGAACCAGCGCCATCCGTTCCTGGCCGAAGCGGCGGTCCGGCGGGCGCTCAGCCACGCCATCGATCGGCGAGAGCTGGCGCGCATGCTGCACCTGCCGGACGAGATGCCGCTCGTAGGTGGGCTTTCGCCCGACGACCGGGCCCTGGACCTGTATCGCGAGGGAATGCTGGACCAGGGACCCTCGTTCGATCCCGGCACCGCCGCGCGACTCCTCGACGAGGCGGGTTGGGTGGACGACGGTGACGGCGTGCGGGAACGGGGGGAGGTCGAGGCGCGGATCACACTGCTCGCGCGCCAGAGCGGCATCCTGAGCACGTTGTCGCTTTCCGTGCTGCTCCAGGACCAGCTCCGGCGGGTCGGCGTGGAGGTAGAGATTCGTCCGGTCGAGCCCCGAGTCTGGCGGGAGCTATACCGATCGGGCGATTTCGACGCCACGGTTCACGATGTCCGGAATTACCCGTCAGACCTGCTTCGCGAGGACTTCTTCGGCGAGGGCACGAGAATCGGGTATCGCAACCCGGAGATCGTCGGGCTGCTGAAGGCCCTACTGCTCGAGCTCGACCCGCCGGCCCAGGACACGCTCTACGCCGACATCAACGCCATCCTCCGGCGCGACGCCCCCGTCACCTTCCTGTTCCCGTACTTCGAAGCGTACGCCGCTCACCGCAAGGTCCGCGGGCTACGCACGCCGGACCGGTCGCATCCGATTCGCTGGATTCGGGAACTGTGGATCGAGGACGAGGAAAACGAGCCCTGAACGACGGCACGGCTCCATGTCGTGAGGCCGGTGCTTCCCGTACCGTTCGACGGATGAGACTGAGCTAGGGAGTCTTCAGGCAGATCGAATGAAGGATCAGTCGGCAAACCCGCAATCCTTGAGTCCGGACCTCCTCTCGAAAGTGTCGCGATACGAGGCGCTCTTCGAGTTGACCGGTGTCATCAACGCGGCGAGCGACATCGAGTCTGTCGGTGAGGTTCTGGCCCGCCGGCTCAAATACGTCGCAGATGTATACTCTTGGCGCTATATGTGTTTCGATGGCGATCCGGAGGACCCGGAAGGTCCGGAGCCTACCGCCATCGTCGTGGACGGGTATCGTGGTCGTGCGGAGGTCATGCGCACTTCGCCGGCCGCCGTGTCGAGCTTCGAAGCTGGGCTATGGCGTGACCGCAAGACGCGTATCCTATGCGGCGAATCGATGCGCGACGCCCTGGAGCAACTCCCTACATATCTTCAGAAAGATGATCTCGAGCAGATCTCTGTGAACACCCTTGTCGAGAACGGCCAGACCCAGGCTCTCCACCTATTCTGCAAGCGACGCCAACCCTTCACCGAGCTCGATGTCAAGTGCCTTTCGATGGTGAGCGGTTTCTTCCACCGCAAGGTCCACATGCTGTGGGAGCAACAGAAGCTTCGCGATCTCGAGCAGGCATACCTCCGGCAGGAGGTCATGTTGCGGCAGAGCGAGAAGCTTGCGACTCTGGGCCGGCTGAGCGCGGGCATGGCTCACGAGCTCAACAACCCCACGGCGATAGCGAGACAGGGGGCAGAGCAACTCGGGACTTCGATCGCCCGTCTCGAGCGGGCTCAGTTCGCGCTCGGCGCAGCGGGTCTCTCGAGCGAACAGCGCGACCTTGTCGCACAGCTCGAGACGGAGGCACAGGCGCGAGCGAAGAAGCCGAGTTCCCTCGATCCGGTTGCCCGCAGCGATCTGGAAGGTGAGGTCGAGGACTGGCTCGATGCCCACGGTATCGAAGACCCCTGGGAGCACGCGTCGACGCTCGTGGCGATGGGGCTGTGCTCCGCGGAGCTGGAGGATCTGGCCAAGAACTTCGACCCCGAAGTGGCGCCGGTCGTGATCGACTACTTCGGCAGTCAGTTCACGGCCTATACCCTGCTCGAGGAGATCGGTCACGGAGCCCGGCGAATCGCGGAGATCGTCAAAGCCCTCAAGGGCTATTCGTACATGGATCAGGCCCCCGTTCAATCGGTCGATGTGCGCGAGGGGCTGGACGACACACTAGTCATGCTGAGCAGCAAGCTTCGAGACGGAATCGAGGTCAGCTTCGACTACGCAGAGGATTTGCCGCGTATTCAGGGCTACGGCAGTGAGCTCAACCAGGTGTGGACCAACCTCATAGACAACGCGATCGGTGCCATGGGCGGGGTGGGCGCGCTCGAGCTGAGAGCCTATCAGGACGATAGCTGGGTCGTCGTCGAAGTCGCCGACAGCGGACCGGGGATTGCGGTCGAAGCTCAGGAGAAGATCTTCGATCCCTTCTACACCACCAAGGCCCCCGGAGAGGGCACGGGCCTGGGGCTCAACATCAGCCACGGCATCATCGTGGAGAAACACGGCGGGCATATCTCGGTAGAGTCGAGGCCGGGAGCGACGCGCTTCACGGTCAAGCTCCCGATCACCGAGCCCTCCTAGCCCTGGACCCTCACGCCACTACGAAATGACCAAACCCATCATCTTGACCGTCGACGACGAAGAACAAGTGCGCAATGCCGTCGAGCGTGACCTCAAACGGCACTTCCGAAAGGACTACCGGATCATCAAGGCGAGTTCCGGTGCCGAAGCGGAGGAGACCGTTCACCGGCTCAAGGAGCGAGATGACGCGATTGCGCTTTTTCTCGTCGACCAGCGGATGCCCGACATGAGCGGTACCGAGTTTCTGGCGGCAGTCCGTGAGATCTATCCGGAGGCGCGCAAGGTGCTTCTCACCGCGTACGCCGATACCGAAGCGGCGATCTCGGCGATCAACACGGTCGGGCTCGACCACTACCTCATGAAGCCCTGGACGCCCGCAGAGGAGCACCTCTATCCAATCCTGGACGACCTGATCAGCGATTGGGAAGCCACCGCGGTCGTTCCCTACGACGGCATCCGCGTGGCGGGGACCTCATGGTCGGCCAGCTCACACGCCATCAAGGATTTCCTGGCTCGCAGCCAGATACCCTACCAGTTCCTCGACATCGAGCGCGACGCCGAAGCGCGCGCATTGGTCGAGCGCGCGAATGAGCAGACGTACCGACTGCCGGTCGTGTTCTTCCCGGGGGGAGACGCGCTGATCGAGCCGAGCCTGACCGAGGTGGCAGACAAGGTGGGACTACGGACGCAGGCCACCCAGCCGTTCTACGATCTGATCGTTGTCGGAGCAGGGCCTGCCGGGTTGGCCGCAGCAGTCTACGGTGCCTCGGAGGGCGTCCACACCCTCCTCATCGACAAGGAGACACCGGGCGGACAGGCCGGGACCAGCGCGCGGATCGAGAACTATCTCGGGTTCCCCAAGGGGCTGAGCGGCGCCGATCTGGCCAGACGAGCGACGGCGCAAGCTTCACGCTTCGGCGCCGAGATTCTGTCGGCCCAGGAGGTGGTCGGCATCGCCCTCCGCGATCCGTATCGCGTGGTGACGCTCGCCGATGGATCCGAGCTGGCATGCAAAGCGCTCATCATCTCGACCGGAGTGTCTGTCCGGCAGCCCGATGTACCCGGAATCGAGGCTTTGACGGGAGCCGGCGTCTACTACGGTGCCGCGCGAACCGAGGCGGCCAACTACGAGGGCGAGCACGTGTTCGTGCTCGGGGGAGCCAACTCGGCTGGACAGGGGGCCGTCTTTCTGTCGCAGTACGCTGCCCAGGTCTCGATGCTGGTCCGTAGCTCCCTGGCCAAAAGCATGTCCAGATACCTGATCGAGCAGATCGAGGGGCGCGCCAACATCGACGTCCAGTTGGGGGAAGAGCTCGCAGAGGTGCACGGCAGCGAACGACTCGAAGCGATCACGATTCGTCATCGTGAAACCGGCGAAACGCGACGGGAAGCGACCCCGGCGCTGTTCGTGTTCATTGGGGCAGCACCCCATACGGAGATGCTGGGAGATCTGGTCGAATTGAGTCCGGCCGGGTTTGTCCTCACCGGGCCCGATCTGTTCGTGGATGGCCAAAGACCCGCCGGCTGGAAGCTGAAGAGGGATCCCTATCTCATGGAGACCAGTGTGCCGGGGATCTTTGCCGCCGGTGACGTGCGGCACGGAGTCATGCGTCGAGTGGCCTCGGCGGTCGGACAGGGATCGACGGCCGTCAACTTCGTGCACGAGTACCTGAAAACCGTATAGTCAAGGGATACGATCTCATCGAGAAGCATGGTGCACCCGGACCCTGATACGAGGTGAGCGATGAAGCGTAGCACCCTGATCGAGTATGAAGACGCGGTACCCGAGCTTCGCGCCGTTTACGACGAGATCATGGACACGATGGGCTCACCTGAGATTCTCAACTTCCTCAAGGCCCTCGGCCACAACCCGCACGCACTCCGCGCGGTTTGGTCGATGCTCAGAGAGACGGTGATCGAAGGCGAGATCCCGGCACTGCTGAAACAGCTGATCCTGTTCAAGGTCTCGATCGTGGCCGGCAACGAGTATTGCACCGCGCTCCACGGCCATGCGGCACTGAATCTCGATCCCACGCTGACCTACGACGATCTCGTCGCGCTGTCCGGGGGTGCCTGTACCGCCAATCTTCCACCGTCGTATCCGGTAGCGATCGACATCATCTCTCGCGCATCGCTCGATCCAAAGAGCGTCGCGGACCCGGACTGGGATTTTGAAGACCAGCTCAGAGACGAGGGCTTTTCCGAGAGCGAGATCGATGAGCTCCTGTCCGTGGGGTTCTTCAGTGTCATGATGAACATGCTCACCGATAGCTACGACGTCCCGTGGGAGAGCCCGTTTCCGCCACCGGCGGAGTGAGGCTTCGACGGCGTGCCATGAACGGAAAGATGATTCCCGCGGCCCTGCTGCTCGTCCCGACGACAGCGCTCCCCGCGCACGCACAAGACTCCTCCCCGGGACGCGGAGACAGTGCCTACGTGGCCGGCCAATACCGGGTGTACACGGGGGCCGGCGAGCCCGCCTCGATCGACGGCATCGTCGCCGAGATGGGACGGCACCAGGTCGTGTTCATCGGCGAGGCCCACGACGACCCGACCGGCCATACGCTCGAGGCCGAGCTGCTCGAGAGGGCGCACGAGGCGTACGGAGCCCCCGTATCGAATGACGAGGCGACCCGCCCGGTGGCGCTGTCGCTGGAATTCTTTCAGCGTGACGTGCAGCCGATCCTCGACGAGTATCTGGCCGGTCTGATCCCCGAGAAGGCATTCCAGGCCGACAGCCGGCCGTGGCCCCGATACGAGACGGACTACCGGCCTCTGATCGAGTTCTCGAAGGAGCACGGGCTGCCGGTGATTGCCGCGAACGCCCCGCGGCGGTACGCGACCCGGGTGACCCTGAACGGTCGCGAGTCGCTGAACGACCTGAGCCCCGAGGCCCTGGCGAGCCTGGCTCCCCTGCCGTACGGACAGCCCTCCACGGAGTACCGGAACCAGTGGATCCGGGTGATCTCCGAGGTGATGGAGGAAGAGGGTAAGAAGTGCGGCCTGCCGATCCCGGAACCCGAGGAGGGCGAGGAGCCGGTCCAGGCTCGCGCCCCCGTCGGAACACACGACAACATGGGGAACCAGCTACACAGCCAGGTGCTGTGGGACGCGACGATGGCGTATTGGATCTCGGATTACCTGGCGCAGGAGCCCGCCGCCCTCGTGCTGCACATGGCCGGCGGTTTCCACGTCGCGCGAGGTACCGGCACGCCGGAGCACCTCGATGCGTACCGCCCCGGCACCTCGCGCATGATCATCGTTCTGCGCCCGGTAGAGGATATTGACACCTTCGAGCCTGCTCCCGAGGGCGAATGGGGCGATTTCGTCATTCAGACGGACGAGTTCCGCACGCTCGAGCAGATCGAGTGCCGAGAGTACCTGGCCGAGCTCGAAGCGAAGTAGCGAAACGCCCCGGACCGGCGCATCGCGACGCCGGTGCATCGCTGTCGGGATGTGGCTGACTATCCGACGGTAGGCAGGTCTATTCGTGGCCCAACGCCACGATCGGGTCGAGCCTCGCGGCGTGACGCGCCGGCCAGATTCCGAAGAACACCCCCACCATGCCTGCAAAAGCGACAGCCAGCAGCACGGCCTGTGGGGCGATCGCGGTGTTCCAATCGGCCATGCTGGAGAGCAACGACGAAGCTCCAAACCCGAAGCCGACCCCGAGGATTCCCCCCGCGATTGAAAGCGTGGTCGCTTCCAGAAGGAACTGTAGCATGACGGCTCTGCGGGTCGCGCCGAGCGCCTTCCGCACGCCGATCTCGCGGGTTCGTTCGGTGACCGACACGAGCATGATGTTCATGATCCCGATGCCACCAACCATGAGGCTTACAGCGGCGATGCTCGCGAGCAGCGCGGTGAAGGTCTGGGTGGTCTCCTGCCGCGTCTCGAGGAACTGAGCGTTGTCCGAGATCCAGAAATCGTTCGCCTTCCCCAGGGGCAACCGGTGCTCGCGCCGCAGCACCTCCTCGATCTGGACCATCGCGGCAGTCATCGCGCCGCGGTCAGCCACCACGACCTTGATCGACCCCAGCCGATCCGTGCCCAAAAGCCGAAACTGGGCGGTCTCGAGCGGTACGTAGAGCTGCTCATCCTCGTTGTACCAACCGCCTCCGCCCTTGGCCTTGAGGACGCCGACGACCTCGAACGTGATGTTGCGGATGGAAATCGTGTGTCCGACGATCTCGGACGCGCTCGTTCCGAGGCTCGCGGGCGCTCCTCCCCCCAGCACCGCTACCCGCCGCCGGCCCTCGCTCTCGCGATCGTCGAAGAACCGTCCCAGCTCGATCTCGTAGTTGTTGACTTCGGCGTAGTTGGGTGTCGTGCCCATGACGCGGATGCTGGCGTTCGAGCGGCCGAACTGGACCTGCAGGGTGCCTCGCATCTCGGGGGCCGTCGCGACAAGGGCCGGTGCGCCGCGCTCGACGGCCTGCGCATCATCGACCGTCAGTCGGGCGTCACCGCTGCGCACGCCGTGGAACATCCCCTGACCCGGGCGTATCGTGAGGACGTTGGTCCCGAGGCTCGCGATCTGCTCCTCCACGGCCCGCCGAGCCCCTTCACCGAGCGCGACCATGGTGATCACCGCTCCCACCCCGATGACGATCCCGAGCATTGTCAGGGCCGAGCGCATCTTGTGCGCCCGAATCGCGTCCATTGCGACTTGCAGAATCTCGAAGAAGATCACGCGATGACCTCGCTACTGAGCGTCAACTGGACCGGGGGGAACGCGGAACAGCCGCCGAGCTCCGGATCATAATACGCGACCCTCGCGCACCCCGCCGCTGGTGGTGTGGCGAGGCGGTGATGTGCAGCAGCGCCCAGCGACACTCTGCGCCGACCAACAGCGCCAGCTACAGGAACGCTTGGGGTAGCGTCTCACTTGGCTCGTCGCCCCGTGGATGGGGGGGAACCTAGCTTCTTGCCCATCGCGTAGCCCGCGGCAAAGGACGGCCCCTCACAAAACCATGCCGTACTCGCTCAAATGGCAGGAACCTACCCGCGGCACCTCACCCGGCTGCTCAAGCCGCCCCCCCGGATGAGAAGAAGGAGGGGCTCGAGGCGATTCCCCCACAACGTCCAGCGTGCGCGTAGGTGACCGGCGGTCGGTGCCACCGGACGCGCTACCGGGCCTCCGGTCACCGCGCCGGAGGCTTCTACTCCCACCGGAAGAGACGAGCGGAGAGGGCGAGACCGGCCGGGCGATGATAGTGGCTGCACACGCTCCGCGTTTCATGATCGCCCACGGGGTAGAACGGGAAGAAGGACTCGACCGACGCTCGCTCCTTTCAGGGTATCGTCTCGAGGCCCCCGAGTCTAAACTCTGTCCACACCCCTACTCCATCCGCAGCGTCGTCATCGGGTCGACCCGCGATGCGCGGTTGGCGGGCACGAAGATCGATATCGCCGCAACTCCAAGCAGCAACGTCACGACCAGCGTCAGCGTAGCGGGATCGAAGGTGCCGACTTCGTAGAGTTGACTTCGTAGTAGCCGGGTCAGTGCGAGGGATCCGACGAGTCCGATGAGGATGCCCCCCACGGCGAGCACCATGCCCTGCCCGAGGATCATCTGCAGCAGCGTCACTCGATTCGCTCCGAACGTCATCCGGATTCCGAACTCGCGGAACCGCTCGCGCACCCCATAGGACATCACTCCGTAGATGCCCACGGTCGCGAGGATGAGAGCGAGAGCGGCGAACACCGAGAGCAGCAGAGAAAGGATCCGTCGATTGCCGATCGAATCGCCGATCAACTCATCCATGATGCGTACGTTGGAGATAGGCTGATCGGGGTCCACCGCGAGCACGGCGCTCCGTACGGATGAAACCACGCTGCCCGGCTCCTGCGTGGTACGAATGAAGAGTGTTGTCTGGTTGGCGCCCACCTGCCGGTAGGGGAAGTAGAGCTGCTGACGAGGCGAAGCATCGAGTCCCAGGTTCTTCATGTTCCCGACGACCCCGATCACGGTGTAGTACAGAGACGCTTCGCTGAGAGGGTCGCCGAACGTGATGCGCTTGCCGATGGGATCATCCTGCGGCCACCACCGCTCCACCATCTCCGTATCCACGACGACGACCGGCGTCGCGTCCGGGTCGTCGGCCCCCTCGAAGAACCGTCCCCGGATCAGCGGCAGCCCCATAGTCTCCGCGAACCCGGCGCTCACCGTACGGATCTCGCCCCAGGGGTTCGGATCATCGGGGCCTGGCGCATAGCCCTCGATGTTGAACACCGAAGTGAAAGTGCCAGGGCGGAACGGCACCTGGGTCGACGTGGCTACGGAGACTACCCCCGGCAGGGCCTCGAGCTCGGGGATTGCTCGGTCGAAGAAGGCTATCCGTTCCGGAGAGTCAGGGTATTTCAACAGTGGGAGCCGCAGACTGGCGGTTACCAGATGATCGGAGCGAAAGCCCGGATCGACCTCGCTGATCCGGTCGATGCTCCGGAGCATGAGCCCCGCCCCTGTGAGGAGCATGAGGGCCAAGGCGAACTCAGCGACGACCAGCGAATGACGCAACCGGCGGCCGCTCCGATCCGAGCGTGAGGTTTGGCCGCCGTTCTTGATGGACTCCTGGACATCGAGCCGCAGTCCGTGGAGTGCCGCCCCGAGCCCGAAGATGACCCCGACCGCCAACGAGACGACGAGCGTGAACGCCAGCACACCCGTGTCCAACTGGATCTCCGTCCTGGACAGGTAGGCTGGTCCGGTGAGCACGAGGGCGCGGATCCCGAAGTCCGCGAGCAGTAGACCGGCGGCTCCACCCAGGAGCGACAACAAGACGCTCTCGGCGAGCAACTGGCGGATCAGCTGCCACCGTCCGGAACCGAGTGCTCGACGAATGGCGATCTCCTTGCGTCGTCCGATCGAGCGCGCGAGAAACATGTTACCCACGTTGGCGCAGGTGATCAGGAGCACGAACCCGACCGCTCCGAAGAGGAGCAGCAGCGTGGAGCGGTAGCCGGCCTGCTCTCGCTCGTCCAGCGATCCGACCAGCAGCGTCCACTCGGGTGGATACGTTCCCGGGAGCTCCTGCTTGATCGTCTCGGCGAGGGCGGCCATCTCGCGTGAAGCTGCCTCGACCGAGACGCCGTCCGTCAGGCGCGCGACGGCCTGGTAACTCTCTCGGATCCGGAAGTTGTCAGAGAAGTCCTCGGGCTCGAGACGGAGCGGTACCCAGAATTCTCGCTGCCGGTTGAGGAAGTCCTCGAACTCCGGTGGCATGACCCCGACGATCTCGTACGGCTCTCCATCCAAGAGGACACGCGTCCCCACCACGTCGTCCGTGCCTCCCAGCCGTCGCTTCCAGAACCCGTCGCTCACGACCACGACGTTGGGACCGCCGGGCGTGTCTTCCTCCGGCAAGAAAAACCGGCCGCGGACCGGAGTGAGACCGTATGTCTGCAGGTAGTTGGACGATGTGAGGGCGCCCACGAGCCGCTCCGGCGGGCCCGTCCCGGTCAGGTTCGGCCTCCACCCCTGTGCCATGCCGAGCTGTTCGAAGCTGCGTGCCCGGTTCTGGTAGTCGCGGAACCCGGGTGCCGACACACCGGTGACGAGGTCGACCGATGGGTAGTTGTGGTTGACCGTGACCAGCCCGTCGGGATCGTCGTACGGAAGCGGCCGGAGCAGCAGGGTGCTGACGAAGCTGAAGATCGTGGTGTTGGCGCCGATACCGAGCGCGAGGGTGCCTACGACGATCAGCGTATAGGTGGGGCTCTTCGCGAGCCTGCGAAGCGCCTGGCGGATATCTCTGAGCGCGTCCATTCCTGACCCTTCCGTGCGGAAGCTGGAGCCCGTTCCTCTCGTGGTTCCGGACCCGGGACTCCGGGTCCGCTGCGGCCCCTACGCCGGGTCCGCTGTGAGAGCCCCTACGCTAGCGCTGTGCCATGACAGCCTCGCGCCGTAAGCTTATGAACAACAGTCTGTTACGATTGTGGGAGCCTGCGATACGTGTGCGTTCGGTGTCCGCCCGTGGGACCCGGCGTACCGGAGGCGAACAGTTGGACGGTCCGGCCAGCCCGATGTCGATTCGAGGCCCGCCAGACAGGGCAGTTGCCTTCGGGCACGCGTTGACACCGAGTGCCGAGCCCCGCAGGTCTGACCGAGGCTGGGAGGGCTCACCTTCGTACTGGAGGCCGAGATGGATGTGCCCGAGGACCGCTACAGAGAGATTGCCGAGGCTATCACGAGCGACGAGAGCCCGGTCGGGATCGATGCCAAGAAGACCCACATCATGATCCTGTACATGCTCGAGGACCTTCGCGAGCGGGTGGTGCGCTTGGAAGCACAGCTCGGGACCTCGACCCAATAGCACCTCCGCTCCCGGTCAGGGCGTCAGTGGCCACACCAGCGGCAGGACCAGGAGAGTTACGAGGAGGCAGATGAGGGTGAGCGGCAGGCCGACCTTGATGTAGTCCGCGAAGCGGTAGCCTCCGGGCCCCATGATCAGCACGTTCGCAGGATGGGCCACAGGGCTCATGAAGCTCGCCGAGGCGGAGAGCCCGACCGTCATCATCAGTGCATAGGGCGACATGCCCAGCTCAGCGGCGGAGTTGATCGCCAGCGGGGCGACCAGGATGGCGACCGCGGACGTGGGCATCACCTGGGCACAGGCGGCGCTGAAGAGATAGATGCCGGCTACCACCGCGAGCGGCCCGAAGCTACCCACCGTGTCCACCACGCCCCGGGTCATGAGCTCTGCCGCCCCCGTCTCCTGAAGCGCCAGCCCAAGGGGCAGCATCCCGGCGATGAGGAAGACAGCGCGCCACTCGATCGCCCGGTAGGCCTCGTCCATACTCAGACATCGGGTGAGCACCATGAGCACGGCCCCGGTCACCGCGGCAATGTAGATCGGGACCAGGCCCAGGATCACGGAGCCGACGACGCCCGCCATCAGCAGGGCCGACACGGGGGCCTTCTCGCGCACCGGCGCCTCCTGCGCCTCTACGGTGAGAACCAGGAAGTCCGGCTCGCTACCGAGCAACTTGAGCTTCTGTCGCGGACCGTGAAGCAGGAGGGCGTCGCCGAACTTGAGCCCGAAGTAGCGGAGGTTTCGGTGCACGCTTCCTTCGCGCATCACCGCCACCACGTTCATCCCGTACTTCTCGCGGAAGTGAATCTCGGGAAGGGTCTTTCCCGCCACCCGGGAGCGGGGTGCCAGCACCAGCTCCGCCAGGCACACCTGCTCCGACTCGAGGTCAGCCAGGCCGAGCGCCAATTTGTTGTCGATAGGCAGCTCATGGAGTCCCTCGACCGTTCTCAAATCCTCCGGTCTGCCCTTGACGAGAATCCTGTCTCCGGCCTGGAGGCGCTCTTCCGGCGGGGGGATCAGCATTCTTTCCCCGCCGCGCACGATGCCCATTACCCCAAGCGAGAACACGTCACCCAGACGGCTCTCGGCGAGAGTCTTCGACACGAGCGGCGACTCACTCGGCACCGTGCATGACATCAGCCGCTCCTCCAACCCGTAGACCAGAGGGTCGAAGATCGTGGAGACGAGGAATTCGGGGCTCTCTCCCATCTTCTCCAGCTGAGAACGGTACCCATGCACCAGAAGAACGTCGCCGGACTCCAACTCCGTGGTGGCGAGGTGCGTGCGGAGGGGTGCGCCGTCGCGCCACACCGCCAGCACGAGGCAGCCGTGAAAACGGTGCCGGAAGTCGAGGTCCCGCAGACTCCTGCCGGCGAGCTTGGACCGGGGCGGAAGCGTCACCTCGGCGAAATTCACCTCGGGGGAGATGAGCTCCTCGAGCGCCACGGTTTCCGACTCGAGCGAGAGATAATCGGGCGTCCCGAGCTCCCGCAGCGAGTCCCGCTGTCCCTGGACCACGATCCGGTCTCCAGTCTCGAACACCATGGTAGGATCGGGGGCCAGCTTCATGCGGCCACGCCGCTCGATGCCCATGACGTTCAGACCCAGCGCGCTCCCCACCCGGCTTTCGGCCAAGCTCTTTCCGACCAGGGGAGAATCCTTCGGCACGTCCAGAACGAAGAGTCTCTCCTGGAGGCCGTATATCTGGTCCAGATCGACTTCTCCACCGGCCATCTCCCTGGCCGGATCTCGGGAAGGCAGGATCCTGCGTCCGATGAGCGACATGTAGGCGATGCCGGCGACCACCACGGCCGCTCCCACCGGCGTGAAGTCGAAGAACTGGAAGGGCTCGAGCCCGCGCTCGTCCAATGCAGCGCTCACCAGAATGTTGGGCGGTGTGCCGATGAGCGTCATCAGGCCCCCGAGCAACGAGCTGAAGGCGAGCGGGATCAGGAGCTTGGAGGGTGGACGCCGTGTCCGGTGCGCGATGTCCATCACCACCGGCAGCATCAGGGCGGCCACTCCAACGTTGTTCATGAATGCCGACAGACTCGCCGCGGTAATCATGATGATCATGATGAGACGAGCCTCACTCCCCCCGCCGAGCCGAAGCACCTGGCGTCCCAGAATGCCGGCCACCCCGGTGCGCGAAAGTCCGCCGCTCAGGATGAAGACCGCCCACACCGTGATCACTGCGGGATTGCTGAACCCGGAAACGGCCTGGGCGGGCGTCAAGAGGCCGCTGATCGCCAGGCTGGTGAGCACCATGAGCGCCACGACGTCGACCCGCACCAGCTCGGTCACGAAGAGGACTACGGCGCCAGCCAGGATCCCGAGGACCAGCGCAATCTCGAACGTCACTGGTGGCGTCCCTCCACCAACCAGCCTGGGGTGCTCAACAGATCAACTCTCCTCCGGGTCCGGCCGCCTACCTATACGTCCATGTGTCCGCGGGGCCTATTCACCGACGTGCACGGCGCACCGTCGCGTCGACCCCCGCCGGCGGTGCTCCCACAGAAAGACCCCTTGCCAGGTCCCGAGCGCCAGGCGGCCGTCGACGATGGGAATCGAGAGCGTCGTCGAGGTGAGCGCCGCCTTGATGTGCGACGGCATGTCGTCGGGTCCCTCGTGCGTGTGCGTGAAGTGTGGGTCGCCTTCGGGGACGAGGCGCTCGAGCCACCCCTCCAGATCGCGCCGTGCCGAAGGGTCGGCGTTCTCCTGGATCGTGAGGCTGGCCGAGGTGTGCCGGATCATGACGGTGCACAAGCCCTCGTCGATGCCGGCCTCGCTCACGACCGCCTGTACGCGGTCCGTAAACTCGACGAGCCCCTTTCCCGGGGTGCGAATCTGAAGCTCGGCGACCACCTCAGTGCTCCTCCCACATGCGAAAGCCGCCCACGAACGCGTTCGCGTTCTCGCCCAACAGCACGCCTTCGGGCAGACGCTTCAGGCGCCTGGCGTTGCCTCCGCCGACGACCACGTAGTCGACCTGGAGACCCTCGGCCAGCCGACGGATCACGTCCAGCACGGACTTCCGCCACTTCCTCTCACCTCGCTCCTCGAGCCCCCGGAGCCCCACATAGTCCTCGAAGGTCTTGCCCTTCTTGTACGGCAGGTGGGCCAACTCCATGGGCTCGACTTCCCAATCGTCGACGATGGCCGACCCGAGTCCGGTGCCGAGCCCGAGAAACAGCATGCGGCCCTGGCCGGGGTAGCTGCCCAGCGCCTGCATGGCGGCGTCGTTCATGAGCCGAACGGGCACTCCGAAGGCGGCTTCGTAGTCGAATCCGACCCAGCCCTCCCCCACGTTCTGCGGGGGGCCTGTGGGGTGGCCATCCCGGACGGGTCCCGGGTAGCCGATCGAGATCACGTCGTACTCCCAATCGGATGCCAGCTCGATGACCGACCGGACCATCCGCTCCGGCGTCATCTCCGGCCCGGACGGAATCTTCCGGCGTTCGACATGGCCTGTGGCCAGGATCTTCACGTTGCTGCCACCGATGTCTACCACGAGGACCTTGCGGCCGGGGTCTCGCGCGGCGTCGACCGTCATGAGATCGTCTCTCCTCACGACCCCGGGCGCGCGCTCAGCATGTTCGCTACCAGGGCCGTCCAGCCGGTCTGATGCGAGGCGCCGAGACCCTCGCCGGTGTCTCCGTTGAAATACTCGTAGAACAACACGTGCTCCCGGAAGTGTGGATCCTCCTGCAAGAGCGTCCGGCGCGTATGGATGGGGCGATGCCCATCGGCGTCACGCCGAAACAGACCGACCAGTCGTCGGCAGAGCTCGTCGGCCACCTCGCTCAACGTGAGGAAGCCGCCCGAGCCCGTCGGGCACTCGACCGTGAAGTCGGCTCCATAGTACGCGTCGAAGTCGCGCAGCGACTCCACGATCAAGTGGTTCACGGGAAACCAGACAGGCCCCCTCCAGTTGGAGTTGCCCCCGAACATGCCCGAGTCGGATTCCGCCGGCTGGTACCGGACCGTGAGGTCGTCGTCCCCCACGCGCAAGCGGTACGGGTGTTCCTGGTGGTAACGGGAGAGCGAGCGGACACCGTCCAGGTGCCCGCCGTGCGAGAGTTCCTCGCTGGACCCTAGCCCAGCAGTCTCCACACCTGGGCCACGACGAAGCACACGGTGAAACCCATGGCGAGCGGGAGGAGCGCCGAGACTACCGTCCACCTCGCGCTCCGGGTCTCCTTGTAGATCGTGTACAGGGTCGTAGAGCACGGATTGTGAAGGAGGCTGAACAGCATCAGGTTGGCGCCCGTCAACGTCGTCCACCCCGCGCTGCGCAACATCTCGCCCACGTCCCCCACCGAATCGAGCTCGAACATCACGCCAACGCCTTCACCCACCCCTGCGAACGCCGTTGTGGTGAGGACGGTGAGCATGAGAACCGTCGGGATCACGATCTCGTTGGCCGGAATCGCCACCACATATGCCAGGAGGATGACCCCGTTCAGCCCGATCAGGATTCCGAACGGATTCGCCCAGGAGATGAAGTGCTCAGCGAGGCTGGCGCCGCCGACCGAGATGTTGGCCACCAGCCAGATCACGGCGCCGGCTGGAGCCGCGAAGACCACCGCGCGCCACAGCACGATCAGCGTGCGATCGATCAGCGAGGTGTAGAGCGTTTGAAGGAGCCGCGGCGGCCTGTACGGCGGCAGCTCCAGGCTGAAGG
>JBDHHV010000038.1:0-87944 GCA_039589195.1 Gemmatimonadota bacterium | reverse complement strand
CCCATCGTAGCCGCTCGATTCGGCGACCCGGGCGTCAAGAACATCTCCCTCTTCATTCACGTAGATCCATAAGAGGACGGTTCCACCGATGCCCGCGCTCCGCAGCGATCGCGGGTAGACCTCGCGTAGTAGCGCCAACACTTCCCCCCGGTTCCTCAGTCTGGGCGCGACCGTATAGGGGATAAACTCGGGGCGATCGTCCTCGGTCGCCACCACCGCGGGCGGAGGACCGAGGTTCTCCACCGCATTGTCCTCGAAGGTCGTGGGGGCGATGGTGAGATCCTCGCTCACCTCGATCGACGCCACCCTGGGCACCGCAGGTCGCGCGATCTGCTCCGGCGGGGGGGGGATTCTCACCTCGGGCGGCAGATCGACCGCCGCCAACACCTCACCGGCCACCGCGAGTGTGGCTACGTCGAAGTGCGGCATCACCTCGAAGATCGCGAAATGCGAGGCAACGGCACCGATGATGGCCACCCGGAAGGTGGGCCAGTACGTCCGCTTGAATCGATCATTCGCCGAAGTCGATGCCTCGACGGGAAGCCTGGCGGACGGAGGTCGTAACCTGAGCACGGGCTGCTTCGCCGAACGAAACGCGAATTTCTGCATGCGTACAACCGATGCCTTTCATATCGATCGCCGCCCCGCTCGCACCTCGTTCCCGTGGCCACTCCATCACTTGAGACAACGTGAGCCGTCGAAAGGATGTTTCGAGTGAAAAGATCCGATCCGGCTCAAAACGCCATTCGCTGGGTAGCCAGTGGGTCGAAACGCAACCGGGAAGGTCGGAATCGGGAAGGCCATCGAATTGAAGCTCAGGAACATCGCCATCATCGCGCACGTCGACCACGGGAAGACGACCCTGGTCGATCAGATGCTTCGCCAGGCGGGTGTGTTTCGCGACCACCAGCAGGTGCAGGAGCGCGTGATGGACTCGAACCCGCTCGAGCGTGAGCGGGGGATCACGATCCTGTCCAAGAACACCGCGGTTAGCTGGGGCGACACGAAGATCAACATCGTCGACACGCCTGGGCACGCGGACTTCGGGGGCGAGGTCGAGCGCATCCTTCGCATGGTCGACGGGGTCCTGATCCTTGTGGATGCGGCCGAGGGCCCCATGCCCCAGACGCGGTTCGTCACGCGCAAGGCGCTGGCGTTGGGCCTGGTTCCGGTGGTCGTCATCAACAAGATCGACCGACCGGATGCCCGCCCGAAGGAGGTGCACGACGAGGTCCTCGAGCTGTTCATGGAGCTCGAGGCAACGAACGATCAACTCGACGCCGTTTTCCTCTATGGGAGCGGACGCGCCGGGTGGGCGAGTCTCGATATCGACGCTCGGGCGGGCGACCTGAAGTCGTTATTCCAGACCATCCTCGATGCGGTGCCTCCTCCCAGTGCAGATCCGGATGGGTCGTTTCAAATGCTGACTTCCACGCTGGACTATTCCAGCTACGTGGGCCGGATCGCGATTGGCCGCATCGAGCGCGGCGAAGTGCACGAGGGCCAGAGCGTAGCCCTGCTCCCATTGGGAGAACCCGGCGAATTGCCGCCCACCGAGGGAGTAATCGGGCGCGTGACCAAGCTGTACGGGTTCGACGGGCTGACCCGCGTCGAAGTCGAGCGGGCTGGGGCCGGCGACATCGTGGCCCTCGCCGGGCTCGAGGGCGTGGAGATCGGCAAGACGGTGACCGATCCCGACTGCCGCGAGCGGCTGCGCGGCATCGCGGTGGAGGAGCCCACGCTGTCAGTCGACTTCAGCGTGAACAACTCACCGTTCGCTGGGCAGGCCGGGAAGTTCGTCACCACCCGGCAGCTCAGGGATCGACTCGTGCGCGAACTCCAGAGCAACGTGGCTCTGCGGGTGGAGCTCACGGAGCAACCCGACACGTTCACGGTGTCCGGACGGGGCGAGCTGCACCTGACCATTCTGATGGAGACCATTCGGCGCGAAGGATACGAGTTCAGGGTGTCTCGGCCCCGTGTGATTCTGAAGGAAGGACCGGAAGGCGAGACGCTGGAGCCGTACGAGGAGGTTGCCATCGAGGTGCCGCAGGATTCTGTGGGTGTCGTGATGGAGAAGATGGGCGCCCGCCGCGGCGAGATGCTCGAGATGCGCCCGACCGACCAGGGACCGGTTCGATTGAGCTTCAAGATCCCGGCGCGCGGTCTGTTCGGGTACCGATCGGAGTTTCTGACGGACACGCGTGGGGAGGGACAGCTGCACCATCGGTTCCTCGAGTACGGGCCACAGGCGGGATACCTGCAGAGCCGACGACGCGGTGCGCTCGTGGCCGACCGCGAAGGCGTGGCGGTGGCGTTCGCGCTGTTCAACCTCCAGGAGCGCGCGACGCTGTTCGTGGGTCCCGGCGTCCCGGTCTACAGCGGCATGATCGTGGGAGAGAGCGCTCGGCCGGGCGATATGGAGGTGAACGTCTCGAAGGAGAAGAAGCTCACCAACATCCGCGCCGCCGCAGCCGACGAGAGCATCCGTCTCGAGCCACCGCGAGAGCTCACACTCGAGCTGGCGCTCGAGTTCATCAACGAGGACGAGCTGATCGAAGTGACCCCGGACGCGATCCGACTCCGTAAGCGACTGCTGGAGCCGAGCGCCCGTAAGAAGGCCATGCGCCAGGCCGCTGCCCTCGCCCGCGACGCGTAGCAGCAGCTACCGGACCGAATCCCAACCTCTCCGAGCTGTCGAGCCCTTCCCCACCGAGGGGGGGTGTGACTATTCCTTCTCTATCCGGTCCTTGCTCTTGGGAGAGGCGTCTTGACGCGTCGAACCGGGCGCGGGCTCGTCATAGAGGCGCCAGGGAGCGGGGGGAGGCGGCCGATGCCGTGGAAGAGGGGGGCGAAATCTCGTCCCAAGGAGCGCAGCGGGAGCGACCGCCGGGAACGGGTAGAAAGCCGGTCCGATGAGGAGCGCCGGAAGAAGCAGGTCCCGAATGACTTCCCGGAGCGCCGCAGCGGTCGAGACCGGAGAGTGGCCGACCGCAGGTCCGCCGAGGATCGTCGATCCAAGGCCTGAGGGAAGTCAGACAGCGGTTCTAGCACCAACCTGACCTGGTTGGGTCGGCTCTTCGACCGGGGCGAGGGAGTCCCGCGCTCAGCCCCCCGCGCGTTTGACTGTCCAGCCGCGCGTGGCCAGCTCCGCGACCAGCCGGTCGCGGTGATCGCCCTGGATCTCGATCACTCCATCTTTCACCGTGCCCCCGGACCCGCACAGCTTCTTGAGCGCTTTACCGAGTTCTTTCAGCTCAGTCAGGGGAAGCGGGACGCCGGTGATGACCGTGACGCCCTTCCCTTTTCTACCCTTGGTCTCGCGCCCCACCCGGACGACGCCGTCGCTCGCTCGTCCCGCGCTTCCCGACCCCTTCCGACCGCACGCACATTCCGAGACGGGTCTTCGGCACCGGGGACACGTTGTCCCATAATCGGTGGAGTAGACGAGATGGCTGGGTCTTCTCTTCAAGGTTTCGCGTTCTGGCTAGCGTTTGGGTCGCATCTCCTTCCAGGCAACCCGGCTACAGCCGGACTCCCAGAGGCCGTTGCAACGCAAGAGCAAACACGAAAGTCAGGATGAAGAACGCGATAAGCCAGTGCATTCGCCAGCCGAGAAGACTCACGTCGGCGTCGGGATAACCGATGGTGATGGATTTGATCGGCGCCCCCGCGGGGAGCGGTGTCTCGACCGGGTTGAGGAGCTGTTGCGGGATGGTCCTCGGGCGTACGGGCGCTCGGCGGACGACGTCGTCGGTGACCAGCACCGACTTGCTGAAGCTGGTCTCCCCCACTCGAACACTCAGGTCGTAGGATCCCGGTCGTTCGGCCATGACCCTCCAGTCCGCCTCTCCCAGCGAGGGAATCCACAGAAGGGGCGTCTCAACGCGCATTCCGGCGGTGGCTTCGAGCGAGGCAGCGACGTCGCCTGCCTCCCTCGCATTCGCGGCCCCCTCATCGGTCAAGGTGACTTTCACGACCGCGCTCTGGCCCGGTTCCAGCCCACCGTAGCCGTAGTGGAACTGGAGTTGAATCAATATCACGACCAACGGGATCATCAACCACGCCATCGGCACGATCGACAGGCGGAAGTAGGCGAAGGTGTGGCGTAGGATGCCCACCTGCGCCCTCAGGATCGCTCTCAGATCATCGTTGAACAGGCGAATCTCGAACACGCACGCGTGGATTCGGCGCTTCGCAGCCGCGAGCGCCTCCTGATCGGAAGTGGCTTTGAAGCCGATGAGTAGCCCGATGCTGACCAGGAGCGACACGGCCGCCAATCCGACGACCGGTGGCAACGTTCGGAACGGGTAGAGAATCACCTCGAAGATGCCGCCCAGCGCCCGGTTCAGGGTCCAGATCATTGAATGTAACCGAGCCCCTGGAGCCGTCGGCGGATCTCGTCTTCGCTGTCCGCTTCCTCGAGCGTGGCCAGTTCTTTCTCGAGCGCGTGCGTAATGAACTCCTCCGGCGATGAGTAACCGGCGATCTCCGCGTACCGCTCGATGCGCTTCAACAGGCCCTTGTCGAGCTTCACCCTGGTACCGAGCATGATCGCTCCTTTCTCACGGTCCGCTGCCTGTAGCGCCTGCGCCTTCCCTCGAGGCCTCAGGGGCCGGCGGGAACCCTTCGACGCCGAACTCCGCCAGAACGGCGGCCCCCAACTCTCGGAGCGAGCCCGCGACCTGGCGCAGCGGGCGGTTCGACAGCAACACGCCGGGGACCGCCTCGTGGTCCATGATGTGGTCGCCGCTCCACTCGCTCGTGTTGTCGCTGAACACCTCCTCCGGAACGCGTCCGGCGGCGGAGTCGTCCGAGCTGCGCACCCCCTTCGCGTACCCGACAAGTAGGTCGGGGCCGAGCTCACGGAACCCGTCGTCCCGGTAGATTTCGTCACGGATGTAGACCCGGGTGATCGCCGGTTCCCCCGTCTGCGGGTCCACCTCCCGGAGGAGTCCGCGCGTGATCTCCCCCAGCAACAGACGGGCCTCGGCGGGAGACACGCTCCCGAAGCGCTCGCGCCCTCTCCGGTTGATGTAGAGACCGCTCAGCCCCAGGGCATAGGCCTGTGTGCGAGACCAGTCGATGTTCATGAGGAAATCCAGGTCACGCCGTCCCGTATCGCGCACCGCCAGATAGCCCTTCTGCTCCAGCCACGCGTTGAGACTGAACGCACGAGTCCACGAGGTGAATCCGTGGTCCGACATGACGATAAGGGTGGCATCGCCGCCGGTCTCGTCGAGCCGGGCCAGGGTCTCCCCCACGATCTCATCCACCTCGACGTACAGGTCATCGATCACCTTCATGTATGGGGCATCGCGATACGGATTGTGCGCCGGGTGCTCGGCATCCTTCGCGCGCCACATCACGTGCGACATCTGATCCAGGAAGCCGAAGTAGTGGAAGAAGAACCCGTCCTCGAAACCAGCCAGCAGGTGTCGATACTGACGCAGGTACTCGTCGGCCACGAGCCCGGCCTGCGCCAGAAAGTCATCCTCGTTGAACACGCCATCCGTCAGCGCCTTGGTGTCCTCGGGCATTCCCTGCGTGTAGAACCGCTCACCGGCGCGCGCCAGCTCCTTCGCCAAGTCCGGAGGCGTGGAGATCGGCATCGCCGGGTCGAGTGGGTCGAGGTTGATCGGCGTCACGTATAGCTCGAAGGCGGGCCGCACCTGCTTGAGGTAGAAACGGCAGGCGCCCGGCAAGTGCTGAAACAGGGGGAGGTCGAACTCGACACCCACCCAGTCGCTCCACTCGCCCTCCCGGAGGATGATCTCCTCCTCCCCGATCAGGATCTTGGCCACGGGCCGGGCCGGATCGAGGTAGACGGTGAACTCGGCCCGAAGGTCCTCCGGCTCGACGAGTAGCGGGTTCGGGGGACCGCGAAGGCTGGCGTGGAGGACATGATCCACAATCTGCACGGGAAAGATCTCTCCGCCCGTGACACGGCGCGTGACGCGTTCCGGTGCGGTCGTGAAGAAGGAGTAGGTGCCGTAGTGTCCCAGGATGTCGGGCGTACCCATGCCGCTCAGCTCACGACTCGCCGAGCCGGAGGGGGGGAAGTTGGCCGGCATCCGAATGATCGTGGTAGGTACGCCGTGGTCCTCCAGCACCTCCCAGAACGGTATCCCCTGCCGCATGAGCCTCACCCCTCCCCCGCTCATTGGAAGCAGCCAGCGTCCCAGCCTGAGAGTTCGTCCCGGTGGCTCGGTCACCGTGGTCGAGAGATACGGCACCATCGTGGCCGGATCGCGGTGCAGGAAATCGAAGATGCCGTGCCCGCCCGCGCCGAGACCCGTAATGAAATCGGACCAGGCGACAGGGCTCTGCGGTGGGATAGCAGTCTCGAGAGGCGAGAACCCGCCGCGCTCCGCGAGCCGCTGCAGGTTGGGGAGCTTCCCCTCGGACATGAGTGTACGGGTGAGCTCGTAGTCCATGCCGTCGAAGCCGAGCACGATCACTCGCTTCCCGACGGGCTCACGGTCGCCGCACGCAACGAGGAGAAGACCACCCGCGAGGGCCGACCCGAGCAAGGGCGCCAGCTTGACAACGAGTGCCCTGACCCGCGCCCTTCGAGGAGAGCGCGCGCGGCCTTGAGACCCGCTCGACCGCGACGCGCTCATCGAGACTCTTCCGGCGTGAACAACGACTTCCCATCCATATGGCCGGGAGGCTCGAGCCCGAACAGCCACAGCGCCGTGGGAGCGATATCGATCAGCGCGGGATCGTCCCTGTTGATCGCGCGATCGCAAAACAGGACGCCCGGCACGAGACGTGGGTCCACGCAGTGGTCCCCACTCCAGCGCTTCACGTTGTCCTCGCAGACGGGGCCCGCCACGACTCCGGTCGCGCCATCCCACGACGCCCGGTAGCCTCGGCTGTAGCCCAGCAGGAGATCGGGAGCGTTCTCCAGATACGGCCCTGCATAGAGTTTCGCGGTGTCGAACGCCTCGCGGATCGCGGTCTCACCGGTCTCTTCGTCCAACAGACCGGTGAGCCGTCCCACGAGCTCGGCCTTTAGCTCGGCGGCTTCGCCATCCGGCTTGACGATCCCGCACGCCTCCCTCCCCTCGAGGTTCAGGAAAAGCCCCGTGAGACCGAGCGCATAGGCCCGTGTCTTCGACCAGTCGACCTCGCGCAACCACTCTCCCTTGCCCTCCGCCCCCTCGTTCAATGCGAGGTAACCGTTGGCTTGTAGCCAGGCGTTCAGGTTCACGCCACGGCGGAAAGACGTGAAGCCGTGGTCGGAGAGCACGATGAGCACGTCCCCCTCCCGGAGCTGCTCCCGGATCCGACCTACCATCTCGTCGTTGTGCCGATAGAGGTCCTCGATCGCACCGGCATGTTGCGAGACACCGGGTCGTCGCGCCGGGTGCCTATCGTCCAGGTGGCGCCAGAACATATGCTGGATCCGGTCGGTCGCGTCGAACACACACACCAGCGCGCCTCGCCGTAACGTCCCCAGGGCCGCGAAGAACATCTCCTCCCGCTCACGGTCGATGTCGTATGTCTGCGCTAGGAACTCTCCGTCGCTTATCACCCCCTCGTTCAGGGCCCAGGTATCCTCGGCGAGTCCCAGGGTAGCGTATTTCCCCAGCTTCTTCGCCAGGTACACCGCATAGTAGGACGGGTGGGAGATCGGCATCGCGGGCTTTTCCGGATCGATGTTGATCGGGGTGACGTACAGGGAAACGTGCTCGCCGACCTCGGTGAGCAGCATGCGACACGTGCCCCGCACTTTGACGCCGGGGCCGGCCCGAAAACCGAGCTGCACCCAGTCGCTCAGGTGGCCCAGCTGCAGCGTGGACCGGTGTCCGTCCACCTCGAGCAGGGCGCGCTCCTCGCTTCGATCGGGAGCGAGCGTGAGCGGAAGGACCAACGGCGGTGCTCCATCAACCAGATCGTTGCGCGGTCCTTCGAGGACCGCTTCGAGACGCACTCCGTCCGCCTCGAGCCTGACGCGCCTACCACCTTCCTTGAAGCCTTCCACGGAGTCGCGGGTCGTGAATAGGGTGAAGGTGCCCTGTGTTCCGAGCAGGTCCGGCACGCACATGGCGCTGAGCTGGGCGCCGTAGAAGCGCTCCGGCGGAAACGTGATCGGTACACGCAGGATCGTGCTCCAGATGCCGCGCTCCCCGAGAATCGACCAGAACGGCCGCGACTTCCGGAGCAAGCGGAGGTCGGGCTTTCCGACGGGCAGGCGGAAGCGCCCCAGCCTCAGGACCTGCCCGGTTTTTCCGATCCGGGTCGATGAGAGAACCGGCAGGTACGTCCGCCGGTCACGGTCCAGGAAGTCGTAGATGTTGTGCTTCGCGGGATGGGTCCCGGTGCTGAACGAGGACCATGCCACGGGCGACACCGACGGGAAGGTAGACTGGAGGCGATGATAGCAACCCTCCTCGGCCAATCGCTGGAACTCCGGGAGCTTGCCTTCGGCCATGAACCGGTCGGTGAGCTCCGGATCCAGACCGTCGAAACCGACGACGATCAACCGTCTGATCCGTGGCTTCCGCCCGCCCGCCCGCCGAAGAAAGCGCCATGCGGTGCGAAACGGCCACAACAGCATCGAAAAGAACGCGAGGACTCCGGTGACGAAGACGATCAGGAAGGAGCTGAGGAACACGAATCCCGCGCCGGGGCCCACGTATGCGAGGACCGGGCCGGGAGACGCCAACAATAACAGCAGAGCGAGCGCAGTGGCGTACGCAGATGCGGGGATGGGACCGGAACCTTTATGCTTCCTCGCATGTCCCTGTCGATCCAGCGGGCGCTGCGGCGCGTGCGATACGGAAAGCCGATCGTGGTGGTCTCCGGCCTGCCGCGCTCCGGCACGTCGATGATGATGCAGATGCTGAGTGCCGGTGGGATAGAGACGCTGACCGATGATCTGCGAACGGCCGACGAGAGCAACCCGCAAGGCTATTACGAGCTCGAGAGGGTGAGGACGCTCGAAGAGCACGAGGACTTTTTCTGGCTGAAAGACGCGCGCGGAAAAGCGGTCAAGATCATCGCGTTCCTCCTGAGGTACCTGCCCGAGGACTTCAACTACAAAGTCGTCTTCATGCACCGGGACCTGGACGAGGTGCTCGCCTCCCAAGCCAAGATGCTCGCGCTACGCGGCGAACCCTCGGAGACCGACGATGCGCGCATGCGCGAGCTATTCCAGAGCCACCTCGCCACGACAAAGCGACTTCTCACCGGCAGAGCCCGCTTCGAGGTCCTCGACATCAGCTACCACGAGGTGCTCGAGAACGCCGCCGAGCACGCGGAGCGCGTGAACCGCTTTGCGGGTGGACAGCTCGACGTCGAGCGCATGGCAGCGGTCGTGGATCCCCAGTTGCACAGGAGCCGCCGTTGACCCTCACCGGATGTAGCCCAGCGCCCGGAGCGTCTGGAGCTGCTCGGGCGTGAGCACGACGTCACCGCTCTGTGTGAAATGCTGCGCCAGGGCCTGGTGCGCCTCCCACTGCTTCTCGAGGAAGGCGGTGTAGTGCTCGACCAGCTCGGGATGTTCCTCGTGCACGCTGTTCAGGCACCAGGGATCGTTCCACAGGTCGTACAGGAGCAGCGGCACGGGGCGCCTCCACAGCGCGTCCTCCTCATCCTCATCTTCATCCGGCGGCTGCGGATTTATCTCGAGCGATGCCCCCCAGCGTCCGTCGACGACCTCCAGCGTGCCCCGAAGCTCGCCCGTCTCCTGGTCGACGCGGAACTCGTCGAGGATCACGGGGCGCGGCTCCCAGCCCTCGGTCCCCAGCATGAGTGGGGCGAGCGATTGCCCCATCATGATCTCGGGCATGGGTAGGTCCACGAGGTCGACGACGGTGGGCAGCACGTCGAGCATCGAGACGGGCTGACTGAACCGCTGGCCACCCTCGATACGACCGGGCGCCACGAAGAGGAGCGGGACTCGACTGACGGTCGGGCGCATGATCGGGCGGTTCCAGCGCGGCGGCAGCGAATCCTGCAGCGCCATGCCCTGGTCGCTGCCCGCCGATCGGACGCTGTGATCCGCCGCGATGATGAGCAGCGTGTTCTCCCATTCGCCTTCCGCCTTCAGGCGCTCCACCAGTCGCCCGATCTGGTAGTCCTGGTGGGCCATGGCCTGGTCGTACAGGGCCTGCCACACCGTGTAGAACGCGACGCGGTCGATCCCGGTCGCCTCCCATCTCTCGCCGTAGAGCCCGCCGCGCCCCTCCGCCTCTCGCAGGCTGTCGCGCCAGGCGATCCACGTCGTTCGCTGTTCGGGGCTGACGAACATCCCGGAGAAGGGAGCCGGAATCGGCAGGTCTTGAGGGGCGTGCACGTCGGTCGTCTGAAAGTGCACCCAGAACGGAGTGCCCGGGTACGTCTCGCGCCAATTCCAGAATCGCTCGTGCATGACTCTCGAGGATTCCTTGTGGTTCTCCCCGCCGAAGTAGGCGAACTCCTCCCAGCTCTCCTTCATCACATCCACGCCGCGCTGCAGGTTGCTCAGGGTGCCGGCGTTGGGGTTGGCCACGAGCACCGCCGTCTGGTAGCCGACCCCGTGCATGTGCTCCGCCATGGTCCGGATTTGCTCCGGCACCGGATCGGTCCAGTTGGTCTGACCGCCCATCACGCTGTTCTGGAGCGACGTCATGAACGAGGCGGTCGACGGCTTGGTCCACGTCGAGTTGCTGTACGCCCACTCGAACACGGCGCCCTCGGCCGCCAGCCGCTCGAGGTTCGGCGTGGTGCGGCGGTTGTATCCGTAGACGCTCATGTAGTCGGCCGCGCCGCCGTCGATCACGTAGAAGATGACGTTCGGCCGCTCGGCTCTCGCGGCGCCGGTCAGAGTCGGCGCCGCCCACAACGCCACCGTTCCCTCCCTCTCCGATTCCGACTCGAGGGCCATGGCGACCATCTGCCCCGCGAGGTGCGAGAGGTCCACGGAGTGCTGGGTCCAGTGTTCCCTGTCGTCATACGACTCCTCGAGCAGGGGCTCCGGCTGGCCCCCATCAGGGCTCACCGTGACCCGAAAGGTGACCGGAGCGTCGCTTCTCAGCACTCCGAGTCCCAGGTCGAGGCGAGCGGCCTCGGGGACCTGCACCCGATACTCCAACCGAGCCGGCGTGTGCGTATACAGCGACCGCCGGTACACGCGGTCGCGGACCTCCGCTCGCACGCCCACCGCCTCGCCGGCGTAGCCGGCTTCTTTGGGGATCACCGTGACCGACAAAAGATCGACGCTGACCGGCTCCTCGGCCCAGAACGCGATCACGAGCTGCTCCCAAGGTCCCTCCCACCGCCCGCCGGACCAGTCCGCGCGCAAGTTGTAGGTCTGGACGGATCCGTCGCGGATCAACGTGGCCGATTCGCCGAAGAACTCCACCGGGGGGTCGTCGTCATCCTCCATCTCGGATTCGTCTCGCAGGTTGAACGCGAGGAGGACGGTCATCCAATCCACATCGGCGGTCGATCGCGCCCGCACCTGAATGTGGGCCCAGTCATCTCGCTGCCAGTCCGGGAGGTCGATGTAGATGGCGCCGACCGAGGCGTCGTTATCGTCGTCGGTAACGTCGGCGTCCCCCAGCGCCAGGCGGAGGGCATCATCGGTGCGCGACAGACTTACAGGAGCCATGTCCGGGTCCAGGAGCGGTACCGGGAGCCACTCGGGCTGTGCCTCATCGAAGCTCCACGTGACCGGTTCGGGAAGGTCCTCCGGCACATCCGAGCCTTCGAGTACCGCTGCCTCGAGATGGTCCTCGAGATGGAGCGGTGCCTCGGCGGTCAGGACGAGTGAGTCAGAGGGTGCGCCCGAGCAGTCGAGGAGCGACAGCCACAGCAGAGCGGCGGGAACGACCCGGATAACGACGCGAGCGAGGCTCATCGCGGTGCCTCCTACGGATACAGCGACTCCGGCTCCGACTCGGGTATGCGAGCCGTTTGGCACCACCTCGGGCGAGGGGCGTCAGCTCGCGCGAAGACCCGAGTGGTCGAGCTGATTCACCGAGAAGCTACCCCACCGATTCGAGGAGGTCGAGACCTTCCTTCAGTTGATGTAGCCGAGCGCCCGCAGCGTCTGTAATTGTTCCGGCGTGAGCACCACGTCTCTCGACCGGGTGAAGTACTGCGCCAGCGCCTGGTGCGCCTCCCACTGTTCTTCGAGGAACTTCGTGTACTTCTCTACGAGCTCGGGGTACTCCTCGTGCACGCTCCACAGGCACCAGTGATCGCTCCACAGATCGTAGAGCAGCAGTGGGGCGGGGCGTCGCCGTTCCGCAACCTCTTCCTCCGTCAGATCCTCGTCCGGCGGCCGCGGGTTGATCTCGAGCGATGCGCCCCAGCGGCCATCGACGACCTCGATCACGCCGCGGAGCTCGTTGGTCTCCCGGTCGACGGTGAATTCGTCCAGGATCACCGGCCGCGACTCCCAGCCGTCTGTTCCCAGCAATAGCGGCGCGAGGGATTGGCCCATCATGATCTCGGGCATGGGCAGGTCCAGAAGGTCGAGAATGGTTGGCAGCACGTCGATCATGGAGACTTGCTGGCTCAACCGCTGGCCGCCCTCGATGTGCCCAGGCCACACGAAGATCAGTGGCACCCGGCTGACCGAGGGCCGAAACAGCGGGTAGCTCCAGCGCGGCGGGAGCGAATCGGCGAGCGCGGCTCCCATGTCGTCCATGGCAGCGTCCGTGCTGTGGTCGGCGCCGATGATCAGCAGCGTGTTCTCCCACTCCCCTTCGGCCTTGAGTCGATCTACCAGGCGCCCCAGCTGGTAATCGTTGTGGGCCATCGTCTCATCGTACATGCCCTGATGAAGCGAGAAGAACGCGGTGCGGCTGATGCCGGTCGAGTCGTACGCCCCGGAGTAGGCGCCGTGGCCGCCGACCTCGCTGAGCCGCTCGTTCCACCCTCGCCACGTGTCGCGCTCGGCCGGTCCCACGAACAGGCCCGCGAAGGGCGACACCGCCGGGAAGTCCTCGTGCACGTCGGTCGTCTGGAAGTGCGCCCAGTACGGCTCCGCCGGATAGGCCTCGCGCCAGCTCCAGTAGCCCTCGTGCAGGAAGCGGGAAGACTCCCGATGATTGTCGCCCGTGTAGCTGAAATCGTCCCAGTTCTCTCGGAACTGATCCACCCCGCGCTTCAGGTTGCTCAGGCTGCCGGCGTTGGGATTCGCGGTGAACACGGCGGTCTGGTACCCGGCGCGGTGCATGTGCTCGGCCATCGTTGTCGCTTCCTCCGGCACCGGATCGTTCCAGTTGAGGAAGCCGCCCATCACGCTGTTCTGGAGCGACGTCATGAAGGACGCCGTCGAGGGCCTCGTCCAGGAGGCGTTGGAGTACGCGTGCTCGAACACCGCGCCCTCGGCCGCGAGACGCTCGATGTTCGGGGTGGTGCGGCGGTTGTAGCCGTACACGCTCATGAAGTCCGCCGCGCCGCCATCGATCACGTAGAAGATGACGTTGGGCATTCTGGGGACGCCCGCCCCGGTCAGAGTCGGCGCCCCCCACAGCGCCACGGTGCCCTCGCGCTCCGACTCGGCCTCGAGTGCCAGCGTCACGGTCTCGCCGGCCAGGGACGACAGATCCACCGATCGCTGCCCCCAGGTCTCCTTCGCCGCGTAGGTCTCCTCGAACAGGGAATACGTCCTGTCGCCCTGTCGCGCTTCGACCTGGAACGTCACCGGGGCGTCGTCCCGCAACACGCCGAGACCCAGGTCGAGCCGGCCGGCTTCGGGCACCCGGACGCGGTATTCCAGCCGTCCGGGTGTGTGCGTGTAGATCGAGCGGCGGTACACGCGGTTCCGGACTTCCTCGCCCGCCCCAATCCCGGCCTCGGCGTAGTTGGCTTCCTTGGGGATCAGGGTGATCGACAGGATTTCGATGCTGGCCGGATCCTCGGAACCGAGCCACAGCCCGAGATGCCGCCAGTCATCCTCCCACACTTGCCGCGACCAATCGGCCCGCAGCATGTAGGTCTGAACCGTACCGTCATCGATCACGGGCACGAAATCGCCCGTGTGCTGCCACGGCGAGGGAAAGTCCTCCGATGTCCCCGAGCCCTCGCGACGGTTGAAGTTGATCGAGATTCCAAAGACCTCCTCAGTCGTTCGAGCGCGGATCATGAGAAAAGCCCAGTCCTCGCGACTCCACTCGGGAACCTCCAGCTGTATCCCGCCGCGCGGGACGCCGTTCGGGTTTCTCGTGCCCTCGGTCAGCGTGACCCGGAGCGCGTCGTCCGTGTAGGTGAGCGTCGGCGAGTCGATCGTGGGGTTCCAGGATGGGGCCGGTTGCCAATCCGGCTGCGGCTCGTCGAACCGCCACTCAATCGGCTGCGGCACCTCAGACGGCAGCTCGGAGCCCACCACGGTGGCAGCGTCCAGGTGCTCCTCTAGGTGCAACGGTCGGTCGGCTGTCAGGGGGGCCAAATCGCGATCGCAACCCGTAGATCCCAGAGCCAGCGCCAGGGCGAGCAACGGGCAGGTCTGACGGATCCTTCCAGGTGCGGCCAGCAGCATGGCCTTACTCCCCTCGTATTAGGTATGAAAAGCAGCGTCTCAACGTCTTGAGCTGCTCCGGAGGTCGGCATGGGAACGGCCTTGGGACGAGATGCCCCAATCTTGGGGCCAGAATACGATACTGGGCTGGGCGGGGCCACACCCTGCGGTTGTCAGACCACCGGTGTCGGGTGAGGGACGCTACGCGGAGTGTTCGGGATGGTGGTCCAACTCACCGGATGTATCCCAACGCGCGAAGCGTGCGCAGCTGCTCCGGCGTCAACGCCGCCCCCTCTCCAGAGCGGGTGAATCGCTGCGCCAGGGCCCGGTGCGCCGCCCATTGAGCCTCGAGGAACTCGGTGTAGTGTTCCACGAGGTCGGGCCGCTCCTCGTGTAGGCTGTGAGAGAGCTTCGGATCGTTCCACAGATCGAAAAGCAGCAGTGGAGCGGCTCGGCCGTTCTCCTCCGGTGGAGAGGGATCCTGGTTGACCAGGAGTGACGCGCCCCAGCGCCCGTCGACCACACCGATGCGGCCGCGGAGCGTGTCCGTGTCGAAGGAGGTGTAGAACTCATCGAAGATGACCGGGCGCGGCTCCCAACCTTCCTGCCGCAGCAGCAACGGCGCGAGCGACTGACCCTGCGTGATCTCGGGCGCGGGTAGCCCGGCGAGGTCGACGATCGTAGGGAGCATGTCGATCATCGATACCGGCTGGCTGAAGCGCTGGCCGGCAGCGATCCGTGCCGGCCAGACCACGATCATCGGGATGTGGGATCTCCACGGGCTGAATATGGCCTGCTCGTACGTGTAGAGAGCTGTCTCCATTGAGGTCAAGTTAGGATAGACGCCCGCGTTGGCATGGGCGTGATCGGCGGCGATGATGAAGATCGTATTGTCCCATTCGCCAGCCGCCTTGATCCGGTTGACGAGCCGGCCGATCTGGTAATCGTTGTGTGCCATCCCCTCATCGTAGAGGGCCTGTTTCGCGCTGACGTACTCCATGAGATCGACGCCCGCTCTCTCGAACAACTCCTTGAGCCGGGGCAGCGGCACCTTCGTCCGGACCGATCCCCTAAGTGGCCAACCTTGCTCTTCCAATCGGGAGTCCCAGTCAGCGAGGCGCCGTTGTGCGTCGGCTCTGCCGAAAAGGCCGGTGAACGGCGCCACCGGGTCCCACGGCCGGTGCGGATCGACTGTCTGGAAATGCACCCAGTAGGGCTGGGCAGGGTACTCCTCCCGCCACTCCCAGAAGCTCCGATGCATCCACGCCGACGAAGCGGAATAGTTCATCTCGGGCCAGGCCTCGTCCCACAAGGCGTCGACGCCTCGATCCAGGCTGCTCATTCTGCCCGCGTACGAATTCGCAGTGAAGACTGCTGTCTGATAACCTCCACGGTGCATGTGCGTGGAAACCCTCGTATGTGTGGCGTTGCTGTAGGCCTGCTCGAACACCGCCCCCTCGGCCGCCAGGCGCTCGATGTTGGGCGTTGTGCGGCGGTTGTATCCGTAGACACTCATGAGCTCCGCCGAACCTCCGTCGATGATGTAGAACACGACGTTGGGTCGGCCAGCGTCAGGTGAGCCACTGAGGGTAGGTGCAGCCCAGAGAGCTACGGTGCCTGGGGTCTCGGCGTCCGCCTGCAACGCGAGCGTCACCGTCTGACCCTCGAAATCGGAAAGGTCAACCGTGCGCTGAGCCCAATTCGATCTGTCGGCCAGGGTCTCCTCGAGTAAGTTCGCCTCTTCCTGTTGACTGTTGCCGGTCACCGTGACGCTGAAGTCCACCGGTGCTTCGTCCTGAACCACCGCGAGGCCCACGTCGAGCCGACCGCCACGGGGAACACGCACGGTGAAGGCAACCCGCCCGGGCGTGTGAGTGAACAGCGTGCGCCGATGTTCGTGGCTCCCAGCGGCAACGGTCATCACGCCAAGTGGATCACCCGCGAAGGCTGCTGCTCTCGAGACGACTGTCACCGAAAGGATGTCCACACTGCCTGGCTCGTACGTCTCGGCTATAACACCGACCCGGCAACATTCGTCCCCTGACGATGGGGAGCTCCACTCCCCCCATAGGGGCAGCAGGTAGCTCTGCACCGACCCATCCGCGATCATCGGGCTGTCCCCGCCCCAGCGTTGAAACAGTCCGTAGTAACTACGCGGGCGAGACCCCTGGAGGTCGTCGGTGACCACCGTCAGTCGGCCGGCGCTCTCGGTGCGGGCGCGGACCAGCAGGTGGGTCGGTTCCAGAATCAGGAGGCCCGGAGAATCGGTGTGGATGCCTGCGCCCACCCAGTCTTCTTCACCAGCCACGCGATCGGCGGCGGTCACATAGACCCGTAGCGCATCGTCCGTACGGGTCACTTGTCGCGGGTTGCGCGACTCGGCCACGGAAAACGATCTCCAGTCGGGCTGAGGCTCGTCGAAGCGCCATACGACCGACTCGGGACCGTCGGCGGGCAGCTCGGATCCCTCGATGACCGCCGCGTCCACGTGCTCCTCGAGGTGGAGGGGCATGTCGGCCGTGAGGACGGGAGCGTCCGAGCCGGAGCTCCCGCACCCGGCCGCTGCCAGCAGCGCGAACAGAGCACCCGCGCGGGGGATGAGGCGCCGATCCCATCCGTTGGTGGGGGACCGCATGATTGCCTCCCTGTGTCGAGTGTTCGCCGTGAGGGTCCGAATTACCGGATGTATCCCAGTCTCCGCAGTTGTTCGAGTTGCTCGGGCCGCAGCTCCACGGACTGACCTCCGCCCGAAATGATCTCCCGCAGCGCCGCGTTGACCTCGACCTGTGTCTCGAGGAGCGCAGTGTACCGTCCCACCAGATCCGGTCGCTCCTCGTTGATCGGACGCTCCAGCAGTGGGCCGTCCCAGAGATCGTAGACCAGCAGGCGCTCGCGCGGCGGGGTCCGGCTTTCCCGCTCCCACCCGGGGAATGCCTCCGTGCATCTCGTCAACCCGTCCTGGATCCGCGCTCCCCGGACTTCTGCCTCGGGGTCGTCGGGCCGCAGGCACAGCGAGGCACCCCAGCGGCCGTCGATCACCTCGATGTTTCCCACCAGCTCCCCGGAGACCAGATCGATCGCGAGGGCGTCCACGAATACGGGCTGTGATTCCCACTCTTCCTCCGTGACCTGCCCGAACAGCAGAGGCGCGAGCGACTGGCCCTGTCCTACCTCGGGCTGGGGAAGTCCGGTCAGGTCAAGCAGCGTCGGGAGCACGTCGATCATCGACACGGGCGTGCGGATCCTCCGCCCGCCCTCGATGTGGCCAGGCCAAAGGAACATCAGCGGGATGCGCGTGGTGAACGGGTGGATGTGGGGCGCGTCGTTCGGATGACCGGGCATCCTCCGGTGACTCCCGGCGGGATACCCGTGATCGGACGCGATCACGAGGATCGTGTTCTCCCACCGGCCCTCTGACTTCAGCCGCTCCACGAACCGCTCCAGGTGGTGATCCTGGTGGGCCATCCCCTCATCGTACAGGGCCTGCTGCGCAAGGGCGTGCCGCGTCCACCAAGCGGTGTCGCCGAGATCTATCTCGTCTGACTGTGCCGCCTCGTCCCACTCGATGTACCGGGTCCGCAGCTCCGGCGTGATGAAGAGCCCTGAGAACGGAGCCATCGGCCGGAAGGGCTCGTGCACATCCGTCGTCTGGAAGTGCGCCCAGTAGGGGGTACCGGGATATGCGTCTCTCCAATCCCAGAAGGCGCGGTGCAGGTGCTCGGAGGAAACGGCGGGCACGGGCGGATCCAGCACACGGACCAGGTCCACTCCTCGCTCCAGGCCCGACGCTGTCGCGGCGTTGGGGTTCGAGACGAACACACCGGTCTGGTAGCCGACTCTACCGAAGTGCTCGGCCATTGTAGTCACGCCGTCCGGGATCTTGTCCGATAACGAGCGGTAGCGGTCGATCGCGCTATACAGCAGAGAGGTCATGTAGGAGGACGTGGACGTCGGCGTAAACGTGGCGTTGCTGTACGCATTCTCGAACACTACGGCCTCCCCGGCGAGACGCTCGAGAAAGGGGGTGGTCCGCCGGTTGTAGCCGTACAGGCTCATCCAGTCCGCCCCGGCACCGTCGATGACGTAGAAGATCACATCGGGCGCGGGTGCGTCCCTCCGTTCACTCACCGTCGGGGCTCCCCAGAGCCCCACCGCCCCCGGACGGCTCGCGTCCGTCTCCAGCACCAGGGAGGCCGTCGTCCGTGCGACTCCCTCAATCGGGGCCGAGACCTCCACCCAATGGGCCGGATCGCTGACGGTTTTCTCCGCAAGCACCCGGAGTTCCTCCCCCACGATCTCCAGGGAAACGCGGAAGCGCAGCGTGTCGCCCGCCCGCACCGACCCGATACCAGCGGCAAAGTCGGCCTCGCCGGTAAAGCGAAGCGGAAATGTCACGCGCGCCGGGGCGTGAACGTAGAGCGCCTCCCGCATCTCGTCGGCCTTGGCCACGCTCCGCACGTCGGCCTTCGCCTCGTGGAACTCGGCCTGGGCCGGCTTGGCGCTTACGGAAAGGATGTCCACCGAGCCCGGACGCTGACTCACCAGAGCCAGCCCAATCCTCTCCAGAGGCGGGATCTGATCCTCTGTCACCGGATACTCGAGGCGGTAAGTCTGGACCTGTCCGTCTCCGTGGAGGGGTACCCGGCCGAGGAGTTCCAGCTGAGGTCCGAAGCCACCGATCAGGTAAAGCGATTGAGACGGGTCGGTCGTCCTGGCCCGGACGATGACTGTCGGCCAATCCACGATCCTCCAACCGGGGACCCCTGTCGTCAGGATTCCGGCGAGCGCCTCGCCATCCAGCGTTCGGCTCCGCTCGTCCACGCTCAGTCGCAGCGCACTCGCTTCCCAGGTCACTTCGGGGGGCTGCATCGGCGCCAACGGGTGCGAGCCTGGATTGGTGTACGGAGTCCACTCTGGCTGGGACTCGTCAAAGCGCCACTCGACGGGCTGCGGCCGGTCCGCAGGCACTTCGGAGCCCACGACCGTTGCGGCATCGAGGTGCTCTTGGAGCTTGAGCGGCATTTCGACCGTGCGCACGGGAGAGTCCGACGGTGCGCCCGAACAGTGGACGAGTGGGAGGGTCAGCACGGTGACGGGAAGGATCCGGGAAACGGCGCGAGCGAGACTCATCGGCGGCCATCCTTCGTGGCGAGGCGCCGCAGTCCTGACCCGCCCACCGCGACCCCTCCCCGACCCCGACTCCCAACCCCGGCCAGTCCCGCCTGGACTTTGGGGCGAAACGCCTCAACTCAGGAGTAGAGGATACGCAACTCCTCACACATGAGCCACTCCCTCTCCTGCCCTGGCCGGCACATTCGCCTGCCCATGGGCGGCGTCACGCGGTCGGTTCGCACCTCACAGCCTCAGGAGGTAGGTGAGCTTGGCCACCAGACCGCGGCTGCGGAAATCCCACGTGGAGTCGTCGGAGCCACGCTCTTCGTTCAAGACGATGAACAGATCGCTGCCCGGCCGGTGGATGAAGTTCAGCCTGACGTTGGCCGATACTCGCCGGTCCAGGCTGTTGTACTGGAGCAGGGCATTCGCGGTCAGGGTCGTGGTGAAGGCGTACCGTACGCGCACCGAAACGATATCAGCCGTGAACTCACCGCCGGGGATCTCCACATCGTTGTGCGCGAAGCCGAGGACCGCGCTCAGATGCGAGCCGGGAGCCAGCGACAGCGTGCCGCCCCAGGAGATCAGCGTGCCGTCGAAGAAGCGCTGATACGAGCCGCCTGCGCCCAGCGCCACGGCGCGGTTCGTACTCGTCTGGCCGCCAAGGTCGAGCTCCCAGTTGTCGTAGTCGCCGATCGGCACACTCACGCTGTCGGCCAGGTCGAAGGCCTCGTCCAGTCGGACGAAGCCTCGAGAATACGAGAGGCTCAGCGATTCCCCGCTGTTCCATTCCGGCGCCACCTCGGCGCTTCCGGTCCAATCCTGCAGCCTCCCGTCGGCGGTCAGAACGTGTGCACCCTGCAACCTCACGTCGATCTTGCGGAGATCGAGGATCGGCGGGCGGGGTGTCAGGCGAAGAAAAACGTCCGACCGACGGACGTCCGGCCGGGTGATGAAGCCCATGTCGGTATTCGCTTCCGGACCGATGAAGAGATGCTGTGCGAAGAACCCGATCCAGTCGCCCGTGTGATCGACCATCACACGGTAGGCTTCGTCGTCCCCGCCCTCACCCGACGTCGAGGTGGAAGCGGCGAAGCCCTGGAGGTTGAGGGTGGAGGTGGGCCAGAGGGAGGCATCCAGTCCGACGGCGGTATTCCAGAAGTCCTGCCGCCTCAGGTCGGTGAGCATGGCACCCACGTACCCGCTGCTCCCCAGATCGCGCTTGTATCGCAGGATCGCGTGGTTCGCGGCCGATCCCCCGTCATCCACATCGGTCACGACGTTCAGGAGCCCGATCGTCTGCCCGCCCACCCTGCCCGTCAGGCGGACGCCCCCGTACACCGGTACCTCGCTGCCTTCCGAGATCCCGATCCGCCGGGAGAAAAAGAGGAGGAACGGAGGCGGCTCTCCGAACCCGCGCACGCCGAACTCGAATATCCCGGCGTTCTCGAGGAAGAAGTCGCGCTTCTCTGGGAAGAAGAGATCGAAGCGCGTGAGGTTCACCTGCTCGTCGTCGACCTCGACCTGGGCGAAGTCGGGGTTGACCGTGACATCCAGCACGAGGCCCGGGAGCACCTGGTACTTCGCGTCCACCCCCGCATCGAGGCGACCGTCCGTTTGCGTGTCGCCGGACGCGTCCGGCTCCTGCGTACCGCCCGTCAGCAGGTAGGGCTTTACCTCGAGGTTCAGGCCCGGGCGGGGCAGATCGGCCAGGCCTTCCAGGTGTCCCGCTAGGCTGACGCGGTGGAACCCCTCGTTGTCACGGGACCAGGAGCTCCACAGCGTCTCCTCGTTCTTTCGGCGGATGATGCGGAAGACGTTGAAGCCCCATGAACGGGCCTCGGCCGCCGCGGGATACCGCAGCGTCCGGAACGGGATCTCGAATTCCGCACTCCACCCCTCGTCAGTGCGGCTGGCGGCGACGTGCCAGACACCGCGCCAGTCGCTGTTCAGCTCGCGCCCTTCGTCGGTGATCAGCGCGTCGTACTTCGCCCCGTTCGGGTTCGTGGCGAAGATCACGCCGTTCCGATGGTCGTGAAACGGGTCGAACAGGAGAGCGACGCCGTCGTCCCCGGCGAACTGCACCCCGAAGCCGAAGCCCGGGCTCATGAGCCGATCTCGCTGCAGGATCCGCGCGATCACCCGGTCGGGCTCTCGGTCCACGGCCCGCACACCCACATAGAGGCTGTGGTCGTCGTACAGGATCCGGATCTCGGTCGGCTCCGTCGCGGGAGCGCCCACGTCCGGTTCGCGTTGGCGGAAGTCCGTCGCGGCCGGCGCGGTTTCCCAAACTGACTCGCTCAGGATCCCGTCGAGCTCGATCCGGTCGGTTGGCTGGTCTCCCAGCCGCGCCGCGCTGACCGAAGGCCGGTCCGCGGGCGGGACCTCCTGCGCGGCCAGCGGCCCTGGCCAGCCCGAGAGGCCTGCAATAAGGAGAATCCAGTCTCGGTGACCCCACGAGCCGCGCGATGCCCGGGGCCCGCTCGTCGAGTGACGGAAGGGTCCCCTCAACCGGAGACCCTGGCGCGGGGCAGCGCCGCGCTCAGATGCATCAGGACGTCATACACGGAGACGCCGGCGCGCTCGGAGATCGTGTTCGGGCGGATCGCTTCGTGATCCGGTCCGATCAGCGTGGCGACGTCAGCCACCTCGACCGACCTTTCCTCACCCAGCTCCACGATCGTGTGGCTCGCGCTCACCGCACCGATCACGGGGTACACGGCACCTCCGATGACGACCGCGCAGCCGTTGACGGCGGTCCGCGGGTACCCATCCGCGTGCCCTACCGGGAGCGTCGCAATCCAGGTCGGTTTCTCGGCCACGTAGTCGCGACCGTAGCTCACGCTGTCACCGGCCGAGAGACGCTCCACGCGCACGACGCGGGCGTGCAGCCGGAACGCGGGCCGCAACGCCGCCTGCTCCAGCTCGCGGGCGCCCGACGGGTAGGCACCGTACAGCACCAGACCGGGCCGCACCATGTCGAGCAATGCGTCCGGTCGGTAGAACAGCCCGTGAGACGACGACGCGTGCAGGCGACCCAACGGGATTCCCTCGCTACGCGCCGCATCGGCGATCTCCAGGAAGCGCGCGAGTTGGACGGGGTCGAAATCGTCCTCCTCGGTGAAGCCCATGAACGTCCCCTCGATGTGGGCGTGCCCACCCTCGGCCATACTCCGCATCCACGGGAGGGCCCGGCGAAAGGGCACTCCAAGCCTGCTCATACCGGTGTCGAGGTACAGGTGAACCGGGATTTGCCGTTGGAAGCGCTGCGCGAGCCGGCGTAGCTGGTCGGCCGCCCCGTCATGAAACGGTGCCAATTGGATGTCCCGCTCGACCAGCTCGATCGCGTCGGAATCCTCGACCAGCCCCATCAGGAGGATCGGCTTGCGAAAGCCCGCGTCCCTGAGGGCGATGGCCGCCTCCGCTTTGACTACCGCGCAACCGACGACCTCTGCAACCTCATCCAAGACCGGGCCCGCAGTACGGATTCCAAGCCCGTACGCGTTGTTCTTGACGACGGCGAGGATGGGGCGGCCCCCACCGATCCGGGCCACCTCGCGCGCGTTCCGCGCGAGGGCGGCCGCGTCGACCTCGAGCCATGGGTCAAACGATACGCGCGGAAGTCGCACCGGCTCACTCATCGGAGTCGCCTCGTGTGCCTCACGAGCCTCCCCACGGTGACGCCGCGACCGCGCGAAAGGCAGCGCGAGCGCCGCCGCGGAGGCGGAGAGGAATGAACGGCGTGAGACGCGCATGAGGGCTTCCCCTTTTAGTGGATCACCTCGGGCCGCTGGCTGATCACCTCGTCATGGTTGCTGGGCATCTCGCGGCGGCCGGGGGGTGCCCCGCGCTCCGTGGTTGGAGCTCGGAGCACCCACCCCGTGTCGGAGACTGTCCGGCGAACGCCTATGGACGCACACGCACCGGGTACGGCGGGCGGGTGGGCGCCGCCATCGCCGCGGCCTGCAACTGTTCCAGCACGACTTCGATCGCTTTCTCGAGCTGCGGGTCGCGCCCGGCGATCACGTCCGCTGGCAGCTGCTCGATCTCGATGTCCGGCGGCACCCCTACGTTCTCGACCACGAAGCCGTCTTCGGTCCAGATCGCGAGGTTGGGCGCGGTGATGCCTCCACCATCCATCAGCGTCGGGAAGCCCAGGATCCCCACGAGGCCACCCCAGGTGCGACGGCCAATCAACGTGCCCATCTCGAACTTGCGGAACATGAAAGGCAGCAAATCGCCACCCGAGCCGGCGGTCTCGTCGATCAACATGACCTTCGGACCCTGAATGGCGCCCTGGGGGGTCTCGAGATCCACGCCGTAGCGCATCGCCCAGTGAGACACGTAGGGCCGGCGCATGATGTTGATGTAGTAGTCCGCCAGCTGGCCGCCCCCGTTGTGTCGCTCATCGATGATGAGCGCTTCCTTGTTCGCCTGCGGGAAGAAGTAGCGCTTGAAGTATTCGTGCCCGGCCCCCGCGGTGTTCGGCACGTATACGTAGGCCACACGACCATCGGTGGCCTCGTGGACCCTCCTTAGATTCCCCTCCACCCAGTCGCGGTTGCGGAGCGCCCCCTCGTTCTGGAGCGGCACCACCTTCACGGTGCGGGCGCCGGCGTCATCGGCGCTCGGCCCGACCGTGATCTCGACGATCTTGTCCGCCGTATTCTCGAAGCGGCTGAACAGGTTATCGGGGGGCCGCAAATCGATCCCCTCGACCGCGAGCAGGTACTCCCCGGTCTGCACTTCCACGCCGGGCTCGGTCAGGGGTGAGCGGAGATCCGGGTTCCAGTTGAGGCCACCGTATACCTTCGCGAAGCGATACCGGCCCTGATCGACCTCGAAGTCCGCCCCCAGGAGCCCACCCGGTACGGTCTCCGCCCGCTCGAGGAAGTCTCCACCACCGACGCGATGGTGGCCGACGGCCAGCTCGCTGTGCAGCCACTGCATGACACGGTTGAGGTCCGCGCGTGTCGCGACGTGGGGTAGAAAGGCGGTGTACTTGTCGCGCATCGCCACCCAGTCCGTGCCGTGCATGTTGGTGGCGTAGAAATAGTCGCGGTTGATCCGCCAGGCCTCGTTGTAGATCTGCGTCCATTCCGAGCGCGGATCGATCCGGACCTTGATCTGGTCGGCCGAGAGCCGGCCTTCGCCAGGCTTGATTTCCGCACCGCCCGCGGCGGCGATGAACCAATCGCGCTGTGACGAAGCATACAGGACCTGTTTCTTGTCGCCCGAAAGCGCGTACGCGCGGACGCCGGTCAGCAACGTCGTCTCCTCCCGGTCTTCCAGGCTGAAGCGCCTCAGGCTCGTTTCGTCGGCCGGCCCTGCGAACGCACCTCCGCCTTCGTCGGCCCGGAGGTAGAAGAGTTGTCCGGGTGTACCCGGCTGCAAGCTGCTGTAGCCGGCCTCATCCAACGGCAGGGCAAGGATCCGCTGGTCCAGGCCGTCGAAATCGATCTGGACTACGACCTCTTCCTCGTCCTCGGCGGGGTCCTCTCCCTCACCGGGCTCCCCCTCGGCCGCGGCCTCCTCCTCATCGCTTTCCTTGGCCAGCGGCGACGGAGTCCCCTTTTCGAGCACGGCCAGGTAGATCGTGTTGGTCATCTCCAAATCGTTGTTGGACTGCGCGAACCACTGGATCACGGGCCCGGCGTCCGTCGAGACCAGCAGGTAGAGGTATTTTCCGGACGCGTCGAACACCGCCTCCGACACCTCGCTGAGGCCGTCGGTAACGGCGTGCGACTCGCCTGTCTCCAGCGAGTGCACGTAGACCGTGTGGATGTTCGTTTCGTTGTTGCTCGCGTAGACGATCCAGCGCGAGTCGGGGGACCACGAGTGATGCGGAGGCGGCAGCGGGCCGTAGATCATGTCGGCGCCGATCCGATGCGTGGCCCCGGTCTCGAGGTCGATCCAGAAGACGGTCCGAGAGTTGTCCGTGTAGCTGATCTTGTTTCCGTCGGGGGACCACCGCGGGTTCTCGTAGAAGCCGGCCCCATCCAGGGCGTACGTACGCACGTCCCCCTTCCCGTCCTGAGGAGAGACGTGGAGTGCGTACTCCCCCGATTCGTCCGAGAAGAACGCGATCGACGTCCCGTCCGGCGACCAGGTTGGCGAGCGCTCGTGGATGGCCGTCGAGTTGGTGAGGTTGCGGTGATCGCCCTTCTTCTGTGGGACGGTGACGATCTCGCCGCGGAACTCGAAGACGGCTCGGGCTCCCGAGGGCGACACGGCCGCGTCGCGGATGAATCTCGCGCCCTCCGCGTAGCGCGGCCGGACCTCGATCAGATCCGTCGCGATCTGGATCGGAACGGGCACGCTCTCGAGCGCGGCCGGATCGAACAGATGCAGGTAGCCCGCCTGCTCGTAGGCGATCTTTCCGCCGCCGGCGGAGGCGTTGAGCACCGGGTAGTCGGCGTACTGCGTCAGCTGCGACACCTGCTCGGAGGCGGGATCGAACGCGAACAGGTTGAACTCTCCGTTCCGGTCCGAACGGAAATAGACGGTCCCGCCGATCCACATCGGGTCGGTGTCGTTCGAGCGACCGGCCGGCTGCGGGACCTCCTGCACCGAGTGGTCGGCGGTGTCGTAGATCCAGATCCGCGTCGCCGTCCCGCCCCTGTAGTTCTTCCACTGATTGAAGGGCTCGTACAGGGGCGTGTACGCGATCTTGGACCCGTCCGGCGAATAGGCGGCCTTGAAGGCGTGCGGAATGGGCAGCTGCTCGGGGTGGCCACCGTCCAGCGACACCGTGTGAAGCTGCCGGTGGCGTCCCGTGTAGGCCGAGCGCGCCGAAGTGAACAGCACGGCCGCCCCGTCAACGGTGAAGCCCTGGACGATGTCGCTGCCCGGGTGCCAGGTCAGGCGTGTCGGCACGCCGCCCTCGACGGGCACTACGTAGACGTCGGTGTTACCGTCGTACTGGCCGCTGAACGCGAGGGTGCGCCCGTTCGGCGAGAAACGCGGGTTCGTTTCGAGCCCCTGGTGCGTGGTCAGTCTCAGAACGTCGGTACCATCGTGTTCGGCGATCCAGAGATCGCCGGCGTACGTGAACGCGACATGCGTGTCGCTGACCGCCGGCGCGCTGAGCATGAGGGTGAGATCGCCGTTGGGAGCGGCCCCCTGGGCTCGCGCCGCTGCAGGGCTAACCGAGAGGCTGACGAGAACGAAGAGGCCAATCGCTGGGAGCGCTCTATTCATGATTCCTCCGTGGGGGCGCTTGGAGCTCGATCGCGTCATGCACCCGCTGGCTGAGCCCCCGATCTGGATTGCGGGTAGGGCAAATATAGAGGAGCCCACCCGGGTTGTCCCTAGCGAGAACGCCCCCGATCATCGCGGTGGATGCCGGTTCGATGACGAAGTCTCGAGCGCGAGCCGAAGGTGGGAGGACGACCGCGGCTCGAGCGGCGCTTTCGGGTTAGCGTTCGGAGCCCTGCTCGAAGAGAGTCTGGGACCGGATCTTCCAGTTCCGGCCTTCCAGCCGGAAGACCGACACGAACGTGCCCTGCATGAGGGTGGGCTGGAGAAACGCACGATGAGATAGGCGAGCCTGTCTCCGGCGTCGAACTCTATGATGTCCGTGGAGAGCTCGCCAAGCGTCGGTAGCAAGTCCTCCAGGAACTGCTCCACATCGTCCTTCCCCCGGTAGGCCGCGCTCTGCGTGGGAATGATAATGACGGCATCATCCGTGTAGAAATCGGCCGTGTCTCCCGCATCATCGTCGGCCCAAGCGCGTTTCCACCGACCAAACGTCCCGGTCACATCGTGGAGCAACTCTCTTCGGTACTGTTCCGCCGCACGGCGCTGGCGCTCTCCATAATCTCGTGGGTTTCCCCCGGGCAGGTTTTGCGCCGCGAGCGCTCCAGGGCCGACCAGCAGCAGCGAGAAGAGAACGCTGTGTATAAGCGGAGCAGAACGCATTGATCACCTCGATGTCGCACCCTGTGGCAAGGAGGGTGTCGGAAGATGTGGGCATCGGATCTCCCGATCAAATAACCGCCGATCTCTCCAGGACGTTTAATGTCGTGGAATTCGCGAGAGCGCGATCAGTCGTTGGGTGGTGAGCGCCGCTTTGCCCGATCCAGGGTGGCCGCGCGAATGAAGGCATCGCGAGCCCCTTCCGCGTCTCCGACGGACGCGAGCGCCGCTCCCAACTGGAACCATGTGAGCGGGTCGTCGGGGGCGAGCGAGACGATGTCCCTGAGGGTGCGGAGGGCCGTCTCGACATCGCCCCGAGCCGCGGCTCCCGCCGCGATCCGTCGCAGGCGGCTGACCTCATCGCTGGGGCCGACGGTGTAGGCCTCGACAGGGGAGCTCTCGGTGCGGGACTCGGTCGAATCAGCCGCCAAAATGGTGTCCGCGGGCACTTCAATGATCGGAGTGGGCGCAGGAGCTTCGGGCTCCACACTCGGCTCGGCGAGCGCCGCCGGGTCCGGGACCTGTTCCTCGACGGCCGGCGCCGGGTCCGATACCTCATCCTCGGCGATCGGCGCCGGGTCCGACACGTCTTCCGCGGAGGGAGAGGCGAACGTAGCCGGCGTCGACTGCGACGGTGGCACCGGCAGCTCGGACTCCTGTGCTCGCACAGGCGCTGGGGGCGGGAGGCAGCCGTCGATAGCGGATAAAACGGATCCCTCGGCGCCAAGGCCGCGAAACAGCTCTCGCTCGGTGACCGTGGGGACGAAGCTCAGACAGGCGCGCCGGATCATGCCGGCGATCTCGTCACGCTCGTACGTGTCGCCGACAAGCATCCGCGTCAGGTCTCGCTTGGAGATCGGCGCCGGGCGGCGGCCCTCCGTCTCCTGACCGATGGCAGCGGCGGGAACGATCGCCAGCATGACACAAACCCGCGCGATGGCTCGGTATTGCATGCCTAGCCGTCGATCCGCGCGACGAGAGCGCGTCTGGAAATCACCGAGGATGGGACGACCCCGAGAGAGGTCTCGCGGGAGACGTGCGCATGGGAAACTCCGTTCTGCAGCTACGGCTCACGATCTTTGCGCGCGGACAAACATCGCGCGATCCCGGCGGCGGAACAAGACCGACTCGTCTCCGCGCGCCGCGGAACTCTCCTCCACCGGTGCGGACCGAGGGCGCTGCCGGGCGTGTCTGGCACACTTCGTGCCGTTCCTTGATTCTCGCGAGGCGGGCGATCGAGGAAACCATTTCCTCGCTTCCTACGTCTTATGGTGTGAATACCTGAGATGGACAATCAGGGACACGTTGACGATAGATCAAGGATGGGAGACATGATCAAGCGACGCTGGCAAGCGAAGCACCGGCCGAAGGTGATTCTGAGTCGGATTGCTTAGAGGTCTGACGATATAGCCGATATTCGGCAAAGCCCGCGCGGAATCGCCCGCGCGGGCTTTTTTTCCGGTGCAATCGTGCTCGAGCGCGCCCACCCCCGTCGCTCAGCTGTCCGGTTCGGGGGATTCGACTTCGGCCACTACCTGCCCCGCCTCGCGGAAGAACGCGGGCACCGGTCCTCCAGCCGCCGCGAGCGCGGCAAGCTCCGAGGGCGGATAGCAGGCCTGACAGACGCGGTTGAAGCTGCTGAACCCGAGGAGCTCCACGTGCGGAGCCAGATGCTCGGGCTTCACGGGCTCCTCTCGCAGCAGATCCGTGCTCAGGTATTTCTTGTTGCTGTCGGGAAAGAGGGTCACCACCACGGCCTCGTCTCCCATGGCCTCATGGGTCATGACGGCCCCCAGCAAGTTGGCGCCGGAGGAGATCCCGACCCCCAGCCCGAGCCCAGCCGCCAGCTTCTGGGCCATCAGGATGGCATCCCCATCGTCGACGGCGACCACGGCATCCAGCATGCCCAAATCGACGATCGGCGGAATGAACTCGTCGGAGATTCCCTGGACCCGGTGGTGACCGACCTGATGTCCGGTGGACAGAGTCGGGGAGTTCGAGGGCTCGAGCGGGTGGACCTTGATCTCGGGTTGTCTGGTGCGGAGGAAGCTGCCCGCCCCCATGACCGTGCCACCGGTTCCCACGCCCGCTACGAGCGCGTCGGGCAGGAGCCCGTGTGCCTGGAGCTGCCACCAGATCTCGGGCCCCGTCATCTCCGCGTGCGCCTCGCAATTGTCTTCGTTCGCAAACTGGCGAGGCAAGAATGAATGCGGCGTGCGGTCCGCCATCTCCTCGGCCAACCGGATGCTGCCCAGAAACCCACCTTCTTCTTCGCTCACGTGGTGGATGCTCGCGCCGAACGAGCGGATCAGGTTCACGCGCTCGGGACTCATCCAATCGGGCATGAAGATCTGGACCGGATGACCCAGCGCCCGGTCGATCGTGCCGCGCTCGTAGGCGCGCAGGAGAATGTGGAGCGCCATACGGTCCTTGACGCTCCCGGTCATGTTGAGGTTCTCGCTCTTGGCGAACAGCGTCCGTCGATTGCCGCGGAAACGATAATCGATAGCGAGAAGTGGCGTATTCCCGACCAGTCGTCTCAGCCCGTGGAAGCGCGTCTGCGCATCCGTGGTCATCGTGTGCATGGTGGGCTCAGTCGCGTCGCGATCTGGAGTGAGATCGTCTTCGATGGTGATCCTATCGGTCACCTGAAGATACGATCTCGCGGCCCGAGTAGCGCCCCCCCGACGGATATTCCCCTCGGCGAGGGACGGCCCGTCGGAACCGCCCCTCGCGCGCCAGAATCAATCGTTCACGGGGAGTCCGCTCGGGACGCTATTCGGAACCACTCTCTCGATGCCCCGTGCCGACGGATCGGTCAGGCTCCTCAAGAACGCCAGCAGATCCGCGACCTCTGCCCTACTCAGCTCCAGCGGCATGAGCTCGTTTGCCTCGGCGATTCGATCGCGCAGCTCCGGTTGGCTGTGGACCCATGTGTCACGCATCAGGAAGCCCTCGAGCCGGCTGTCGCTCAACCAGCTCTGGTCCAGCGATGAGCCGACCATGGTGAGCTCGAGCACCCGACCCATGGGGGGCAGATACATGGCGTCCGCCACGTATCGGCCGAGCGATCCGACGGGGTCCAGGTGGTGGCGCACGACTTCCTCGAGCGTCTGGTAGGCACCGTCATGCCCCCAGGGGCCGGTCAGCTCGACGTTGCGTAGGGTCGGCGTGCGGAATTTGAAATGGTCCTCGGGACGCACCGTCACGCGCCCGCGCCCGAAGTCTTCGAGGAAAGCCTTCTCCCCGCTCACCGACCAATACTCGGCATGCCGGCCATCTCCCTTTCCAGGCCCGATCTGGGGCATCGCGATGGCGTGGAACTCCTGATCGCTCTGGAACTTTCCGCTGTGACAGCCGGCGCAGTTCGACTCCCCGTAGAACAGTTCCATGCCACGCAGTTCCGCATCGCCCAAGCTGCTCGACGAGCCGCGCAGATATCGGTCGAAAGGGCTGTCGTCCGCCCGAAACGCCTCGATCTCGAACGCCGCGATGGCGTTGGCGGCGAGCACATACGTGATGTCTTCCGCCCCTGCGACCCGATCCGGGAACGCGCGCTTGAAGCGCTCCACATACTCGGGGATCGCCCGCAGCCGGCGGGCGAGCAACTCCCACGCTCCACCGGCTCCCGCCGCGTTGTTCAGGGAGATCGCGTCAGCGATCTCGTTCTCGCCCTTCTGCCCCGCCATCTCGGCAGACGACGTGACAGGGAACATGGCCTGTGCGGCGAGCACGTTCTCCAGCCCCGTGGGCAGCTTCCACTTGGCCGGTGTGATAAAACCGCTCGCGTAGTATCCCTCGGTATCGACCTCCACCCGGCCATCCAGGAACATCCGCGTGAATTCGCGCGCCCCCAGGTTGAACAGGGCGGGCGAGTTCCTCGGTATACGAGTGTGGACCGCGCTGCCCACGCTCGTCCCCGGGGCCCGCTCGGGCCCGAGTCCCTGCGGCCCCTCGCCCAACCCGAGCGCGAGGCCGTCGGTGGTCGACAGCTCGGGGTGGTGGCATGTGGAACACGCGATGTTCTTGTTTCCACTCAGGATCTTGTCGAAGAACAAAAGCCGGCCCAGTTCGACCTTCTCCGGCGATGGGGCCCCGTTCTCGTGGTAGTCGGAATCGACGACCGGCTCGGGGAGCCCTCGGGGGCCCGCGCGATCGGCGGCCCCGTACGCGGAGCCCAGCGCGGCGAGCGCCACGACCGCTAATCCTGTTCGGCGTCTCGTTGTTCCGGTCATCGTTCTCTCCAGTCTCCTCTATTATCGTCTATGTCCTTCACGTCGCGCCGGGTGCCGCCCCGCCGTCCGGCCGGACGGCACCTCGGCAGCTTCGCTCCTCGATTCTTCCGCTACTCGATGCCTTCGCGGTTCGGCAGCATCAAGAACAGCGGGATGTGGGCGTTGTAGCCGAAGTCGCCCGGGTGAGCGCCGTAGGTATTTCCATCGCTGTGGTAGTTGATCGCCAGCATCGAGGTGGTCCATACGTCGGACAACTCGAGGCAGGGCTGGAACTCGTGGTCGAAGCTCGCCGCTCCGTTCGCGTCGGCGCGGAACACGCTCGTGGATCCGTCGCGTGCACCGAGCGGGAGGTCGAGCGTCCCCGAAAACGGAGTGGTGGGGGGCAGTGCGATGAACGCATGCCACATCGTGTACACACCGTTCGGGACGAGCCCGGAGAACGAGGTCTTCATCTTACCGACGCCGTTCTCGCACACGTACTTGCCCGAGCCCTGGTGCTTGAGCCACTCGCCTACCGTAAGCCCGAGGGGCTCGCCTTTCTTGTACGGCCCCACGGCGTTTTCGTCGAATGGGTTGTGCTTGACGGGCATCGCAGTCCGGTAGAGAGGGGCGTTCATGTCATTGTCGCCCTTCGTGACGCGGAACACCTCGCCCGAGCCCGCCACCCGCTCGATGTAGACATCCTGCTCCGGCATGTCCGCGTCGAGGTGCGTGATGAACGCGAGCTCGATCGTGTCGCCGTTCACGGCGCCCTCGGTGGTCGCGGGCTCCTCGCCCGACCCCGGCCCGCCCATCCATCCGAGCAGCATCGCGACACCCGCCGCCATGAGCCCGTAGCTACTGACTGGTTGAATCGTCTGATCTCGCATCGTCCTTCTTCCTTCCTGTGGAACCGTCGGATTTCCCTTCACGTCCCATAGGCGCAAAGGGTCGGCGAAATGGCTCATCGCATCGTGCTCGGCACTGCACGGTGAGTCTCGGTCAGCTGTTTTTGGGGGTTGGGGTCTGTGCGGCTCTGGACCAAGGACCTCTATGCAGTCGAAGACGAGTTGCGCACTCTACGGCGATCTCGTCACGGATACGTCCCGCCCGGCGTGAGGTCCGGCAACGGGACAAGATGCCCCACTCTCGACGTTGAAGGTCCGCCTGTCAAGGATTGATCTCGGACGGTTGGAGGACAAGCGCCTCCAGGTGCGTATGGGCCCCGAGCTGGTCCCGGCGTTCTGGCACCCGATGTGAGCGAGAGAGGATCGCTCTAACGCCGCGAGCCGCCTCCCTGCTCGCCCTGCTCTCCTTCCTCCTGCGAGACGGCCGACTCGGTCACGAGCTCGAACCCCATGTCCCGACCTTTCACGACGGCCGGCACTCCGTGCTCCATCCACACCGGAGGAGGCGTGTCCAGCAGGTAGTGATCGAAGAACTGCTGCATTCGGATGGCCCAGTCACGCTGGTTCGGATCGCGCCTGAGTCCGTGAGCCTCGCCGTTGTAGTTGAGCAGGAAGGCGGGCTTGCCGAGGCGTCGCATCGCGACGAACATCTCGATCCCCTGGTACCAGGGCACGGCACCGTCCTCATCGTTGTGCATCATGAGGAGCGGCGTGTGGATCTTGTCGGCGTAGAAGACCGGGGAGTTGTGCAGGTACTCCATGGTCGACTCCCACAGCGTCCCGCCGATCCGGCTTTGCGTTCGCTCGTACTGGAACATCCGGCTCATCCCGCTCTGCCAGCGAATCCCGCCGTAGGCGCTCGTCATGTTCGAGACGGGCGCGCCCGCTTCGGCCGCCGCGAACAGGTTGGTCTTGGTGATCATGTACGCGATCTGGTACCCACCCCACGAGTGTCCCTGCACACCGATGCGATCGGCATCCACGAACCCCTCGTCGATGAGCGACAGTACCCCGGGCACCACGGCATCCAGGGCGCTCTCCCCCGGATATCCGACCTCGTACGGGATGTCGGGTACGAAGAGCACGTACCCACGGCTGACGTAGAACGAGAACGACACCGAGCTACTGCCCGGGCGTGGCGTGCGGTACTGGTGCAGACGGTCGGACATGCGCTCGTAGAAATACACCATCATCGGGTACTTCCGGGTCGGGTCGAAGCCCTGCGGCTTGTATAGAGCCCCCTGGAGCGGAATGCCATCGTTCGAGGTCCACGAGACGAGCTCGGCGGTCCCCCACAGGTAGTCGGCCTGCTGCGGGTTCGCATCGCTCAGCTTGCGGGAATCTTCGAAGCCCGGACCGCTTGCCCAAAGATCGGGGAACTCGGTGAAGCTCTCTCGCGTCCAGACCAGCACATCGGCCTGGGAGGCCTTCTGCGGGGCCCCGAACCGGGCATCCGCCGCCAGCAGCACCGCGGGTTCCTGCCCACGATCGGATCGGCCGCGAGCGAAGCCGGCCGCCTTCTTTTCGAGGTGGAAAGTCGATAAGAGGACCTCGCCGTTCGGGACCGCCGGCTCATCGGGGTCCACTCGAACGACGCGGTAGCGGAGGTCGAAGCGGCGGCCGAGTCCCGCGGTGATGTTCACCGGCTCGTCGCGACCGGCCGGGTCGGTCCGCCACACATCGTGCTTGTCGTACACGAGCAGCGCCCGATCCCCATCCGTCCACTGGGGGTTCCCGTACGACCCGGGCTCCTGCGGGTGGTCGTCCAGCTCATCATACATCGCGAACGGGATCCGGGCCGTCAGGTTCACGGTCTCGCCGGAGCCGTCCATGCGAGCCGCCCTCCAACTCCGATCCCCACCGTCCCACCAGTACGCGTAGGTGGCTTCCGGAGAGAGACGCGCACCCCCGAAACCCCGGATTCGAGTGGCAAGCCGACGCCGGGTCCCGGTCCGCACGTCGATGGCGTACGCGTCCTGATATCGCCCGTCCCACGAGATCTCCTGCCTGTAGGGGCCATCCGTCGACCCCAACACGAAGTCGCCGGCGCCATCCTCGGTCTGTCGCACATCGGGAATGTCGAGGGAAGTGAGCTGGACGATCCGGTCATCGCCCTCGTGCGAGACCGCCAGGTAGGTGCGCTTCTTCTCGTCATCCGCCTGGACGAGCTGCATCGGCTGCAGGTACGGGTCCTTCCAGTTCCACACATCGAGCTTGACCTGGTCCTCCTCGATCACCTCTTCATCGGGCTCCGGCTCTGGCCGGGGCGCCGTCCCGAAGAACAACCGTGACCCATCCTCGGAGAAGCTCGGGTCCTGGTGCTCGCTGACCCACCACCCGCTCGGCAGGCCCTCCGTCTCATGGTTCGCGACCAGGCGGGCGCTCCAGTCGCCCGACTCCGCGGCGTAGAGCGCGTATGCGGGCTCGTCCGCCTCCCAATCATCCCGATCCGTTAGGAAGGCGAAGCGGGCACCCACTTCATCCAACGCGAGGCCCTTGTAATGCCCCTCACCCACGGCCACCTGGAAGAGCCTGCCGGTGGTCGGATCGACCACGAAAGCGCCATCCGCGCTCCCATCCTTCGTCGAGGCGGCGTACGCGAACATGCTTCCGTTCTCCGCCCACGCATAGCTGATCGCGTACTCGAATTCGTGTTCCGCACCGGTGATCAGATCGCGAAGCCGCAGCGGCGTCCCATCCACCTTCTTCCGATCCTCCTCGTCGTCCTCATCTTCTTCCTGGGCCTCGGGCTCTCCCGGTTCCGCCGCCGGCTCCGGCTCGACCGGTTCGGGCTCGACTTCCTCCCCTGCGGCCTCCTCGGCTTCTTCGTCCTCGGGCTCTTCTTTCATCAAGTACGCCAGCCAGGCGCCGCCCTTCTCGGGCACGGAAAAGGACTTCACGGGTCCAGCGCGGAAGACTCCCGCATCCTCGACAGCGCCGGTCACGAACGCGTCGGCGATGGTCACGACGGCGACGGAATCGCCGGGCAGATCGTCTTCCTTCTCCCCGGCAAGCTTGAGCGAGTCGAGCACCGACTCCATGGGAGGGACCTGAAAAGCGACGAAGCGTGAGTCGCCGGTGAAGACCGGATCGGTGCCACGGAACCGGAGCTCCCTTCCCGAGCCATCCGTGGCCACGATGACGAGCGTGGGCTCGCCCTCGAGGCGAGTCAGCGCGTACGCCACCCATTGGCCATCCGGGGAAATCTCGCGATCCTCGATGCGAGTCCAGCGGAGAACATCCTCGTGATCCAGCGCGGTCTTCGCCTGTTGCGCGCCCGCCGATTTCGGGACCATGCCCACCACGAGAGCCACGAGCACCGCCGCCGTCCCCCTACAGATCGACGTCCTGCGGTCGAGCTCCATCTATGCCTCCTCGTTCGCTGGAAGAGCACTCGCAACCAGGTCGGGATCAGCTTAGGCAGGGGCGCGGAGTCGCTGCAAGACAGCCCGTCCCTACCCGCCATCTGACCGTGACCGCCGAGGCGCCGCCGCCCGCGCGTGTATAGCTTGGCGGGTATGAAGCGAATCGTACTGGTGATCCTGTTCGTGCTGGCCGCCACGCTGAGCGGCATGCCCGCGTGCTCGGACCTGCTCTTCCCCAGCTGTGGCGGCCTCTTTACCGCCTGCGACGCGGACTCTCCCTGCTGCGAGGGCCTCGTCTGCGATTTCGACGGTCTCTGCCGGAGGCCGGCCGGATAGAAGGGGTCTGCTCTCGCGCGCCGGTCATTCCGTCGAACGTGAGGGCCCGTCCGTCACCCGACCGAGCCCCACGGCTGCCGCGCCCACCGCGCCCGAGTCGGGAGCAATGCTCCTCTTCGCCAGTAGGCGTACGCGATCGCGGCCAAGGCCACGCCGGCGACTGCGTCCAAGAGGAAGTGCTCTTTCGTCGTGAGCGTCGAGATCGTGATAAGTATCGCCGCGCTCACCGACAGGCCTCGGGCGACCGGCGACTTCAGTACATGTATCGAGAGCGCAGCCGGCAAGGCTGTAAGAGCTACGTGCATGGACGGCAGACAGGCGTAGGGTGGTATGGAGAGCTCGTGCACGCGGGCCTGCAGCCAGTGGAACTCCGCCGGGAGCGGGGCGCTCGCCGGAATGAGCACCTGCACGACCCCGCCCACGATGACCATGCCGACATATGCCCTCATGGCACGCCCGAACCCACGATCAAGCCGCACGACGACGATGGCGGCCCATGCGCCCATGTACAGGTCGCCGAAGTAGTAGATGAAGGAGGTCCAGCCGAGATAGGGGATCCACGCATCGAAAGGCGTAAACAGATTATGGAACTGCGTCGGGTCGCGCGCGCTGTTCGTGGAGTTGACGGCCGAGTAGATGGCCACGTGAAACGCCATCACGGCCGCGAACGAGGCCAGGCGAGCCCAACCGCTCACCCGGAGGCGCGGATGCTCTCGAGGCGTGGAGGGGCCGGCTGCCGATTCCATCCCAAAGACCGCGGCATCGGCTCCTCCAGGCGACAGGACCACGCCAACTCGTCCTGCCACACGGTCATGTCCGGACAGCCGTCGCACATATCCATCCGCCCGTTGGGGAGCATGTCCGCCGGCTGGATGATCATCACCGATTGGAAGCGGGCGCGTGCGAGGGTCCGGAGGGGGTGTAAGGCAAGCGCACGCAGATAGGCTCCCGCGGCATGGCGAATGCCCGCGTCGACCGGCGCGAGGAGCATCATCGAGCGCCCGCGACGATGGACACGTGGGCTGGTGTACGCCAGGTAGCGTCCGTGCCGAAGGTGATGGGACATCTGAGCGAGCTCCATGAACCGTGGGCCGACATATCCGTAGATCTGGTGCTTTGACCCGACCCTGCCCGTCAGGAGCCACTTGAAAGAGTTCGGGCGTTGCGTCCCGTTCAGGTACGCGCAAGGACGAAAGTCGGGAAACCGCTCCTGAATCGCCGCGAGGATCTCGGTGGACTGGATGTCGATCCGGCCCGGGTCCTCCGAAGCATAGGGCACGGAGCTGAAGTCGATGCGCTCACCACCTGCGAAGTAGTCGAAATCGCCCTCCAGCATGCCCGCGCGGAACGAGATGAACACCAGGACGTGAACGATGTCGATGTGTCGCTGGCCCCATGCCACGATCTCGGGGACGGCCGGCAGCGTGTCTTCATAAACGGTGGAGTTGAAGGAGCAGGAGAGGCCGCCCACGGACGCGATCATCTGCGCGTACTCGAGCCTGAGATCGTTGTGCTCGATCTCCGTCTTGTCCCGCCAATGAGGGCGTCGCTGCTTGCTGTCGATGTGCAAGGTGAGCCCCTGCAGACCCGCTCCCTGCAGCTCGACCAGCAGGTCCCGGGTCAGACTCAGGCCGTTGGTGTTGAGGATCGGCTTGATGCCCCGCTCGGAGATCTTCGCGACGATGTCGACGATCTCGGGGTGGGTCAGGGGATCTCCTCCGGCGATGGAGATTCCATCCGCGGTGCGCAGCCGGGTGAAGACGTCCAGCTCACGGTCGATCTCATCGAGCGTCTTGTGCGCCTTGGGATCGTTGGTCCGGTAGCAACCGAGGCACGCGAGGTTGCAGGCAGCCGTGGGTTCGAGCCATGAGATGGAGTTATCGGGCAGGCTCCACGGCAGTCGATAGAGGCTACGATGATCGAGTTCGGTGGGCACGGGACTCTCCTCGATGGTGAGTCGTGGCGGCCGCACCTGAGTCGCGGGCGGCTCCCTTCGCGGCCACAACTCTACGGGCGAGGACTGGAGGCAGGTATTGCGCCACCACCATCGGTTTGGCTTCGTGCGATGCTACCCGTTTAAGAGCGCTGGACTTATGCGCCGCGTTCGTGGTAACGCGGGATGTCTCGGTCGAGACAGAAGGCCTCGGGCCCGGGGCGAGTCTGCGATCGCGACGCGGGGCGCTTCAACCCGGGTGAGCGGCCCAGCGGGCTTCGAAGCCCGATCGGTTCCGGAGACACGAAGAGCCCCGGTGCTCGGGGCTCTTCGTGCCATTCGTCACCTGGGCCGCGGCGCCCGGTGCTCAGCTTCCGCCGCCTTCTTCGCCCTCCTCGTCGTCATCCTCGCCCGTCCTCGGGCCGAAGACGTAGAAGCCGTCCCGGTGCGCGGGGCACAGCTGGTTGAGCCCGTTGGCGGCGTCGGGGTGCCGCTCCTGCATGCGATTGCCGAACTCCACGGTCGCGGCGAGCACGGCCTCGATGCTCTCGGCCACCGTGTAGATCCCGACGTTCCACTCGCTCGCCCAGGCGTGGAAGTAGTGTCCGTAGCTTTCAACCATCCCCTCATCCACGAGCTCGTCCCAGATCGGGATCTCCATGGTCTCCATCTGCTCGATGGCGGGGCCGAGCTCGTTCATGTCGCAGTGGTAAAACGAGAGGCGGAGGGTCGGGGGCACCTCGCCGTCCTCGTCCTGCGCGGCGACGGAGCCCGGCAGGCCGAAGACGATCAAAAGACCCAGGTAGAGCGGGAGCTTGCGCATGGTTTCCTCCTGTGGCTGGTTGGAGCAATAGCACCGCCGACTGCGGTGCGGAAAAGGCGGACCACTCTTGAATCAGGGCGTGCTCGTGCGTCAGTGTCCGGGTGAACACTCCCGGGCACTAGCCTTGGCGATCGACATCGGGCTGGCGCCGCTACCTGGGGTCGTCCAGGCAGGTGAACTCGGTTCGTATCCGGACATTCGTGATGCGGGTCCGGCGTGTGGGTGAGGCGACGATCACGGCCGCCTCCGACCAGCCGAGGTCCTGGCGTGCGTGCTCCGCGTCCACGGGCTCAATCCAGATTATCGACAGCCCTGGCCGCAGCTCTATGGTTTCCCTGCCCCGAGCGTTGATTCGCTTCAGGAATCCTCCGCGGAGCCTGGAGCGCTCCCGCTGAAAGACCCTGGGTGGCACTCGGTCGCCTCGGAAGGCGTACACCGAAATCTCGATGGTCTCGGAGTTGCTGACCTCTACCGACCAGCGCTGGCATTCGTCGGGATCTTGAGCCCGGGCGGCGCCGGCAACCACCAACGAAAGGACGACCGAGGCGAGTAATGACCTGCGCATGATAGGATCTCCTGCGGCACCTGCGGCCGGAGACTTCATGGTTGAGATGGGACTACGTGATCGAACTCGATCCGGGGGCGTAAGTTCCTCTCTTCGTAGAGTAGGCGTTGCGATCGGCCGGCGGTAGAGGGCCACCTACGCGAGCGGGGCGCTCCTCGCCGGGTACAGCTCGTGGGAGCCCGCGCTCAGTCGTTCACGAGGGCCGCCACCACCTTGCCGATCAGCTCGTTCACGTCGGGGCCGTCCACCCAGCGGGACACCATCACGATGTCGTGGTCCGGGTCGACCCAGATGGTCGATGTCGAAGCGGCCCCGAGCGCGAAGAAGCTGGACTCGGGCGCGTTGGGGAACTGCTCACGGTCCGTGTTCAACCACCACATGAAGCCGTAGTTGGGTTGGATAGATGGGGTGAGAGCCTCGTCGATCCACGCCTCGGAGACCAGCTGCCGGTCACCCCAGCGGCCGCGCCGCAGCAGGAGTAGCCCGAAGCGAGCGTGATCGCGGGAGGAGATGAACATCCCGCCACCCCAGTGACCACCGCCGCTCACCGACTGGACCCGTTCGCCGCCGACCTCCACCGACGAGGTCTCGTACCCGTGCCATTCCCACGTATCCGAGGCTCCGATCGGATCCATGATCTCGCGCTTCAGCGAGAGCGCGAGCCGATTGACCCGTACGTCGTTGTATTCCCAGAACGTCCCGGGGGCCTGGAGCTGACGATCTACCCCGCGTCGGCGATCGGCCCGGTCCGGCTTGCCGAACAGCGTGCCCTCCCACTCCGAGAGCTGTTGCAGATGGTGGCGCCACGTGATCCGGGCGTTGTGGGGTGAGTCGAAGCCCCCGTCTCGGATCAGCGCCCCTTGGGGCTCATCCAGATCCGGGATCAGCCCTCGATCCCACGCCAATCCCACCACCGTCGAGAGATAGCTCTTCGTGACGCTGAACGTCATGTCGGCCCGCTCGGTGTCCCCCCATTCGGCCACGATGTAGCCGTCGCGCAGGAGGAGGCCGTTCACGCCGCCGCGCTCCCTGGTCGGACCCACGATCTCCTGATGAGGTTGTCCCTCGAAGCGATCGCGTAGGTATTGCCCCGGATCCTCGGGCATGGAGGTCTCGTGCGCTTGTGCCCAGGCGACGGCCTCCGCCAGAGCCAGTGCGTCAAACCCCATCTCGGCCGGCTCGCGTCGCTCCCAGGCATCGCCCGACCCAGGCACGTAGAGCTCGGCGGCCTGGGAGGCGCCAGGGTCGATGGAGCGGCTGGAGGCGGAGGACCCGGAGTCGGGTGGCGAGCCACAGGCAGTGAGGACCGCGATCCCGACCCACAGAGCCGGGGACCGGGTGAGCGTGGAGCCTGCGAGAAGCCTCCCAGGCTCAGCGGCGGAGCGACCAGGTCCCATCACCGCAGCCGGAAGTCCTCGATCTGGATCTCCTTCCCGTAGTCAGCGTAGTCGCCCGCCGTGCGAGCCCGGCGAAACTCCCCCCAGTTCACGGGACGGTAGCGTGGCTCTTCCCCACCGTCCGCAGGCAGAGGCGCGCAGTCGGTCTCGTACGAAGGATTGAAGAAGAATGGCACGCTCAGCCGGGCGCGGGCGGTCATCGGTCGAACCCTGTGGAGCGCGGCCCGATACCGGTCGTTCGACCACACCTGGGTCATGTCACCGATGTTGATCACGAACGCGCCTTCGACCGGGACCACGTCCAGCCAATCCTCGCCGTCGAACACCTGGAGCCCGCCCACGTCATCTTGGAGTAGGATCGTGAGCGCACCGGCGTCCGTGTGGTGGCCCAGCGCCAGATCCCCGAGGTCCGTCACGCCCTCCGACTCCTCCGGGTCGAGCGGATCCTCGAGCGGATAGTAGTTCAAGCGGACGAAGCTCGTGTGTCGCTCGAAATAGCGGTGGAGACGATCGCGACGCAGCCCCAGCCCCATACAGAACCCTTCGAAGATCCGTGTTCCCAGTCCCTTGCAGGCCTGGAAGTACTCCATCATCGTTGGCTTGAAGGTCTTCAACGACGCTGGCCACTGGTTCGATCCGTCGACGGCGGCACGATTCTCCAGGTGATCGTCGGGGAGGTCCGGGTGAGCGAGGTACCCGAAGTCGAAAACCTCCTTCAGATCGCGAACGTTCTTGGTCAACTCGCGATCGTAGTAGCCGCGCGGATTCTCGGCCGTGCGCGCGATCGCGACCTTCTCTTCGCGTGGGAGGGAGAAGAACGACCGGGCCTCCGTCCACACCCTCTCGATGAGCTCATCGGGGATTCCATGGTCGACCACCTGAAAGAAGCCCCAGTCCCGGCACGCGGCGGAAATCCGCTCCACCACATCCGACAGCTCGGCGTCCGCCCCGGGACGGCTTAGAGAGGATACGTCGATTACCGGGATTATCGGTGCCATGTCTTGGGTCCCGCTATTGCATTGGAGTCCGAATCGCGCAACGACCGAGCAACCTAGGGAGCACGGACCCTAGGCGTAATACCGTGGTCGCAGGTTTTCAAATCGTAACCGGCAGACGCCTCCGGTCATCGGACCAGGGGTTCTCCCCACAGTTCTTGTAGACCTTCTCCCGACTTGCGGGCGGGTCACACTCGCCCATGGTGGTAGGCATTCCGCCCACGAGCCGCGACGTGTTACGGCCGATGGCACGCCACGACTTCGAGTCTGCCCCCTACCGCAGACGGACCGTGGCAGGCGCAAAGAGGTTCTCATCGGCTAGGAGGGCGTGAAGGCATGATACGCCGACCACAGCTCACCCACGCTCTAGCGGCTTGCACGACGCTGACCGCGGCTCTCGCCGCCGCACTGGCGTGCGGCGATGGAACGGTCGAACCTCCCCCACCGCCGCCCGGGCCCTCGACGGGCTCAATCGCAGTATCCACCCTGACCAGCGCGGAGGCTGGCGAGGCCGTGCTGGACCCCGATGGCTACACGGTCACCGTGGACGGCCTCGATCCGCACGACATCGGGCTGAGTGGGTCCGTGACGTTCACCAACATTGCCGTGGGAGACCACCATGTCGCGATCCGGGGGCTGCAGGTCAACTGCACGACGCCGGACAATCCGATCAGCGTCACGGTCGTCGGAGGTGCAACGGCCCAGGCGTCGTTCGAACTGACGTGCCTAGCCCCCACCACGGGTCGGATCGCCTTCAGTGCGAGCCCGGAAGAGGGCATGGACATCTACACGATCAATCCGAACGGGACAGATCTGCGTCAGTTGACCCATCTGGCCACTGGAGAGCCCTTTGGGGTGGGCAACCTGTGGCCTGCCTGGTCGCCCGACGGCTGGAAGATCGCCTACACCTATGTAGGGGGTGACGAAGACATCTATGTGATGAACGCCGACGGGACGGGTCAGACTCGGCTCACCTCGGGCGGCCGGCGTGACCGGTGGCCGGCCTGGTCGCCCGACGGCTCCAAGATCGCCTTCGCAAGCGACCGAGACGGCGACCTCGATATCTACGTGATGAATGCGGACGGCACAGACCAGGTACAGCTGACGGACGATCCGGCAGATAGCGGCAACCCGGCGTGGCACCCCGATGGCTCTAAGATCGTGTTCTGGTCGGAGCGAGACGGCAGGTATCAAGTATACGCGATGAATGCCGACGGGAGTGGTCAGGTCAACCTGTCAGGAAACGCAGAAGACGACTGGACGGCCGGTAGCTCGTGCTCACCGGACGGGAGCCGCATCGCCTTCGCGTCCTCTCGCGACGGGAACCCGGAAATCTACCTCATGAACGTGGACGGCAGCTCGGTGACGAGAGTTACCGACAGCCGGACGTACAACGAGCCCACCGCCTGGTCGCCGGACGGGACCAGGATCCTCTACCTGAATTGGGACACAGGGTGGACCCACCATGTGGCCCTCGATGGCACGGGGACCGTGCCCGTGACCGCTGGTGTGGGTGGAGCCCAGTGGCACGCGGACTGGAGTCACGGGTCGGGGGACTTGGGCGGCTGACAATGAACAGGTGTTTTGATGCGGCCGCTCAGTCGTCGAGCTCCAAGCGCTTGTCACGCCGGTCGCGGGGCCGCTGGACCGCGGTGGTCGGCACCAACCCGCTCGGTCGGTTCTGTCGGGTGGAGTTCCCGAACGGCTGGGCGATCAGCTCGATCGTCTCGGGAGGCAGGTTCGGTCGGCCCGCGGCTTCCGGGCTCTCGGCGCGCGGCCGTGGGTCAAGGAGGGACTCGCCCTTGATCTTCTCCTGGATCATCAGGATGGCGTAGATGAGCCCCTCGGGTCGTGGCGGGCAGCCGGGTACGTAGACATCCACCGGAATGATGGAATCGACCCCCTGGACGATCGTGTAGTTATCGAACATCCCGCCCGACGACGCGCACGCACCCATCGCGATGCACCACTTGGGCTGCGGCATCTGGTCCCAGATGCGCCGTACGACGGGCGCGAGCTTGTAGGTCACGCGTCCGCCGACGATCATCAGATCCGCCTGACGGGGCGTGAATGCGAGCTTCTCCATCCCGAACCGCGCGAGGTCGTACTTGGAGGCACACGCGGCCATGAACTCGATCCCGCAGCACGCCGTGTTGAACGGCATCATCCACAGCGAGTTGCGCCGAGCCCAGTTGACGATGTGATCCAGCCTCGTGGTCAGCCACATGGCACTAGGCAGCCTCACGCGCGAGTCGCTCCGCACGGTCTCTGATGCCGAGCAGACACTTCCGCATCATCACGAGCTCGACGGCATCGACGAACAGCATCGGGACGATGCTCGGGCGGGTCCACTTGTAGGTCATTCGCAGCCGGCTGACCAGGCGCGTCTGGCCCTCGTCCTCCTCGTACAGCCCCCAGGCCCAGGTGGCGTTCTCCCATTGACCCTCCCCCCGGAACACCCACAGCATTGATCGCCCCGGGTCCATCTCCTCCACTTCCACGTAGGCGTCGGGAGACATCGGCACGCGGTCCCCCACCTTCAGATCCTGATACTCGGGGATGATGCTGTCGGAGCTCGGGATGCCGGCGTTGTCGAGCCGGTCGTAGCTGTAGAATCCCGCGCGCCGGTATCCCATCTGAACGAGCCAAGGCCAGATATGCTCCGGGCGCGCGCGGACGGTCACGGCGCGAGTGCCGCTGAACGATGGGTGTGCGTGGGTCTCGTCACCGGGCATGGGACGAGCGACCTCCTCGTCGGTGGCACCCCACCGCAGGTGCCAGGGCCGGATCACCAGCAGATAGAGCGCGATGAGCGCGACGAGGGCCACCAGCGTGCGGAGCATCAGTCGTCTGAGCCTCCAACGCCTCATGGTCGACTCCGGCCGGGGTACAGGGTCGATGACACCGCTGCGGAGGTCGAGGTCCGCCCCAATGAGGTCTTCCTGTATTGAGGCTTTTCCCCCCTGGTATCTACGTTCGACGCGGCCCTGTTGTGTCCACGCTCTCTACGTCCCGAGCGCTCACCCCTTGGGTCGTACCAGCTCCTCGAACGGCTCGTAGCCACGCAGGGGCTCGAGATCCATGTCGCTGTGCAGGAACACCGTAAACGGAAGTCCTCGCGCGAACGCTTCTCTAAGGAGCGCGACCGCCTGTTCCGGCTCGCCGAGGAGCGATGCGATGCGGGCCCGCCGCCAGGACGCCACCCCGAAGTCGAACGGCCTCATGAAATCTCGGAGCTGCTCGCTGACCCGCTGCGCCTCCACGCGGTCGCCCAACCGCGCTGCGAGGGAGCCCAGGAATCCTTGCACCTCGACGTTCTCCGGGGTCTCCGAGGCAAGCTCCCCGAACAGAGCGCGGGCATATTCCCAACGCTCCGCTTGGTAGTGGGCGACAGCAAGGCGGTAACGGTGTGGCCAGTTCGCCTCCTCCGCGGCAGGCTGGGATCTGAGCCATCGTATCGTACGCTCCGCGACATCCCGGGACGCCTGAGGGGACCCGTGTGCCCGAAGCTCAGCCGCCGTGGTCTCCATCACGTGGGCCGGTGTGATGACCTCTTCGATCGGCAGCGAAACGCCCGCATCCAAGCCGCGTTCTACGTCGCGAAGTCGGCCCAAGGCTGCCAGCGCCCGCAGCTCGACATCCAGCACCCGGAGTCGCTCCGGATACTTCTCGCGCCCGCGCCGCGCCTCCCCCAGCTCTCGACGGAAGTCCCCGAGCACGTGGTAGGCTTCGGTGAGCGCGAGCCATTGAAAATACAACCCCAAGACGTCTCCCCCGGTCGTCAGCGCTTCGACCGCTTCCGCGGGACGGTTCGCCCTGAGCGCCTGCACCCCGACATCGGGCCCTCCCCTGGCCCGCGCCGCCTCGAGCGCGGCCATGTGATCCCCGCGAAGCCCCGCCACGAACCAATCGAGCGTATTGCGTTGAGACTCCGTCAGTCGAGGGCGTTCGCCGGCGAGCAACTGGGCGTTGGAATCGGCCAACATCGGCTCGCCCACGTTGATGTGCGCCATGATGATGTAGAAGCGAGGCGCGAGGAACGCGGAGTCCAGCTCGATCGCGCGATACAGATAACCCAGCGCCTCGCGCATCCGCTGCGGCGCGCGGTTGAAGGTCCGAAGCCCTTCCAGGTACTCCCGGTAGGCTTCCAGCGAGGGTGGCCGTGTCGCGGCGTCCGTCTCGGCGAGGATGGGATCGAGTACCACGGCGAGGGTTCTAACCACGCGGTGGCGCAACGAGTCGACGGCTTCGGCAGAAGCCGCCAGCGGCGCACCGACCGGAGCCATCGCGCTCAGCAGCCGTCCATCTCGTGCGTCGATGACTTGCGTCTGGAATTCGACGGAGTCGCCACGGCGGTAGTAGGCTCCGGCGACGATGAGCCCGGCTCCCGTCGCTTCGGCCAGGGCGGTCGCTCCACCCTCCCTCGCCATCTGTCGGTCGGTCAGGTCCGGACGGGGCGCCAAACCGATGGTGCTCGGCACCACATCCGCCACTCCGGACTCATCGATCCCGTGCGTGACCCAGTCCGCCGCCATGCGGCCCAACGGATCGAGATCGGGGTCGCCCGTCTCGTTGCCGAAGACGGTGACGACCACCCGCCGCGGGTCCAGTGAGGGCCCGCCTGAGCTCAGCGCCCAGCCTACGCCGAGCACGATCATGAGACCGGCTCCGGTGAGAACGCCGCGTCGGAGCCTGTTGCCGCGCGCCGGCGGCCGCGCGTCCGGCGATACCGGGATGACCTCCCGCGGTAGCTCTACCGCACGGCTTGCGTCTGCGGAAGGGGGGTCCATTGGCGGGGCAGCGGCAGCCGGGGACGCGGCGGCGGCACCTTCTCCTTGGACCTCCGTGCGTGAGCGAATCCGCTCGACCAGCGTTCGAATCTCGGGGGACGGCTGAAGCTCCAGCTCCTCCTCGAGCCGCCTGGCGAAGGCCTCGTACAGCCGCACGGCCCCGGATCGATCTCCCATCCGATCCAGGAGCTCGATCGCCTGCGTCACGAGGTTCTCGTCGAGCGGCGCCATCTTCGTGGCTCGGTGAGCCCAGTGCCCGGCCGCGGCAGCGTTGTTCTCGGCCCCGGCCCGCTCCGCCAGTTCCCACGCGGCCCTGCACGCCTGCCGCCGAAGCTCCTCTCGCCGTTCTCCCAGCCAGCGCTCATATTCCGGCGCTCCCGAAACGAAGAACCCGGCTAGCAGATCGCCCACAAACAGCTCGAGCGCCTCTTCAGGCCGGCCCTCTTCGAGACCAGCAGCAAAGGCGGACACGTCACACCACAACAGCTCCGGGTCGAGCCCGATCTCCTCCTCGCCCCGGCTGACCAGGACTCCTGCCCCCAGCGACTGCCTCAGGTAGTAGAGCGACTGCCGGAGCGCGCTGCGGGCTCGCTTCTGGTCGGTCTCCGCCCAGAAGAGTCCCAGAAGAGTGTCTCGGCGGTGGAAGCCCCGCGTTGATGAACAGGCCAGGAAGGAAAGCAACCCGAGGAGCTTGGGCCGCGCGAGGATCGACTGCAACTCGGCGCCGTCGGGATCTCTCAACTCGGGTGTGCCGAGAGCCCGAAAAGTGATCACAGGGCTGGTCATCAGACGACCATGAAGGCGTAACCCCCGACATGACGTTGAGGGAGACAGCGGTGAGACGCGTGCCCTCTACCATTCACTCGAAACGTAGTCGCGGGTGCAGGGGCGGGCAAAGTAGCGATAGCGGCGCCGGCAGATCACCCGCGGTGGCCAGACACCGAGGATTCCCGGTTCGTCAGGACGATCAGAAGACGGCCGAGGAAGCGAATAGAGGAGGAGAAAGATGCGATTCCGAAGAGCTTTCACGATATCGGCGATCGTTGCGCTGTTGGCCGCGTGCTCGGATGCCACCGGTCCCGACGGAAACGAACCGGGTAGGACAGAGCGCTTCGACTGGAGCGGACAGATCGCTCCGGGTCAGACCGTCGAGATCAGAAACATCGGCGGAGACGTGCGGGCCTCCCGGAGCGCGGATGGAATGGTCCGCGTCGTGGCTCGTAAGCGAGGAGAGAGAGACGATCCGTCCACCGTGCGGATTGATGTGGTGGAAACCGAGCAGGGCGTGACGCTTTGCGCGATTTACCCCGATGTGTCGGGACGGGAGCCAAATGAGTGTCTGCCGGGCCTCGACGGTCAGCAATCGACTTGGGCGAACGATGTCCAGGTGACCTTCGACGTCGAGGTGCCGGCGGGGTGTGATTTCGTCGCAGGGACTATCGCCGGGTCCATCGAAGCGACCGGTCTCGACGGTGATGTCGTCGCCGGCAGTCTTTACGGAGACATCGACATCTCGACTTCCGGGCTTGCCGAAGGGAACACCTTCTACGGAGACGTCACGGCCTCCATCGGGAAGGCTGTGTTGGATCGAGATCTCCTGTTTGTCGCGTTGAATGGGAACGTCACCGTGCGGGTCCCGACGAGCACGAACGCCGAAATCTGGGGCAGCACGGGAAGTGGATCGATCTCGACCGATTTCCCGCTCAGCATCACGCGCCTGGGCTCCAGTCGGCAGCTGCGTGGGACGCTGGGAAGCGGCGGGCGCGCTCTCAGACTCACGACGCTCGATGGGAACATCGCCCTCCGCTCCAATTAGCGCCGCTGGAGTGGAGGCGCGGTGCACTGGGGGCCGCGGGTTGGCCCCGGCGCCCCTCGAGAGTCGAGTGGAGAGAAGGGGGATGTCCGGTGCATCGAATGATCGCGGCACGATGAGATCATCGGAGCGAGTCGATGAGCTCAGTGAGGACATAGACGTCGCGATCCGGGAGTTCCTGGAACGTCACCCGCGAACGAACCCGGAGCAGATCCGACGGGCCATGCGGGTCGTGGGACGAGATGCTTGCGGAGCAGATCGCCGTACGCGGAGGGCGTTCGCCCTCGCCATGGCTTTCCTGCTGGGTGTGGGGTTGGGCGCCGTCCTCCTTTAGACATACATGCACAATGGAGAGACGATCATGAAACGGTTCGGTCTCATATTGGTGGCGACTCTTGCCCTGTTGCCGACACAACGGGCTCGCGGTCAGGACGCGTTATTCGAAGCTGGTGCCCGCGTCAGGGTGCGAGCGGTGGATGCTGGAGCGTTCGCCGGCTCGACGGGGTCGGGCACACGCTTCGTGGGACATCTGGCAAGGATTGCCGGTGACTCACTGTGGATCCAGGTGGGGTCCACCGACGGACCTCTCGTGTCGATCGATCGCGCCAATATCCACGAGCTGGAGATCAGCGATGGTCGAAAGAGGAACCCCGGAAAGGGAGCGCTTTGGGGCGCGGGCGTCGGGCTGGGCTTGGGAGTACTCGCCGTCGCGGCGTTGGACGACTGCACGATGGGCCACGGAAGCTTCTGGTTCGACTTCTGCGAGGGGGAGGGCGGGCGCGGCGTGGGGAGCGCTCGTCGGGTTGTTCATCAAGAGCGAGCGGTGGGTAGCCGTCCCGCCTGCGGCTCTGACGCTTCGAGGCGCTCGTGAAGGAGTCTCCTTGGGCCTCCAGGTTCGAGTCGGCTCTTGACCGATCGAAGGGGGCGGCGCGTGGTAGCGCCGCCCCCTTCAGCCATCAGTGCATCCCGTGGTCACGGCCGAAGAGCCAATCCCTCGAAACCTCGGCGCCGGGCTCTTGCCATGACTATACTATCGGCCAAGGCGTGCGTCCCCTTCTCTTCCGGCCTCGGTAGCTACCCATCCGGCTGAGCTCGGTCCTCGGGGCGGACCCGCGACCACGAAGAGAAAAGCGAGACACGGTGACGGGCGAGACAGGCGAAGCCGGACCGGAGTACACTCCGCTCGAGAAGACGAGGGTGGAATGGCGCGAGCTGCTCCCCGCAGACTCCTATCGCATCTTGTTCGAAGAAGCGACTGAGCCTGCGGGGTCCAGCGAGCTGGACGGGGAGAAGCGCCCCGGCACGTTCGTGTGCGCCGCGTGCTTTCTCCCACTGTTCCGCGCGGACGCCAAGTTCGACAGCGGCACGGGCTGGCCGAGCTTCTTCGACCACCTGCCGGGGCATGTGGAGACGAAGCGTGACTTCAAGCTTCTGCTACCGCGCACCGAGTATCACTGTGCCCGGTGCGGGGGACACCAGGGCCACGTGTTCGGAGACGGGCCGCCGCCGACCGGTAAGCGGTACTGCAACAACGGCGCGGCGCTCCGCTTCGTCCCCCAGGGTGAACCTCTCCCGGATCTTCCGGAGTAAAATGAGCCCGACGTCCCTTCCGGACTATCTTCCAGCCACCTCGGGCTCTACGAACTCCCTCACGATCACGACGAGATTCGCGGTCGGTTTCCCGGCGTCGAAAACGAACGCGGTACCGGTCGAGGTCCCGCCGGGAATCAGACCGCCGAACTGCTCGGCCGTCGCGTAGGGCATGTACAGATGCATGTGCGGATTCCACGCGCCGACCCTCGTTTCGGCGTCCGCGTACAGGATCTGACCGGCTGAAAGCATGTAGGCGAGGGCCGGCCGCCGCGGGAGGGTCAGCTCCCCGCTACCGATCGATTCCGCGATGTGTCTCTCGCGCTCCTCTTCGGATACGCCGGCCAGACGCATCTCGACCCGGCGTATCTCCATGCGCAGCATCGTCCTGGATGCTTCCGGATCGTAGCAGATGGGCTCGAGGGACAACGGCTGGCTGCGCGACACCATGCACGTGACGTCGTTCGACCCCGGTACCGCTGTTTCATACCGCCCATCGCGAAGCACCAGGATCGCCGCCTCACCCGACACGTTCGAGGGCGCCGCGCTTCGCGCCAGAACGATCTCTTCGGCTTCCGACAACATAGGGGGCTCGGTCTCGGCGCTCTGCGCTACGGCCCCGGTTGGGGCGATGCCCGGCGCGGTCAGTAGCAGAACGAGAGCCACTTGAATCAGTCTGTTCATGTGTCCTCCGGCGTGTTGGGGTACAGCCGTTGGACCGGAACTCGACCGGAGAGGTTACAACCCGAGTCGGTGGGCGCGTCAGTTCACCGGGTCTACCTGCCGAATCTCGAACGTCCCGCCATAGCCGATGTGGGGCGATGTCCGGGCGATCTCGATCGCCTCCTCGTAGTCGGACGCGCTCACCAGAAAGTAGCCCGAGATATCGGAGCTGGTGCGTGGATCTTCCGCCCGCGGTGCTGAAAGCCAGCGGCCGGGCTCATCCATCAGCTTGTTCCCGCCCACCAGACGGCCTTCGCTCGCCAGCGCCAATGCCCACTGCTGGTATTCCAGCACCACGCCTGCGGCCTCGACGGGGCCCTGCGGCCCCCCTCTTACCAGCAGCAGGAACTCAAGCTGTCCGGAAACGGAAGCCGTCACACCATCGGATCCGCCCCCTCGCGCCGCGTATCCGGCGGCAGCGCCGAGGGAGAGGAGAGCGATCGCGGCCGCCGCCCGCAGCAGCGGTCGGATGCGAGAGCCGCGTCGCGAGGCGTGTAGGCGCCGACCGAACTCCACCGCCGCGCGCGGCGTGGCGTCCGGCGCGCTCAGCTTGCCGAGATCCTGCCAGATTCGCCGGATTCTCTCGGCTTCGGCAGCACACGAGGGACATGAGCGCAGGTGGGCGGACAGGTCCTCGTCCGGCCCCTCGTCCCGCGGGCTCATGAGGGAGTCGATGATCAGATCGACCGCAGTTTCGCACATCATAGCGCTTGCTCCAACTCCTCGAATCTGGAACGCAGCTCTCGCATCGCCCGGTGCGCTCGCACTTTGATGGCACCGACCGTGGTGTCGCACACTTCGGCGATCTCCGCGTAGCTCAAGCCCATGTAGCGGCTCAATACCAGCACTTCCCGGCGCTCGGCCGGCAGCGCGTACAGGGCTTTCGCCAAGGTCTCGAGCCGGGGATCGGTCTCGGAGGCCTCCACGATCGCCGATTCCCGCAAGTGTTCCTGCTCTGACGCCATTCTCGTCGCTCGTGCCAGGGACCTGGACTCGGCGTCCAGATGATCGACGCAGACGTTCCTGACCAGCCTGTACAACCACGTCGTGAAGGCGGCCCGGGCCTCGAATCCAACGCTGTATCTGAGGACTCGCAGGAAGGACTCCTGCGCGAGGTCGTCGGCGACGGAGGAGCTCCCGGTCATCCGGTAGCAGAGCGAGTGTACCAGCGCGTGATGACGTTCGAACAACACCCCGAGCGCGTTCAGGTCACCACGGGCCACGGCCGCCATCAACTCAGGGTCGGTCCTATCCGCGCGCATTCACCCCACCATTCCGCTGTCCTGGAAGGAACGATGCACACCGAACACGAGCAGGGGCTCCCTCCGCGGTCCCAGTCTCTGATGTGACTGTGGCTGGACGCCGGAGGTTACACCGCAGTCCGGGTTGCACGTCCTCGGGGTGCGGGAGCGCGGGGACAGCCGGACCGGCTTCGCTCGCGCAACCGTGGGAACCTCGCGGCGTGAGTCGCGAGCCCCTCCCCCCGATCAGTCTCGAGGTGACCCCTCCAGCACCCGCTCGAACGGCAGCTCCTCGGCGCCGTTCTCCGTGCAAACGGCGTAATGCGTCTCGCTCGAGCCGTACATCGCGACGCCGGCGTATTCCCCTTGCTTGTTCAAGATGAAGAAGCGCACATCGAAGTTCGGGAGCCCGCGCGAGTTCAGCAGCCGGGGCTCGACCGTGTTGGACTGGATCCGCCGTAGCGCCGCCATGCCTGCATCTTTCGGGCTCATCCCCTGGCGCATGAACTCGACGATCAGGAACGAGGACAGGTTGTAGAGGTTCGCTTCGCCGCGTCCGGTCGAGCCGGCGGCACCGACTTCGTTGTCCACGTACAGCCCGGCTCCCAGGATGGGCGAGTCGCCCGTACGTCCCGGGATCTTCCACGACAGCCCGCTCGTAGTCGTCACGCCGCAGATATCGCCGTCGGGACCGATCCCGTCGCAGTTGACCGTGCCCCAGAACGAGTGCGCCGGGATCAGGCCGTCGTCGACCATCGAGAGGCCCGCTTCGAGCGCCGCGTCGGCGAACTCGCGGATCCCCTCTGGATCGGTGTCCTCGCCCTGAAGGCCCTGGTCCTGGAGCCGCTCCTCCGGATCGAGCCAATGGCCGGGGTCTGCCCGTCGACGCCACTCGAGCCACAACGCCCTCGACTCGTCGGTATTGAGGTCGTCCTCGATCTCGAACCCGAGCGCGCGTGCGAAGGCCTGCGCGCCGTGTCCGACGAGGAGGTGATGGTCGGTGAGCTCGGCGACGGCCTGCGCGACGAGGGACGGCGTGCGAATCCCTTCGAGCGCGGCCACGCCACCCGCCCACTTGCGGGGCCCGTGCATACAGCACGAGTCGAGCTGGACGACTCCATCGGCGTTCGGAAGACCGCCATAGCCGATCCCCATCTCGGCCGGATCGCTCTCCGGGATGTTCACACCCCCGATCAGGGCGTCGAGCACGTCCTCTCCTTCGGTGATGCCGCGGAACGCCCGCTCGATCGCGCTCTCCGGGCCGCCGTTCTTGAAGCGGATCCCGCTCAGGTCCGAGATCACGACGGGCCGCACGGCGCGGGGTTTGAGCATCGTCGGGGCTCGCCTCGGGGTGGGGGCAGCCGGAGCGTCCGGTATCGCCGCCGCCAGAGCGCCCGGGGTCGCCGCCGCAGCAACGCCGACGGCCGAAGTCTTCACGAAGTCGCGCCTGTCCATGATCACCTCGGGTCGAAGGGTGGGATGTCGCGTGAACCTACCACACCCGCATGCACCCAGCAGTCCCATCAACCTCGCTGCCCGGTTCGAGAGCTCCGGAGCTCTGGAAGGCGGCTTGTAGAGTCCACAGCCTTCCCCATATCCTTTATGGTCACCCATCAACCGGGCCGGCATGGAACAGCCAACGTCTCGTATCCGCGTTTTTCTGAGTGAGTTGCAACGGAGGAAGGTCTTCCGTGTCGCTCTGGTGTACGCGGTGGTCGCGCTCGGCGTCATCGAGGCGGCGGACCTGACCTTCCCGGCGCTTTATCTGCCCGACGGTGCTTATCAACTCGTTGTCATCCTCGCGATCGCCGGATTCCCGGTCATCGTCGCGCTCGCGTGGGTGTTCGAGCTCACGCCGGAGGGGGTCCAGCGCGAGTTGCCTGCCGACGAGGCCCAACCGGTACCGCCTCCGTCCAGGCGGTCCCGTGTCGCGGCCGCTGCGACCCTGGCTCTTTTCGCAGCGCTTCTGTTGGTGTGGCGCCCCTGGCGCTCGCCCGGCGGCGAATCGCTCGCGGCGCTCACGGGGGCCGATTTTCTCGATTCCGTAGCGATCCTGCCCGTCGAGAACCGCACCGGAGACTCCGCCCTTTTGAACCTGAGCGCGGGGCTCACCGACGAGATGATCGGCGCGTTGAAGAGGATCGGACGGGTCAAGGTGATCGACCCGTTTTCGGTGCAGCGATTCCTCGACCTGCAGTTCACGCCGCGACAGCTCGCCGATTCCCTGGGCGTCAGCAAGCTCGTCCAGGCTTCGCTTTACCGTGACACGGGGCGGATGTGGGTGAACGTGCGCACCACCGAGAGCGTGACGGGAAGCGTCGTCTGGACACAGCGTTACGATGCGGAAGTCCCCGAGGGGCTCGCGGCGGCCGGCGAGATCGCGCGCGCGTTCGGGAACGACTACGTGGCGAACACACCCGCGCTCACGACCAGCGTCAGCTTCGATCGCCCCACGCACGGTACGACGGGTCAACAGGCCTATCTGCTGGGCAAGAGCTGGCTCGGACGGCGTACCAAGGAGGGACTCTCCCAGGCTCGGGCGAAGTTCGAGGAAGCGATCGAGCTCGAAGAGGGACACGCGGAGGCGTACGCGGCGCTCTCGAAGGCCCACGCCCTCTCTTTGGCGTATCGCTATCGCTGGGACCTGGACGGGTATGGCGCTGCCGGGCTGGCCCTCGCGTTGGCCAACCGGGCGGTGGAGCTCGAGCCCGAGGGGTCGTCCGGTTATTCGGCCCGCGGATACATCGCCACCCGTTCTCATGCGCCTCCCGAGGATGTCGACGAGGACTGTCGGCGGGCGATCGAGTTGGCGCCCGGTGCGGCGGACGCCCTCTCATGGTGTGCTCGGGTCATCAACCAGCAGGGCGAGGTCGATGCAGCTTTCGACGCCGCCGCCCAGGCGATCGCGCTCGACCCGCAGAACGCGGGTCGCCGTCTCGCCCTGGCCTACGAGGCGCTGTCCCTGGGGCGGTACGAGAGGGCGCTCGAAGAGGCACGAGCGGCGCGGTCGCTGCAGCCGGAGCTGATGTTGCCTCGCGCCATCGAGGCCCGGGCCTTACTGCTCAGCGGGCGAGCGAGCGAGTGTCTGGGGCTGGACCTCGGCCCCCACGATGGCATTCGAGCCATGTGCCTGTACGAGCTGGGGCGGAGCGTGGAAGCCACGGTGATCGCTGATTCGATCTCCCGGGAGCTGAGCTCGGGGGCCGTTCTCGACTCCATCTACTCGCACGTGATACGCGCCGAGGACCTTGCGTGTTACTACGCCTGGACCCGTGACGTGGATCAAGCCGTCACGTGGATGGACATCGCGTTCGAGCTCTCCCCGAGCGGCGTGGAGCCCCGAGTGCTAGAGTCCGCGCTGTTCGCGCGTGTCCGGACGAGCCCCGAGTTCCGGCGGGAGATGGAGCGGGTGCGCTCCGCAGCTTGGGAGCGGGTGAAGGGAGGGAGCCGTACAGCGCTCCCCTGACCGGGAGAGGGATTTGGAGGAAACCCGACATATGTGGCACGAGGACATTCTCGGCACGATCGGGAACACCCCGTTGGTTCGCGTGAATCGGCTGGCGGCCCATCTGCCGTGCACGGTGCTGGCCAAGCTCGAGTTCTTCAACCCCGGCGGCTCGGTCAAGGACCGGATCGGGGTGTCCATGGTAGACGCGGCCGTCGAGGCCGGGGACCTGAAGCCCGGTGGCACGATCATCGAGGGGACCAGCGGCAATACGGGCGTCGGTCTCGCGCTGGCGGCGGTCGCTCGCGGATACAAGTGCGTCTTCACGACCACTGACAAGCAGAGTCCGGAGAAGATCGCGATCCTGAGAGCGCTGGGAGCGGAGGTCATCGTGTGTCCCACCGCCGTACCGCCCGACGATCCGCGCTCGTATTATTCGGTGGCCCGCCGCTTGGCCGAGGAGATCCCCAATTCGGCATACGTGAACCAGTACGACAATCCCGCGAACACCAAGGCGCACATCGAGACGACCGGGCCGGAGATCTGGGAGCAAACGGACGGCCGCGTGACGCACGTCATCGCGGGCGCAGGCACCGGCGGCACGATTTCCGGAATCTCCACCTACCTCAAGGGCCGGAACCCCGACGTCAAGATCATCGGCGTCGATCCGTACGGCTCCGTCTACTGGAAGTACTTCCATACTGGAGAGTTCCATGAGGACGAGATCTACCCGTACGTGACCGAGGGTGTGGGTGAGGACATCCTGGCCGGGAACATGAACTTCAAGCTGGTCGACGACTACGTGCGCGTGACCGACAAGGAGTCCATGCTCATGACCCGGCGGCTGTCCGAGGAGGAGGGCATGTTCCTGGGCGGCTCGTGCGGCATGGCCATGGCCGGGGCGCTCCAGTGGGTGGAAGCTCACGCGGAGGAGCTAACGGCGTCCGACGTGATGGTCGTGATCATGCCCGACGGCGGCTATCGGTCGCTCGGCAAGACCTTCAACGACATCTGGATGCGGGAGCACGGTTTCCTCGACGAGGGGGACACGCTGACTGCGGCGACGCTGATCGCCCAGCGTCCCGCACGGGCCACCGGGCCCCAGCTCGTGTCGGTACCCTCCGACACCACGCTCTCCGACGCGATCGATGTCATGCGGGAGCACGACATCTCGCAGATGCCGGTCACCGAAGACGGCGCGGACGGGGAGGTGGTCGGGAGCCTGATCGAGCAGGAGATCCTGCGGTGCCTGATCGAGGATCCGGACGCACGCGCGCACCTGGTCCGCGACGTGATGGGACCACCGTTCCCCATTGTGGATGCGGCGACCCCCGTGCAGGATTTCGCCCGTCGGCTTGGAGGAGACAGCCCCGCCGTGCTCGTGCGGCAGGCAGACGGCACGCTGTCTATCCTGACGCGCTCCGATCTGATCGGAACCCTTGGGGCGTGAGGCGCGGCCGGGTCAGCGTCCGGGCTTGTTCAGGAAGACCTGGTTCACGCCGTCGGAGTTGGCCACGGCGACGTCGGCGAATCCGTCCCCGTCCACATCGCCGGTGACCAGCCAATAGGTGACGTCGTCCGCGTGGCCGAAGCGGACCTCCTGATACGCCGTGCCCTCCCCGTGGTTGAAATACGCGGCGTTCCGGCCGTCGGCGTTCCCTACCACGATGTCCTGGTCCCCGTCGCCGTCGAGGTCGGCGACCGAGACCGAGAAGCTCGCGTCCTCCGGAGCGCCGAACGAGACCGAGCGCGGGAAGTTCCCGGCCCCGTCACCGAAGTGGACGGCGTTGGGCTGCCCTACGTTGACGGCCACGATGTCGAGGTTGTCATCACCGTCCATGTCTGAGACGGCCGTGGCAAGCGTCTCATCCGAGCCCGTCCCGAAAGGGCGCGACTCACCGAACCCCGCCCGGCCATCGTTCAGATAGACGGCGTTGGGCTGCCCGTCTCGATTGGCGAGGACGAGGTCCATATCTCCGTCGGCATCCAGATCGGCGGCGGCGAGCTTGATCGTCGAATCGTCGCCGGGACCGAAGGGACGTGGGACGTCGCTGAAACCACCCCGTCCATCGTTGAGGTGCACGGCGTTCCGGTCCCGGCGGTTGGCGACCGCGACGTCCAGATCGCCATCCCCGTCGAGGTCGGCCAGCAACGCATCACGCGAGACATCGGGATCCGGGGACAGGTACCCCGCCAGTTGGAAGTGACCGCGCCCGTCGTTCAGGTAGACGTGGTTCGGCGCCCGGTCGTTGGCCACGACGATGTCCAGGTCACCATCCCCGTCGAGGTCCCCCGCAGGCACCGCGTAGCTGGTGCTCCGCTCAGGACCCAGCGGATACGCCTCCATGAACCGGCCGTAACCCGAGCCGGCGGGGATGTGCTCCGCATCCCGCGGGGCTCCGTGGTTCAGGAAGACCAGGTTCTGCTGCGGCCAGTGGCGCCCGTTGGCGAACAGAACATCCAGATCCCCGTCTCCGTCGATATCCGCGAGGAAGACCGAGGCGGAGCGTTCGGTTCCGAGTCCGAGGATGAAGTCGGGCTCCGGCCCGAAGGTGCGCGCTTGCCCCGTCAGCGCCCCGGGCAGGAGCGCCGGTACCAGCGCCACAACGGCCTGGGATACGCGCTTCACGTGGCAACGACGGTCCGGGCGCCTCGGATCCGGCGGCCGAATCATCCGGGCCGGGCGGACCGGCTCAGACCGTCGGCTGGATGTTCGCGTTCAGGCGGAACAGGTTGCCCGGGTCGTACTTGTTCTTGAGCTCCACCAGCCGGGGGTAGTTCTCCCGGAAATTAGCGTTGACCCCGGCAGACGTCTCTTCGACCTCCAGATCGTTCGTGTAGAAACCCTTCGTGAACGGCTCCAGCGTCGACCAGAACCGCCTTTCCCAGGCGATGTGCTCGGTCGGGTCCCTCCACCCATGCTCCCAGTCGACCGCGCTGAGGAGGTTGCCGATGGCATCGCGGTGCGAGAACGCCATGGCGTCGTTCGCGACCCGACCGATCGCGCCGCCGCTTTGCTGGTAGAAGACGGCGGTGGCGCGGTCCGGGTGCCCCTCCAAGCCCTCCACGATCGCCGAGATCAGACCCTCGGGCATCTCCGTGAGGAAGCCGCTCTTCAGGTAGCCGGCGCGGGCTCTCGGGTCGTCGACGTCGCCGGATTTCTGGAGGGCGACGTAGTCCATGGTCTCGAACCCGTCGTGCAGCGGGTTGCCCAATTTGCGGATGGGTGCCAGGACGCCGTCTGCGTCGTTCTGGGGCCCCGAGTAACACACGCCGATACCGGCCGCGGGCTGTTCGCCTCCGGGCGGATGGGACACGAAGAAGCCCATGCTAAGCTCATCAGGGGCTTCGAGGCTGTACTCCGAGAAGAGACTCAGGACCTCTGCGGCCCGGTCGATCGGAAACACGATGGCACCTCCGACGACCTCGCGTTGCATCGGGTGAAGGTCGAACTCGAAGTCCGTCACGATCCCGAAGTTCCCGCCGCCCCCGCGCACACCCCAGAACAGGTCGGAGTTCTCCTCCGCGTTCGCGCGGTGGAACTGGCCGTCGGCCGTCACCACGTGCACGCTGGTGAGGTTGTCGACGGCGAGGCCGAATCGGCGAGCGAGCCGCCCGAACCCACCCCCGGTGACGAGCCCGCCCACACCCGTATGCGAGACAGTCCCCATGGGTGTCACGAGCCCGAAAGCCATGGCCTCGTGATCCAGCTGGCCCAGGAGGCTCCCCCCTGTCACCCAGGCCTTGCGGGCGTCGGGATCGATGCGCGTACCCCGGAAGGGGGACAGGTCGATCTGCATGCCGCCGTCGCAGGTCGACTTCCCCGAGGCGCTGTGTCCGCCGCATTTGACCGCGACCAGTAGCTCGTGATCGCGCGCGAAGTCCACCGCGGTCCGGATGTCGGCGACGCCGGTCACCTGAGCGACGAGGGCGGGGTGCTTGTCGAAGGACGGGTTGAGGATACGCCGTGCGGCGTCGTAGCCCTCGTCACCGGACAGCAGCAGACGCCCCTTCAGCCGCCCGCTCAGGTCCGCGATTTCGCTTCCCCTGAGCGTGATCTCCGCACCGTCGCCCGTGACTGCGTTCACGTCGGGTGGAACCTGCGGCGCCTCTTGATACAGTCCCGCCAGCGATCGAGGGCGAGGGAGGGTAACGGTGGCGGCGGCGGCAGCGGCGAGGGAGGAACGGAGGAACGTGCGTCGCTTCATCGTCGGGCCTCGTGGTCTCGGGTCGGACCAGATTCGGAAGCATTAAAGATTAGGCGAAGCCTCGGTGGGCGGCAAACCAGCTCCCGGGCGGCAAATCGGCCCCTGGCGCAGGTGTGTGCACACGGACGGCCTTCGGAGTCCGCGGTCGGCCGCGTGAAGCTGCTTTCTCAGGCTGCGCCTCCGGACTCGCGCCGACCTCGTCCGGCAGGCTGCTGCGGCGCCTGGTCTTCGATGCGCTCACGCAGGTTCTCGAGCGCGCAGCCCGCGAGCATTTCCTCGAGCTCAGTCTGGCGAGCGACGAGGGAGTCCAGCGCCGCACGATACTCATCGGTCTGCGTCAGCTCTCCGCGCATGGCCTCTCTGAGCGCCGGCCAGTCGGAGTACGCATCGTTCAGGGCCCGGAGCGAGTCCACCCTCGCGCTCAGGGCCTCGGCGGATGAGCTCTCGGAGCGCAGCGCCGCTTCATCCTCATCCGACCACTCGGCGGCTGCATCCACGAAGGCGGCAAGTCCCTCGTGCCGAGGCACCCGTTCCGGGTGGGCACGTAGCAGGTGGGCGAGCCGAGCTTCCTTGCGATCGATCAGGCTGAGCTGGAGCCCGACCGCCACTCGTGCCGCCTCCGCGTATTCGGGGCGGCTCTCGATGACCACATCCTGCAACGTGTTCTGCCAGGCGCGCTGCGCGTCCGCGTACCGGACGCCCACCTGGTCAAAGCACGCCGCCTGCAATGCATCCATCCGGGAAGCCAGACTCCAGGTGATACGTACTATCCCGATCAGGAGCAGGAGGAGTAGCACACCCACGACCCTGAAGAACCAGCCCACCCGAACGGCAGCCGCGCCGCGACGTATGACGGCATCTCGAACGAGCTTCGACTCGGGCGGGGGGTGACGCTCCGTCCGGATGACGCGGGAGCCCAGGCGCCAGAAGTACCACCCCACGGCCAGCAACGGGGTGACGAATATGACCAACCCTCCAGCCACTACGAGCTTGACCCGGACGAGCGTGCGCGCCGGGTCGCCGAGTATCCAATCCTGGAGCCCGTTCACGATGCCAGGACTGAATCGCATCAGAAGACCGAGCGCGATGAGCCCGATCGGCACGATGACGGCCAGGAGCATGATCGTCTTCCGCCGCGCTCCCGGGTCAGCCTTATGGATCTCCGGCATTTGGGCGCTCCCGTACTCGGGTCGCGATTGGGCCTGGTTGCCTGAATAACCGACCCTTCGGCGTTCCGGTTCCGGGACCTCACGATAATAAGCCGCTGAGGATCCGGACGGTTGGAGACCCTCGCGGCAGCCGCTCTTTTGCGAGAGATTCGTGGTGTGGGACTCCGGCGTCCGAGAGCGATCCCCCACAGGAGTCGAGGCACAACGTGGACGAAGCTACACGTCTAGCCGAGAAGATGGCTGCCCTGACGGCCCTGGGCTTCGAGCGTGTCGAATCCCCACCGGTGACGACCGAGTCCTTCCCCGTGAGCGGCGGGCGATACCGGATCTCCGCGGTCCGCCCGTCCATGGGGACCCTGGTTTCCGTCACGGCTATTCACGCCTCCGTACACCAGGCCCAGGAGGCCATGGGCCGGGCGTTCGCGGAAATGGACCGGGTGGTCGGCCTCCTGAACCGTTACGACCCCGGCTCGGCCGTCACCTGCCTGAGCGCCGAGGGGCGCATCGAGCTTCCCCCGCCGGAACTATCCACCGTGGTTTCGCTCGCTCGCGAGTATCACGACCTGAGCCTGGGCGCGTTCGACATCACCGTTCAACCCCTCGTGGACCTCTGCCGGAGGAGTGCGCCGGTTCGCTCGGCCGGCAACGGCGAGCCTGTCCGCTCCGCGGAGAACGGCGGGCCGGGGCCCGCCGCCCCCCGTCCCCCTTCCCGACCCGAGATTCGCGAGGCCCTGGAGCTGGTGGACGGGAACGCCGTGCGGGTCGGCTCCCGCTCCATCACCCTCGGCAAAGGCGGCATGGGACTCACTCTCGATGGCATCGCGAAGGGTTACGTGGTGGATGTCATGGCGAAGTGTCTTCAGGCCGATGGGATCCGCGATTACCTGATCAACGGCGGTGGTGACATCCGTGCCGGCGGAAAGCGGGAGGACGGGGAGGCGTGGAGGGTGGCGGTCCAGAGTCCGCTCAAGGACGGCACATACCCGGACGTGCTCACCGTACCGGCGGGTGCCGTGGCGACTTCCGGCAGCTACGAGATCTACTTCGACGGTGAGCGCACCTGTCATCACATCGTCAGCAGCATGACCGGCATGTCACCCCGACCCTGGCAGAGCGTCACCGTCGTGGCTCCCACCGCCGTCGCCGCGGATGCACTGGCCACGGCCGTGTTCGTCATGGGCCCGGAGCGAGGGCTGACCTTCATCGATTCCCTTCCCGATTGTGCGTGTCTGATCATCGACGAGGCGAACCGGCAGCTCAGATCGCGTGGCTGGCGGAGCGCCGCTGAAGTCCAATAGGAGAGGCAGGGCTCTATGCCGACCGCAACCACGGGAGACCCGACTGGGATGCGTGAGTACGGGAGGTTTCAGCTCACGGCCCTCGTGGGTCTCAGAATGCTCGTGGGCTGGCACTTCATGTACGAAGGGCTGGCCAAGATCACCAACTCGTTCTGGACGTCAGCGGGATACCTGGAGCAGTCCCAGGGTTGGTTCGAGAAGCAGTTTCTCTCTCTCGCCACGAACCCGGGTGCCCTCACAGTCGTGGACTACCTGAATCAGTGGGGTCTCCTGCTCGTCGGCCTGGCACTGTTGGTCGGAGCCTTCGCCCGGCCCGCAGCCCTCGCCGGAGTCGCCATGCTTCTCCTGTACTACCTGGCGGCTCCCCCCTTCCCGGGTCTCGAGTACTCGATTCCCACCGAGGGGAGCTACCTGATCGTGAACAAGATCCTGGTCGAGCTGGCCGCTCTTCTGGTCATCTTCGGCTTCCCCACCTCTAACCAGGTGGGGTTGGACCGATTGATCTTCCGGAAGCGGTACGCTCAGAGCGTCGGATAGAGGCCCGTGCGAGCGGAGAACGAAGAATGAGCGACGAGAACAAGAACGACCCGACGGAGCCCGCCCCGCAGACGGCGCCCTCCCTGCAACCGGCGTCTGAGAGCGACGCGCCGGCCTCGACCCCGGCGGCCGGAATCCCGCGCCGTGACGTCTTGAAGGCCCTGGCGTCGGTGCCGGTCCTGGGATTGTTCTTCGGGGGCTGGTATCAGAAGAAGCTGGGCCAGGACGCCAAGCGCGAGGCCATCATGGCCGAGCTGGGGATCTCGGACGGTGCTCCGGCCATCATCCCCGATGCCATATCACGGCCCCCATCGCAGTTGATACGGATCGGGATCATCGGCTTTGGGGGGGAGGGAGAGAACCTCGTCCGGAGCGCCGGCTTCGCCCACCCCGAGTGGATCGAGAGCGCGCGGGAGGCCGCCGAAGAGGATCCGCGTCACAAGGGTCTCGAGACGTTCATGCAGCAGGATCATCTGAACGTAGAGATCACCGCCGGCCACCCGCTTCCGCCGCTACACGGACCTGCTGGAAAGCAACGACGTGGACGCGGTCATGATCGCCACACCGGACCACTGGCATTCACAGATGTGCATCGACGCGGTGGCGGCCGGAAAGCACATCTACGTGGAAAAGGCCATGACCCGGGAGGAGGAAGAGACGTACCGGATGTACGAGGCCGTCAAGGGCTCGGACATCGTGTTCCAACTCGGGCATCAACAACGGCAGACCGAGAGCCACATCAAGGCCAAGGAAGTCCTTGATGCCGGACTTCTGGGACCCCTCACGCTGGTGGAGACGACCACCAACCGGAACGACCCCTGGGGGGCCTGGGTGTGGGAGATCGACGAGCGGGGGACCCCCGAGACCATCGATTGGGATGAGTTCCAGGGACCGGCGCCGAACAAGTATCCGTTCACCCCGGAGCGCTTCTTCCGCTGGCGCTGCTGGTTCGATTACGGGACGGGCCTCTCGGGGGATCTGTTCAGCCACGAGTTCGACTCGGTGAACCAGATCCTGGAGCTTGGGATTCCAAAGACCTGTGTGGCGTCGGGAGGCATCTATTACTTCAAGGACGGCCGGGATGTACCCGATGTCTTCCAGGCCGTGATGGAGTACCCGGACCGGGACCTGACTCTCGTCTACAGCGCCACCCTGGCGAACGGGAATTGGCGAGGTCGGATCTTTATGGGGCACGATGCCACGATGGAGGTGGACGCCGGCCTCCGTATCAACGCCGACGGCTCCTCCACCCGATTCAAGGAGAAGATCGAGGAAGGACTCATCGATCCGGCCAGTCCCCTGTTCACGTACCAGCCCGGGTTCAGGGGAGTCGACGCGATCACGTCGGCCACGGCCCAGTATTTCGCCAGTCGAGGACTCCTGTACACCTATCGCGGTGGTCGCCGGGTGAACGCCTACAACCTTCACATCGCGGAATGGGTGGACGTGATCCGCAACGGCGGAAACACCAGTTGCGACATCGAGCAGGGGCTCCAGGAGGCCATCACGTGCCACATGGCTACCCGGGCGTATCAGCTCGGCCGCCAGGTGGAGTGGGATCCGGTGGACCGACGCATCGTGTGACGGAAGGACCGCATATCAGGGCTCGCCCTGGCTCGGAGCCGGCGGTTGGCCGGACACGACCGGGATTGGCAGCCTGCTAGAGGTCACCGTCGACCTCTCCTGAGGGCGCTCGTCGAGTGCCATCATAATGGCACATGAGCTCGAGAGGCGCGTACGAGTGTGCTCCGGAAGCACGCATCCTCCTCCAAAGGGAGCACCGATGAGCGATAAGAAGATCATTGCGGTGGTAGGGGCGACCGGCGCGCAGGGCGGCGGGTTGGCCCGAGCCATCTTGAACGATGACGACAGTCCCTTTCAGGTCCGGGCCCTCACGCGCGATGTGAGCTCGGACAAGGCTCGGGCGCTGGCGGAGCTTGGCGCGGAAGTCGTCGCGGCCGACGTGGATGACGCCGAGAGTCTGAAGCGAGCGTTCGCGGGCGCGTACGGGGCGTTCTGCGTGACGTTCTTTTGGGAGCACCTCTCCCCGGAGAAGGAGAGCGCGCAGGGGCGGGCCATGGCCGAGGCCGCGGCGGACGCCGGTCTCCAGCACGTCATCTGGTCCACGTTCGAGGACACGCGCCGCTGGGTCCCGCTCGATGACGACCGCATGCCGACCTTGATGGAGAGGTACAAAGTCCCGCACTTCGACGCCAAGGCGGAGGCCAACGCGGCATTCACCGACCTGGGGGTGCCGACGACGTTTCTCCTGACGTCCTTTTACTGGGACAACCTCATCTTCTTCGGGTCGGGGCCGACGCGAGGTCCGGACGGTACCTTGGCCATCACGTTCCCGATGGGCGGGGCGAGGCTGCCGGGGATCGCGGCCGAGGACATCGGGAAGTGTGCGTACGGAATCTTCAAGCGGGGGCCCGAGTTCATCGGGAAGACCATCGGGGTGTCCGGTGAGCAGTTGACGGGCACGCAGATGGCGGCGGCGTTGAGCGAGGCGCTCAGGGAGAAGGTCCGCTACAACGAGGTGTCCGCCGAGGCGTACCGCGGATTCGGGTTTCCGGGAGCGGAGGATATCGGGAACATGTTCCAGTTCAAGCGCGATTTCGAGGATGATTACAGCGGCGCCCGTGACCCCGAGTTCGCGCGATCGCTCAACCCATCGCTCCTGACGTTCGAACGATGGCTCGAGCAGAACAAGGACCGTATTCCGCTCGAATGAAACGTCCCTGGGCATGACCATCTCCTCGCGCCCGACTTGAAGCGGTCGCGAGGTATCCGCTCGGCTGTCCCCGAGGATGCAGCTCGCATCGCGGAGCTCGGCGCGGCTCTGGGCTACCCCGTGGTCGAGGACGCGGTCGCCTGACGGCTCGAGCGTCTGCTCGGGGGCTCAGAGGACATCGTGTTTGTCGCCGAGTCGGGCCGCGGGCAGGTGGTGGGGTGGATACACGGCTCCGAGCAGGAGTTTCTGGAATCGGAGCGGCGCTGCGAGATCCTGGGGTTGATCGTGGATTCGGAGCACCGAGGGCTGGGGATCGGACGCGAGCTCCTGGAGGCAGTGGAGGTGTGGGCTGCCGGTAGAGGTCTCGAGCAGATGTCGGTGCGGAGCAACGTGCTGCGGGCCGAGGCGCACCCTTTCTACGAGCAGCTCGGGTACACCCGCGCCAAGACCCAGCATGCCTACCGCAAGCGACTATTGGAGCGAGGGATTGTCTAATCGGATGGTCCGAAGCCGTGCACCGTGCCGTGCCGGTCCAGCCTGAAGCTCGAAGGAGAACTCACCCATCAAGATCGCGATCGCGCTACTGAATGCGGGACGGGGGAGCGGTGAAGTGGCTCGGCAGCAGGCAAGCCAACTCCTCGCTCGTGGAAACGAGGTCGTGTTCATGCACCCGGGGGTCGGCGAAGGTGTCCCGGGTGCGGTCAACGTGGATATCCCGCTTCCGGGGGCGACCCTGCCGGTGCACGAGTACCTGCCCTCGGCCGGGGATGCGCAAAAGACCGTATCCACAATGACTTATGGCGAAGCGCTCGAGCTCGTTCATACCTACGAGCAGACGCTCGAGCAGTATGTCGCCGGGGTGGATATCGTCATCGGCCACCATGCCAACCTCGTTGCCGTCGCGACCTTCGAGGTTTGCCGTCGAGCCTCCAAGCCGTACGCTCTGTTCTTGCACGGGACCGGCATCGAACCACGTCACGGCGGGGGATACGACGACCGGCTATGGGGGGAGATCGCGCAAGCCATTCAGGCCGCCGACGGGCTGTTGGTGACAACGGACTACGTCCGCGACGCGCTCGTGCGCCCGCTGGTCGATGTGGGACCCGAACGGTTCCTGGTGCTTCCCTGCGGAATCGACCTGCGGGAGTTCCATCCGGAGCGGAATGGTGGAGCGACCAAGCGGTTTGATCTCCCCGATCGATATGTCATCTGCCCTGGGGCGCTGACGCGTTCGAAGGGACCGCAGAACGTGGTCACGGCGTCCAGGGAGTACGCGGACCTCGCCCCGACGTTCTTCATCGGGTCCGGGGAGCTTCGGTCCCAGCTGGAGCGTGACCTGGAGGGTCGTGGTCGCTTCCTGGGTTTCGTTTCCGCGGACGACAAGGCGGAGTTGATCAACGGAGCGACGTTGCTCGTGGCGGGTCCGGAGAAGAAGGAGCACTTTGGGATCATCTACGCGGAGGCGCTGGCCGGAGGCACTCCGTGCGTGGCCTATGAGGGCGGCGGTGTCGACTCCATCGTGACGCGGGACGTGGGGATCCTGACTCCGCGCGATCCTGCCGATCTGGGCCGGGCTGTACGCCAGATTCTCGAGGATGAGCCGAGGCGCAGCAGCATGGCCGCGCAAGCCCGCCGCCGTGCCGAGGAGCACTTCGACACCGTGCAACTCGGCGCAGCGTTGGAGAGCTGGCTGCACGAACTCAAGGAGGAGCACCGATGATCCGTGAGCGTATCTTGCCCTGGATGTTCATCCTGGTAGCCGCCGGCTGCTCGGAAGGGCCCCCACCCCCGGTGGCCGAAAGGGGAAGCGAACCCGATGAGCCGCCGCCCTACGAGACGACCGAGGTGGCGGACGGGGTGTATCAGTTCCGTTTCCAGGCTCACAATACCCTGTTCGTGCGCACCGCCGCCGGCATCGTCGCGTTCGACCCGATCTCCGTCGAAGCGGCGGCACTGTACGCCGAGGAGATTCGCAGGCATGTGCCGGACACCGAGCTGACCGCAATCGTGTACAGTCATCGCGATGCCGACCACGCGACCGGCGCCACCGTCCTGCGCGAGGCGTTCGAGTCGGGTGCCCCCATCTTCGCGCACGAGAATGCGGACGCTCCGCTCCGTGAGGCCGCGAATCCGGACCTGCCCCCACCCGATTCCACGTTCTCCGACCGTGCCTCGCTGGCGGGAGGCGAGGTCGAGCTCCACTACCTCGGTCGGAGCCACAGCGACGACATCGCCGTCGGTTACCTGCCCGCGCACCGCATCGCGTTCGCCGTCGACTTCGTATCGCGGGATCGGTTCGGGTACCGGGACCTCGCGAGCTTCCACTTCCCGGACATGTTCGGGGCGATCGAGGGTCTGCTCGAGATCCCCTTCGACCGTATCGTGTTCGGCCATGGTCCGCCCGGGGACCGCCCGGCGATCGAGCGGCAACTCCAGTACTATCGCGACCTGGACGAGGCCGTCCGGGCGGCCGTCGAGGCGGGAATGAGCGAGGATGAGGCGGCGGCGGAGGTCCTGCTCGAGGAGTACCGCGACTGGGACCGCTACGAGGATTGGCGAGAGCTCAACGTGCGCGGGATGTATCGCAAGATCTCGGGCGGCACCTAGCAGGATCAGCGGTCGGCCACCCACACCAGGAACGCGCCAGCCGGCACCGGCACCTCCTGCCTCCCACGGCCGAGCCGCGCGAATTCGCCCTCCACGCCGTCCAGGTTCACTCGTTCGCGGCCGCCCACCTGCCGCCAATCGCCCTCCGGCAGATCGAACCGGAAGACACCCTCGTCTGCGCCGCTGTTGGCCAGGACCAGGACTCGCTCACCGACCACGTATCCCAGTAACGTGCCTTCGTCCGGGGTGATCCAGCGGTAGTGCCCGTCGGGCACCTCGGCGACGCGGAAGACCCGGCCGTGCTCCGACATGCGCAGCGCCAGGAGACCCCGCCAGTAGTCCCGCATGGCCGCGTGATCGGAGCCGGGGACGAGGCTGTTCCACAGGAACCGGTTCGGGGCCCGCAGGTTGTAGGTGTCGTCCCGGCCCTTGAACCAAATCGTGCCGCCGGCCGCTTCCACCCGGAATTCCTCGAGCGGCGCCAGCCCCTTGGAGCGGAGCATCTCGGTCCCCCCGTGGATCACGACCGGTCCCGCCGCGGTGAAGAGGAGTCCGGCGGCGATCCGCATGGCGCCCAGGTCCACGCCCTCGAGCCCGTTGTGATCGTCGCTGAGCGCGTATCGATCGGCCAGGGCCCAGTTGTCATGGATATCCAGGTAGGCGATCCCCTTCGTAGCGTGCGACTCTTCGGCATGTTGGTTGGCGAGCCCGCGCATGGTGGCGTCCCGGGCGACGCCGTCTCCGCCGGCCCACCCCCGCTTGTCCACGTCGAAAGGGGTGCCTTTGAAGGCGTCGCGGGCGTCGTCCTGGAAGAAGGTGATCGGCGCATCGGCCTTGTACCAACTCCAATCGGGGTTCGAGCGGACATCGGGGTCGCTGGGGGGAATCCACGCTTCCCCGTAGATGATCAGATCCTGCGGGAGCTCCTGCTTGACCCGGAGGAGCGTCTGCTCGTCCAGCTGCCCGGCCAGGTCGATGCGGAAGCCGTCCACGCCCAGCCCCTCCACCCAATGCCTCAGCTGGTCGACGATCCAGCGCTGCACCATGGGCCGCTCCTCCGACTTCACCTCGTTCCCGAACGGGCCTATGTGCTCGAGGTCCTCGTTGGTGCGGTAGTAGTAGGGGAGATCCAGGACGTTGAAGTTCAGGAGCAGGTGCCGCCCGTCCATGTTCTCGCCGGTGTGGTTCGGCACCACATCGATGATCACCGCGATGCCCCGCTCGTGGAACGCCCGGACGAGCGCCTTGAACTGCTCCCGTTCCGCTCCGGGCTCGGCGTCCCGCGAACGGAAGCGGCTCTCCACGGCGAACGCGTGGGTCGTGCGATACCCCCACTGGTAGTTCTCCCGATCGATCCCCATGGCCTGCGCGAAGGGATCATCCGCGAAAGCGGCCTGCCAGTCGGCGTCGGGGTAGTGGAGGTACTCCTGCACCGGCATGAGATGGACCACGTTGACGCCGAGACCCGCCAGGTGGTCGAAGCCGATGGGCTCGCCGTGCGCGTTCACCAGCCCCGCCCGGGCCATAGCGGGGAGCGTCCCGGTCTCCGCTTCGCCCACGGGAAGGAGGTCGGTGAAGTCCTGAACGTGCACCTCGTACGCCACTACGTCCTCCATGCGCGGCCGGCCACCCGACACGGGAGGCGGAGGAGGACCGTCCCGCCACACCCGCGACTTCCCCAGGGCGTCATCGTTGACCAACGCGTAGGGATCCGAGACGTGGACGGGGTGGGTCTCGTAGAACCAGTTCCCGGGATCGGCCGGACCGTGAACCGTGAAGTCGTACCAGGTGCCGTGGAGATCCCCGATCTCCGTGGCCTCCCACACTCCGTCCTCGTCCTTCTCCATCTCCACGACGCGCCAGACCTCGGCAGGTGCGTCGTCTTTGGCGTGATAGAGATGGAGCCGCACGGCTTGCGCCCGGGGGGAAAAGATGCGGAAGGCGGTCTCGCCCCCGTCGTCCGAGACAACCGCGCCCAGGGGCTTGGAGGAGTAGAGGTTGCGGAAGATGGGGACCCGCTGGACCAGGGCCCGGAGACCCAGCTCGGGGACCTCCAGGTAGTGGACCCGCATGGGATCCAGCGCGACCTCCGGGACCACAAGGGACTCGGACGCGGTGTTGGGCAGCACCTCCGCGATGGGAATCTCCCGGCCGTGGCCGTCTGTCAGGCGATAGGCCGATGGTCCGGACGGCCGTTCGACGCCGGCGAGGGTGAATCGGATCGCGGTGGGACCCTGGATCTCGGCCCGGAGACGTCTCTCCAACTCTTCCTCCTGTGCACTCCCCTGAGGGCTCTCGTCGTCTCTCTCCACCGCGCTCCCGCCGCAACCCACCAGTAGGCCCACGACGACCAGGGCCGCGTCGGGGAACATCCCGGGAAGCGCCGTCATGATCCGGGCACTCACCGCCGCTCGCTCAGGAGAACCAGACCGGACTCGGTCACCAGCGAGATCTCCCCGTGAGCGACCGTGCCTGTCTCCCCCGAGTAGGCGTCCAGGAGCTCGGCGCCATCGGGAAACACTCCGAAGACAGGGATGGTGACCGAGCCCTCACCCTGGCCCATCGCCACGAGCACGCGATCGTACAGCCCGTCCGTCTCGAGGGTGCGGCTGAAGATGTACGGCTCTGCCTGGAGCCGGCGATGCTCCCCCGCCCCGACGGCCGGGTGGGCCCGACGGAACCGGCCCAGCTTCCGCCAATGTTCCAGGATCTCGGGCGTGGAGCCCGCGCGTTCCAGGGCATCCCAGTTCATGACGGAGCGGAGGTTAGCGTCGCCTTCGGCGCCCTCCACCCTGAGGGGCCGCGCCAGCTCGTCCCCGTAGTAGATCTGGGCGCCCCCCGGGGCGAGGAGGAGACGGGTTCCTGCGCCGAACGGGTCCCTTCGCTCCGGGTCGTACGGCGATCCGTCGTCATGAGAGCTGACGTAGTTGAGGATCGCGACCCCCCGAAGCTCCCCCTCACGAAGCGCTGCCGAGTAGCGCGTGAAAAGATCGTCCAGAGATCCGGTGGTCTCCCGCTTGAGTCCGAAGTTGATGAGGCCGTCGTAACCGTAGTCGAAGAAGTCCACGGTCCGGTCCCCGAAATCGAAGTCACGCCCGTGGCTCAGCTCGTAGTTGTAGACCTCGCCCATCATGTAGAACGGGAGAGCGTCCAGAGCCCGGTCCGGATGAGTCTCCTTCCAGTCGGCGAAGGCGTGCCCGGCTTCCTCCTTCAGCTCCGCGCTGACCGCCTCTTCGAAATGCTTGGCGGTATCCACCCGGTAACCGTCGAAGCCGAGCTCGCGCACCCAGTCGGTGAGCCACTTCATGATGTAGTACCGGGGCGCCCGCGGGTAACCCGTGCGCGTGAAGAAAGCGTCGAGCTCGGCCAGCTCCCGGTCCAGGCGCCCTTCCCGCTCCCACTTCTCGATCAGCGGCCGGGGGAGCTCCACGGGATCATCCCGGTCTGTGAGGATATCCGGGAGGTTGTCCACCAGGGTGCAGTCCACCGTAGTGCGGTAGTCCCGGTAGACGCACCGGGGGCCGGTGCGAACCCAATCGTCGGGCCACTGCGGATCCCGGGGCGTGACCGGCCCGGTGTGGTTGATCACGGCATCCATGAGGACGCGGATGCCACGCCGGTGGGCCGCGTCGACCACTGCTCGCAGGTCGTCCTCGGTCCCCAACGCCGGCTCGACAGCCGTCCAGTCCCGGGTCCAGTACCCGTGGAATCCGTAGGTCTTCCCGGTCCCCTCGTCGACGCTCCCGTGGATCTGCTCCACGAACGGGGTCATCCAGATGGCGTTGATCCCCAGGGCATCGAAGTACCCCTCCTCCAGCGTTCGGAGCAGCCCGGCCAGATCACCACCCTGGAAGCTGCGCAGCACCGCGCCGTCCTGCGCACGGCCCAAAGCCAGGTCGTTGGTGGGGTCGCCGTTCCGGAAGCGGTCGGTGAGGAGGAAGTAGACCGTGGCGCCGTTCCAGAACACCGATGGGTCCGTGACCGTGGCTGACTCGATGTCTCGACCGGGAGCTCCGGGGTCGGGGGCTCCGGCGTCGGGGGCCCTCGGGCCGGCAGCTCGGGCGCTGCACCCCGAGAGGAAGAGGGCGCCGAGGCCCATGAGCGCGGCGGCACGAATCACGATCTTCATCGGTCCACTCGTTCCCTCTACGGCGTCCGCATCAGCCCGAAACCGCCGCCGCTATGTCGTCCCGGTCCTCCACGCGAAGCGTCAGCGCCGCGGCGAGCACGAGGGACACACCGCCGACGAGAAGGGCGTAGATCGCCTCTCCGCCGAAGAAGCGTCCAACGAAGAAGCCCAGGATGGCCGCCGCGACGATCTGCGGGATCACGATGAAGAAGTTGAAGACGCCCATGTAGTAGCCCAGCTTCGAGGGAGGCAGGGATCCGGTCAAGATCGCGTAGGGCATGGAGAGGATGCTCGCCCAGGCGATCCCGACCCCCACCATGGAGCCCAGCAGGAAGCGGGGGTCCGAGATGACCAAGATGGAGAGGAGCCCCAGCGCGCCGCACACGAGGCAGATGGCGTGGGCGATCTTCCGGCTGGTCCTCTTCGCCAATACCGGAATGGCAAAGGCTACCAGGGCGGCGACGCCGTTGTAGGCGCCGAAGGCGACCCCCACCCAGTTCGCCCCCTCGTTGTAGAGCGCCGAGGTAGTGTCGGTGGTGCCGTAGATGTGGCTGGTCACCGCGGCGGTCGTATAGATCCACATGGCGAAGAGCGCGAACCACGAGAAGAACTGCACCGAGGCCAGCTGCCGCATGGTGTGGGGCATGTCCTGAAAGTCGTTCAGGATCGTCACGAAGCCGTTGTCGTACCGGCCGCCGCGCTGCATGCGCCCGCTCACGATGAGGAGCACGCCCACGAACCCGACCCCGGCCGACAGGACCATGACCTGATAGAGCTCCTCGTTGGCCAGCCAGACGCTGGACAACGTACCCACTGCGAGGAGAATCCAGCCCAGCCGGATCTGCCGGCCGCCGTTGAGCGCGTACTCCTCCGCCGTCCGTATCGCCTTGGCGAAGCCCTCCCGCTCCTGGTTCTCCTCGAAGGATGCCATCTCCTCGGGCGAGTACTCCTTCGACTTGATGACCGTCCACAGCACCGCGATGAAGAACACCGCGGCGCCCAGGTAGAAGGAGAGGCGCACCGAGTCGGGGATCACGCCCTCGGGTGCCTCGTTGCTCACCCCGAACTGCCCCGTGAGAAGCCAGGGGAGCATGGACGCCACCACCGCACCGGTGCCGATGAAGAAGCTCTGCATGGCGAACCCGGTGGTTCGCTGCTCCGAGGGCAGGTTGTCCCCCACGAACGCACGGAAGGGCTCCATCGAGATGTTGATCGAGGCGTCCATGATCCAGAGCATGCCGGCCGCCACCCATAGCGCGGGCGAGTTCGGCATGGCGACCAGGGCCAGAGAGGCCAGGATCGCTCCCCCCAGGAAATACGGACGGCGGCGGCCGAGCCGGTTCCAGGTGCGGTCGCTGAAGTAACCGACGATCGGCTGAACCAGGAGCCCGGTGACCGGCGCGGCGATCCACAGAATGGGGATGTTTTCCACGCTGGCGCCCAGCGTCTCGAAGATGCGGCTCACGTTCGCGTTCTGGAGCGCGAAGCCGAACTGAATGCCCAGAAAGCCGAAGCTCATGTTCCAGATTTCCCAGAACGACAGGCGCGGCTTCGGACGGACAGCGGCGGGCGCGGTGGCAGCGGGTGATTCCATGCTGGACTCGGGCCTCTCTAGAGAATGCTGGGTGTCTCGGGCACTCGGCTCGTTCGTCGGGCCTGGCGAGCCCGGTCGAGGCGGCTGATCAGCTCGTCCACCTCGAGGTCGGTAAAGATCTCTTCGAGGAGCCTCCGCATGGGACGCTGCCAGTTCAACCGCTCCGAAGAGCCCGTCCCGGGGAGATTGACCCCCTGCTCCTCGAGCCACAGGTCCTCCAACCAGGGGACGACCAGTGGACTGTCGGACCGGCCGAGCCACTCCAACAGCTCGGTCAGAAAGGTGCGTGGCTCGTCCACGCAGCTTTCCAGCCGACCGGCGAGCAGTCGTGTGGCGAGCGATCGCTCCTCCCGGACGCTCGCGACCGCTCCCTCGGCCAGCAATCCGTGCCGAACCCGTTCTTCTATGTCGGTGCCGGCAAGCCACCCCGCGAAGGTGGGCGTGTCGTGCGTGCCCACGAGAGCCATGTCCGCATCGCCCGGCGCCTCGACCTTCGGACTCGCTGCGCGCCCTTCACGTTTCGTGGCTCGCCAGGCCTCGAACTGCGCCAGATACATCCCCCAGATGCGGTGGCGCGGTAGCGCCTCGTCGATTTCAGGCGGGACGGTTCCCAGGTTTTCTCCCACCACTTCGCAACGGTGTCGATTCGATTCCAACGTCAAGATGGCGAACAGCTCCTCGTGCGGGTACGAGACGTAGGTCCCTTCGTGCTTCCCGAGTCCGTGCGGAATCCAATAGAGGCGGGTCCAGGCCATGATATGGTCGACTCGGAGCACGCCCGAGAGCGCCGCCTGGTGGGCGATCGTCGCCGCCAGGTAGCGGTGACCCTCGCGGCGTGACATCTCGGGAAGCACCGGGGGGAAGCCCCAGTCCTGTCCGCTCGGGAAACCCGCGTCGGGGGGAGCCCCGACCGAGACCCCTTTGCCGAAGAGCATCTGTCGCGACCATGGATCGTACCCGTCGGGGTGGGACCCGACGGCCAGGTCCAGCCCGAGGCGAATCCCTCCCTCCTCGAGGCGCGTTCGCAGGTCCTCGAGCTGCGAACGCGCCCGCGTCTGGGCCACGAGGTGGAAACGCTCCTCTTCTGTATCGATGTGGTTGGGCTCGAGCGCTCCGGCCCGAGCTCCCGCCGGCCAATCCCGCCAGTTTCTGCCGAGCCGGGCCTGCGCTCCGCGGAAACGCGCGTACCGGATCAACTCGTTGTCCAGGAGCGACGGGTCGGGAGCGGGACGCCCCCTGAGGGCGGCGCGGACCTCGGCGTCCGCTCGCACGACGTCCAGGGTCGAGGGAGAATCCGACGGGCGGTGGGCATCCTCCAGGTCGAGGACCAGCTCGGACCAGAAGAGGCGGCTCACCGCGGAATACGTGCTGGGCTCCGGCGGCTCCGTGTTGAAGGTGGGGAGCAGCGGCAGGACCATGACCAGGTCCCCCCCTCGTTCGCCCACCCATCGGCAGACAGACTCAAGGTCGCGGAGATCCCCCAACGAGCGGCTACGCGCCGAGCGCAGAGCGGCGAGTTGCGTCCCGACCCCCCAGCTCCGGTGTGATCCCGGCCGACGCCATGCGTGTGCCGGTGCCGCGATCACCGTGCACGTCTCGGTCTTGCCCGAAGCGTCGACGGTGAGCTGGTGGTAGCCGAGGGGAAGCGGTCCGGCCGCCCCAAGCTCGGCGCCGCGCATCTCGAGCGGGACGACCGCGCCATCCTCCAGAAGCACCTCTGCGCGCACGGGAGCATCCACGGAGATCTCGATACGAGGGAGGACGCCATCCCATGCGACGACGGTGGGCGGGACGAGCCCGGCGTTCCTGGTCGCATGGTGGGCTCGCAGCGCATCGGCAGCATCACTCGGCCGGGCGACGGCCGCGCCGAGCGCAGCGCAGACCCGAAGAAGCGTCTCGGAGCCCACAGTAACCCGCTCCCCCAGTCCATCCGTGTAGTGGGTGTGGACACCCATTGCCCTTGCGAGGGACCTGAGAGCTTCTAGCTGATCCATGCGGGGATTCGTTAGAACGTCGCCGGGGCCCTGGTTTCCGCCTGAATGCGGGCTTGAGCGATCTGTTCGGCGGAGAGTCGGGTGCGATCCTGCCCGTCGCAGAGGGGCGCCATCAGATTCCCGGTCTCCGTACAGTCCACGTGCAGGAGCGTCAGCGAATGGCCCAGCTCGTGGGCGAGAACCCGCCCCGGGTCGTCCAGCCCGGCCGGGTCCACCTCCGATGACAGCGCGGCGGGTAGAAAGGCGATGTAGGCGCCGGCAAATCCCGCCATGCGCGTAAGATCGTGTATGATGAACGCATCCCACCCGTCCGTGAACAGCCGGTCCCTTGGCAGGATGGAGACGATCACGGCCGGGGGGAACGGCCCACCCTCCTGGAAGAGGGCCTCGATCTCATCTTCGGATTGGGCAAACTCGCGGATCATCGCTTCGATCTCCCACACGATGTCCGCCTGGCTCCAGATCTCATTAACGCGACCCATCATCTCCCACACGGCCCGCCATTCGGACTTCGCGTGGATCGGCTCCAATCGCGACGTAAGGAGGTGCACCCGCAAGGGAAGCCGCAACGTCGTGGCGGAATGTTCCGTTGGTCCGGTTCCGACAGTTGCGGGACCGTCGCCGCACGCGACGGCGACACACACGGTGATGAGGAGCGCGAGGCCGCGGGGAGCCTTCGAGCGTGTGGCCATCGTACGATTCAAACCCCGCACTCCCTTCTGCGGTCGTGACTCCCTCGCCCCTCCGCCGACCGAGCCGGCGACCCGCTGCTTCAACGCGGTCAGGGTGCTGAACTGGCGCCCGGAGGGCAAGGGCGACGGGAGACGGTCGGGGTCTCCGGCTTTGGGGCACTCATTTGACCGGGCGTCGAGAAAGCGGGTAATCATGGCGGCATAGTTTTGTGCAGGCTGCACGAATCTGTGCAACCATTCATTCACACGGCGTGTCAAATCGGAGAATCAGGAGAGCTCATGACCAAACGACTAAGCGGCCGCACGCGCCAGGTCCTCGAAGTAATCTATCGGCTGGGCGAAGCATCGGCCGGGGATATACAACGCGAGGTGCCGGACTTGCCCAGCTATTCCGCCACACGGTCCATCCTCCGCTCGCTCGAAGACAGGGGGCTCATACGGCACCGCGAGAAAGGCATGCGGTACGTGTATTCCCCAACCGAGTCCAAGCGAAAGGCGTCCCGGAAGGCGCTCTCGGAGCTTCTCGACACGTTTTTCGACGGCTCCCCCTTGTCGGCCATGAAAGCACTTCTGGAAATCTCGCAGGATGGCGAGGACGCACTCGATATCGAAGCGATCGAGCGCATGATCGACGAAGCCGGCCGCCAGGGACGGTAGTCATCGAGCCCGCGCTCGTCCTCGACTCGGTCCTCATCGCGAGCCTGGCCGGTGGCGTCGCGCTGGCAGGCGGGCTCGCCCTCGCCAGCCGGCGGCATACATCCGGCCACATCCGACATCAAGTGCTGGCGTACGCGCTACTGACGTGTCTCGGCGTACTCCTGATCACGCTCGTATTTCGTCCGGGACCCGCCGGCTGCCTGACGCAGGCCTGCCCGACCGATGCCCCCGAGACTGCAGACCCGGGCCTCGTTCAGCAGCACTACATGTTCGCGGGCGCCGGAAAATTCGAACACGAAGCTCCGGAGGCCATCGGGTCGCTCAAAGCTCAGCCGAAGCCAGCCCCATTCCTGACCATGATCGTGGCGATCTGGCTCGGCGGCGTGGCGGTGTCGTTGTACGGGACGTATCACCGTCGCAGGCGAGCACTCGAGATCGTTCGCGGGGCGGTCCCGGTCGGCGACCCGGGGCTGATGTCGGCGAGGGATGCCGTGCGGGCACGGCTCGAGATCGCGCGTCCAGTGCCGCTGGTGCGGCATGCGGATATCGCCTCTCCGGCCATAGCCGGCACGTTCCGACCCGTGATGTTCGTGCCAAAGGGGTTTGAGGAGAGATCGGCAACAGAAGTGGAGATGGTGTTCGTGCACGAGCTGGCCCACGTCCGTCGTCGAGATCCGCTCGCAACGCTTCTCGGAGAGCTCGCGACCTCTCTCTTCTGGTTTCACCCACTGGTCCGCCGTACGGCGCGCCGAATGCGCGACCTTCAGGAGATTGCCGCGGACAGCCACGTCGTACGAAGCGGCGTGCAACCATCACGCTACGCGAAATACCTGCTCGAGGTCTTCGACGAGCTCAAGACCGCGCGTGGCGCGCGGGCGCTAAACACCCATTCGATTCTTGGAGACTGTCTGATGGACACGCGCCTCCGAACGATTCTGGACCCTGACACCGACCACTTTACGCCACGGCCTACATCCTCGACCGCGATCGCGCTTCTCTTCTCGATCGTCTGCGTCGCTCTGTCGCTCGCACCGACATCGCTGCAAGCGATCGGGGCTCTCCCCCAGGACCAGCGACCCGACGTCGGAGAGTCGAATCCCGTCCTCCTCGAGCAGGTGGCGTTGGACAGCATCATTCGGCCGCTGATGATCGATAGAATGGCCGACGGGTACGTGGCCGGGGCCGCCGTCGCAGTCGTTCATGATGGACACATCGTGTATCGCGGCGGCTTCGGAGACCGGGAGGTCTACGAGGAGGTCCCTGTTGATCCCGACCGGACGATCTTCCGAATCGGTTCGATCACGAAGGTGTTGACCGGGGTGGCCGTCATGCAGCTCGTGGACCGCGCGCTTCTGGACCTCGACGCGGACGTGAACGACTACCTCACGGAGTTCAAGATCCCCGACGACTTCGACGAGCCCGTGCGGGTGCGCCACCTGCTCACCCATACCGCCGGCTTCGATCAGATCGGGACCGGCAGACACGTGCGAAGTCGAGAGGCTGTCCGGCCGCTGGGCGACTTCCTCGCCGAGAACCTGGTACGCATACGCGCGCCCGAGGAGGTGAGCGCCTACGACACGTACGCGATCGTGCTCGCTGGTTACCTGGTCGAGCAACTCTCTGGCATGCCCTACGAGGAATACCTGCGACGGGAGATCTTCGAGCCGCTGCGCATGCACAGGAGCGGAATCACCGTGCCCCCTGCCCTGCAGCGAGACGTCGCGACCGGCTACGAGTTCCGGGGTGAGTGGTTCCCTCAGCAGTGGGAGTACATGAACACGGACCCCGCCTCGACCGTGAACGCGACGGTCACCGACATGGCGAACTTCGCCATCATGCTGCTGAACGGAGGCGAACTCGACGGGAACCATATCCTGAGCGAGGAGTCGGTGGGGGCGATGCTCACCCAGCAGTATACCAATCACCCCGATCAGCCTGGCTACGGGCTCACTTTCTGGGAGGACCGCAACTTCGGGGTGCCCGCATTCAGTCATGGCGGGTCCATGACCGGGTTCGGGGCTTACCTTTACCTCGTCCCCGATCACGATCTGGGCATCTACGTGGCGTACAACCAGGAGTCCGGCAATCTGGCGGGCGCATTGATCTCACGGGTGATCGGCGCTCTCATCCCGGACCGCGAGCAGCCGCAGCTCCGCGGTCGCCTACGCCCGACTCCCGATCTGGCACGATTCACCGGAAGCTACGCGAACAACGTCTACAACCACGGCGATCCCTCGAGGGGCTGGCGGCGGCGCCCCTTCGACCTCGAGATCGGTGAGGACGGGGCCTTGATATTCGAGGGTGCGCCGGCGTTTGCAGTCGGCCCGCTCACGTTCCAGCGTGATGATGGACTACTACTCACCTTCCGAGAGAACGAGAGTGGTGGGATCACGCACCTGTTCGTCAATCAGGCAGTGTACGAGAAGCTGCCGTGAAGGGATGACCGTCACCCTGGGACGCCGGTGGTTGTCTTGATGCCGGCGCTCTCTTCGACCGCTCTACACTCGACGAGACGGAGCCGGACCCGGAGCGTGGTCGACGCCGCCGCGGATCTGAGAACCGCGGACCCCGGGCTCTACCCGTCGGGACGCCACAGGTCGTGCGGTTTGGCCGCATCGGTCTCGAACGGGAGGGCGACCTTGCCTCCGGTACGTGCCGATTCGTAGGCGGCGAAGACGGTCTCCAGGACCGCGCGGCCGTCTTCCCCCGTCACCAGAGGCCGCCTGTCGTCCCGGACGCAGGCCACGAAGTGATCGAACTCCTGCGGGAAGCCGTAATTCCACGCCTCCTCGTAGATCGTGAACGACCAGCCCGTGGTCGTGCCCGCCTTCTCGACGGCGTAGTCGTAGCCGACGGTACTGTACGTCTCGATCGCGTTCCCGTGCAGGAGGTCGGCGTACGCGACGCCGTTGGATCCGTGGACCTCGGCGCGGTCGTCCATGCCACCGAGCTTGCTCCAGCTCTCCTCGGCCACCGCGATCACGTCGCCCTCGAACTCGAGGATCAGCACAGCGTTGTCGTCCCCCAGCGTCTTGCCGGTGTGCACGTAGGTGCCCATCTGCGCGTAGACGGAGGTCATGGCGGGCCGGTCCAGGATCCAGCGGAAGAACTGGATCCCGTGACAGCCCATATCCATCGTGACGCCACCGCCGGATCGGTTCACGTCCCAGAAGTGATCCGCGTGAGGGCCATCGTGCTTTTCGGATTGCTTGATCAGAACCGGCTTCCCCAGTGCACCGCTGTCGAGTAGCTGCTTCAGACGAACGTATTTGGGCGTGAAGCAAAGCTCCTCCGCATACATGAGCTTCACGCCGGCTTTGCGGCATTCCTCGATCATGCGATCGGCTTCCGCCAGATTCAGGCAGAGGGGCTTCTCGCACACGACGTGCTTGCCCGCCTGCGCCGCCTCGACAGTGATGGGGCAATGGAGGTCGTTGGGCGCGCCGATGACGATCATCTCGATCTCATCCATCTCGAGCATCGCCCGGTAATCGGTGAGATGGTGCGGGATGTCATGCTGCTCGGCGAAGCGCTGCGCGTGATCGTCGGTCGGGGACGCCACGGCGAACAATTCTGCAGCCGCGCAGCCTCGTAGGGCTTCGGCGTGAATGCTCGAGATGAACTGTGAACCGACGATCCCGACCCTGACTCGCGCTCCCATGGCGGTCCCTCTCCGTTGACGTCAGCCTCTCTCCGTTGCTGTCAGCTCTGTATGGTCTTCGACTGATCGTCCCACCGCACGGGCGACTCTCGGAAGAACGACTCGTTCGCCATGTGGCATGCGATGGCGGCGTGGTTGCCGAACACGGCGTCCTGAACGACAGGTTCGCGACTCCGCACGGCCTCGAAGAAACCCCAAAGGTGCGGGACCGTGTCGTCCCAGTCGTGTCCCGTGAAGACCGTGCTGTCGCGTATCGGCTCGGTGCCCGGTCTCGTGGCGTTCTCGGCCTGCCAGCCGGTCCGATACTCCTCTCTCATCTCTCGAGGGAAGCTGTTCGAGTAGTAACTGGGGTAGCCGTCGCGACCGATCTGAGGAGAGAGCGTCAGCGTTTCCCCGGTCGCCTCGAGGATGCCCTTCGGTCCCATGAACCGGGCGAGCTCGGGAGTCGCCGTGCCGAGCCCGAGCCGCACGTAGACGGGAACCCCGCCGTAGTCGAACAGGACCGCGTGGAGGTCGGGCATGTTCCGTCCGTCCTTCCACCGAAAGATGCCCCCCAGAGATTGTGCGGTACGCGGCGGATCGTCCCAGTCGAGCGTGCGCATCATGCCGCTGATCAGGTGGACCATGAGGTCGCCCGCCACGCCCGTGCCGTATTCCTTCCAGCAGCGCCAGCGCGCGAAATGCTCGGCGTTGAAGGGGATCTCCGGGGCCGTCCCCAGCCAGGCCTTCCAGTCCAGGTTCGACGGTGACAGGTCGAGCGGAGGAGGATACTGCCACGCGCCGGTTGGCGTATTGCGACCCAGCGACAACTCCACCATCGAGACCTCGCCGATGGCCCCGCTCTGGTAGAGGTCCCGGGCCCTGGTGATCAGGGCGGAGCTGGTCCTCTGCGATCCCGCCTGCACGATCCGGTCGGAATCGTCGGCCGCTTGGACCATTTCGACCCCATCCGACGCCGTGTGAGACATAGGCTTCTCGCAGTAGACGTCTTTGCCCGCCTGGATCGCGTCCACCACGATCTGACGGTGCTGGTGGTCGGGCACGGCCACGATGACGCAGTCTATGTCGCTGCGATCGAGCAGATCCTGATAGCGGCGCGTAGTCGGCAGGCTCTCGTCGCCGGCCATCTCCCGGGCGAGTGTGTGACGGCCATCGTACAAGTCCGATGCACCGACACACTCGACCCCCGGGAGGCTGAGAGCGTCCGAAATCAGGCCGGAGCCTTGCATGCCGACGCCGATGATGCCGAAGCGCACGGTGTCACTCGGAGCAACGCGTTTCGCCGTCGCTGCGAAGGCCTCAGTCTCGAGCGCGATGCCTCTCGTGGTGAGCAGTCCTCCAGTCGCCAACGCCCCGGTCTGAACGAACTCTCTGCGGGAAAAGTCGCTGGACATCTGCCTCATCTCCTCACCCGACGATGTCGGGATAGCGAGCGGGTGGCTTGGCCGGGGGGCGTTCTGACCATGGACCGCAGGAACGCCGCCAGACCCTGAGCCTGGGTGTAATGATCGAGGTCGCGTCGACCTGAGGGAGCAGTCGTGGTCATCAGCCGACCGATGCTCCGGGGCCGAAACAGCATCAGCGCAGTGCCGGCGCGCCGACATCGAACGTAGGTTTAGGGATGGCCCTTCGGAAAGGCCGGATAGCCAGCGAGCGACTCGGCCGTGAACGTACCGTGGACGTGTGCGAAGTCTGACACCGGGATCTTCGGAGCATCGACCATGAAAACCGTAAGAGGCATCGTGCTGACTTGTGTCCTGGCTGCGACGGGTAGCGGGGCTCACGCGCAGGACGTGACGTGGACACCGCTCTTCAACGGTCAGGATCTCACCGGCTGGGCGCACGTCGGTGAAGGGGAGTTCGTCATCGAGGACGGGCTACTGAAGACCGAAGGCGGTATGGGGCTGCTATGGTATACGGAGAGGCCTTTTCGCGATGTCGTGATCCGGGTGGAGTACCGTAACCCTGAAGGCCGGAACGCGGGCGTCTTCATACGCATTCCGGAGCCTCCGCCGGACCCCTGGATGGCCGTACACGGCGGCTACGAGGTCCAGATCGACGACATGGTCGAAGACGAGTACACGATGACGGGCGTCCTGTACTCGCTCACCCGGGCGATGGCCAAACCGGCTCGACCCGGAGAGTGGAACACGATGGAGATCATTCTCGACGGCGATCGGACAGTGGTCACCGTCAACGGCGTGTTGGTGACGTACTACCGCGAAGGTGATTACGTACGGCCGCGGGAGCAGGAATGGGAGCCGGTTAGAGGTCCGCGCCCGCCAGAAGGGTACATCGGGCTTCAGAACCATGGCCCGGAAGACGTCGTGTACTTCCGTAACGTCAGCTTTCGGCCGCTGGGTCGCTAAGCCTCGGCGGTCGCCGGAGCGGCCTCCTCCCTGAAGAAGAGCAGGAACGCCACTGCGCACAGCACGGTCAGCGCGCACGGTACGAGGAAGACGAGCGTCCAGTTCGTCTCGGTGCCCACCGTGAACACGTCGCGGATCGTGCCGGCGAACAGGCTGCCCAGGAATCGCCCGAGCCCGAGGGACACGATCGCGATCAGGCTCTGGGCCGAGGCTCGGATGTCCGGGGGCGCCACCTTGTCCACGTAGATGAACGCGGCGACGAAGAAGAACACGTAGCAGAAGCCGTGTAGCATCAGTGAGGCGATCACGAGCCAGGGTGGCGAGCCGATCGCGAAGATAATGTAGCGTATGGGCCACGCGATGACCCCGAAGGCCAGCGTGCGGCGCATGCCGTACCTCTTCAGGAAGCGCGACAGCAGGAACGCCATCACGAAGATCTCCGCCACCTGCGCGATGGTCATCACCGCCGGCACGTTGACGCTCGACACCCCGATCGCGTCCGACTCGAGGAACGGCGCGGTCAGGATGTAGTAGAACTCGAGCTCCGTCGCCACCACGAAGGTGATGCCCAGGAAGACCGCGAAGTCCTTCACCTTCAGCATCTTGAGGGACTCGAGGAACGCCCACGGCTTGACGCCCTCCTTCTGGGGAGGCGTGTGTGGCAGCGTGAGGGACTGGAACCCCATCACGATCGAGAAGAGGCCGGCGAGCACCAGCGCGTCGCCCGCGACGGCGGGGGCAACCGCGTCTTCCGCCAGCGAGCGCCAACCGGTCAGCAACCAGCCCGCCGCGATCCACCCCAGCGTGCCCCACACCCGGATCGTGCCGAACTCCTTCTCGGAGTCGGTGAGGTTGATCATCGCGATGGAGTTGGTGAGAGCGAGCGTGGGCGCGTAAAGCAGGCAGTAGGCCAGCATCAGCCAGAACATCACCCGGAAGTCGGTCACGCGTGACACGACGAGCAGCAGGATTCCACCGCTGAGCGCCAGGAACCCGATCAACTTCTCCGACGACAGGTAGCGGTCCGCAAGCTGCCCGCCGATGAACGGAGAGATGATGGTCGCAAGCGGCAGCAGCGCGTAGATCCAGCCGACCTGCGCGCCGCTGAAGCCCGTGTCGTTGATGAGATACGCCGACAGCACGGGTGCCCACGCACCCCAGATGGCGTACTGCAGGAACATCATGATCCCGAGCCGCGACTTGGCGCTCGCCATCACACGCGGGGTCTCCATCAGCTATCCTCTCGGGGCATCGGTCTCTTTCAACCTCGTGGCCGTGCAAGTCGGGCACGGCACGGCATCTGAAGATGATCGCGTCGTTGAGGTCTCCGCGCGAAACGCTCCAAGATGCCGGAGAGCAGGCGTACGCGACAGTCGTTCGCATGACCAGGGTGGGGATAGGCGTCGAAGACCGTCCCGGGGCGACTCGCCGCCAGACCCTTCCTGCCGTCTACCGCTCGAACGCTCCGATCACCATGCGCCCGGCCAGTTCCGCGGCATCTTCACTATCCAACGCGGACTCGGTCAGGACGCGCCACGTGTCGAACGTCACGACGAGCCGGAGCGCTGTCCGGAGCGCCTCTGCGTCAGCGCTCCGCACCGACCAGCCGGCTGAAAGGGTGTCGAGTACCCCCTCCGCGTAGGGCCACCAGAACTCGTCCATGACCTGTGCGAGCGCCGGCACGATCGGGGTGTCGCGAAAGACCTTTCCCAGCATGTCTTCCTTGAGGCCGTACCAGCCGTAGAACTCCTTCAGGGCACCGACAAGCCGCTCGGAGGGGTCCTCGATGCCGGCCCAACTCGCGGGGTCCGGAAACGGATTACGGGTGGCCCAGTGGGTCGAGCATGCGAAGAAGAGGTCACGCTCTGTGGGGAAGTGGTTGTAGACCGTCATGCGGCTCACACCGGCAAGCTTCGCGACGTCGGTGAGCCTCGTGTTCGCCGGCCCCAGCGTACCGTGCAGCTCGACGGCGGCCTCGGTGATCCGCATGCGGGTCTCCTCCTCACGCCTGGCGCGCTCGACCTTCCGATAGGGTCTTGAAGAGGAACGGGAAGTCATGATTTCATTTTACAGGCTGTTGCGTGAACTTGACAGGCCACCGGAAGAAACGTAGGCTGCCTCACAATGATTGGACAACCCGTCCATTGAAATATCCGGTGGTTCTTCGCCCACTTTTTCAAAGGCTTCGAATCGGAATGGCCCGTTCGGCGGGCCAAGTTTCTTGAAATGGGGGATGAGTGGCAAACATCATGACGATCGTGCCGGAACGGGCCAGGGGAGTCCGCAAGCTCCTGTTTGGCTGGATTCGTCGCCAATATGGAGGTGTGGTTCCGGGCGTGTTTCAGATCCTTGCCGTCGATATGCGGGTCGCCCACCCGGCGGGATCCCTGTACCGTCACCTTCATCTCCGCCGGTCATCACCGCTCAGCCGGGTGCAGCGAGAGATGTTGGCGACCGTGGTCAACGGGAAGATCGGCGGAGCTCCCTGACTGGGCCTCCACACGGCGGCAGTTCGCCGCCTGACCGGCGATGAGCATCTAAGCACCGAGTTCGCGACCACCTGGCCCGAGTACGAGTTGAGCCCCGAAACTCGAGCGTTGCTTCGGTACGCCAGCAAGCTGACAGAGTCGCCGAGCCTCGTGAGCGTGCAGGACATCGAAGCGTTGAAGGAGTGCGGCTGGAACGACCGGGCAATCTGGGAGATCACTGCCCTCATTTCCTTCTTCAACTTCAGCGGTCGGCTGGAAGCAGCCTCCGGCCTCCCCCCGGACGAGATTCCCGACAGTGCGAAGTTCACCGAGGCTCGAGGGGCTTGAGAGCCCCCGGGCCGGAAGCAAGAAGCGCCCGCCTTGACCGGCCGTGCGAAGCCGCTGCAGGTTGTTTCCCTTCCGTCCATTAGGCTGCGGACGCCGGCAGTGTTTCAGGTACGCCCTCACAGCTTGTTCGGAGTCATGCACATGAAGGTCTCCGACTGCTGAACTCCGAGAACAAGGCGGCGACATGAAGCTACGATGGTCCCTCATACTTGGGCTCGCAGTCCCAACGATGTTCTCCGAGGCGTCGGGCCAGGAAGACAGCCGCTACGACGGTCCGATCATCGACATGCACCTGCATGCGGAGTCGGAGATCTGGGCAGAGCAGCGACTCTGCTTCCCGAAGCCGTGTGAGGGAGGGCCAACCTCGGTCAGGACCGTGGATGAATTGAAGCCGATGACCCTCGAGGCGATGCAGCGCAATGGGGTGGTGATGGGGGTCGTCAGCGGCTTCCGGGATGACGTCCTCGCCTGGACCGAGGGAGATGGGGAAAGGTTCCAAACAGGCATCCAGGCTCCGAGTCAGATGCCGTTCGAGGATCTCGAGGAACTGCTTCTATTGGGACGCGCTCAGGTGCTGGGGGAGATGACGGAACAGTACTACGGCATCCCCATCGACGATCCCGTCCTAGATCCGTTGTTTGCGCTGGCGCACAAACTCGACATTCCCGTCCATGTCCACCTGGCCGGACTCGGTGCCGGGAACTTCCCCTCCCATCTCGGCGACCCTCTTCGTCTCGTTCCGGTGCTGCGGAAATACCCGGGAATACGCGTCTACTTGGAGAACGCGGGCTGGCCCTTCCTCGAGGAGGTCACCTCGGTCATGTACCAGTTCCCTTCGGTATACGCGGACCTATCTACGATCCTCCACCTGTTTCCGAGATCCGTGGCCCTGAAGTATGTGCGCGACCTGATAGAGAACGGGCTGGGCAAGCGCTTGATGTTCGGATCAGATCAGATGATCTGGCCTGAGGTGATCGACGAGGCCGTAGATGTCCTTCAGTCTGCGGCGTTCCTTTCTCTCGAGCAAAAGGCGGACATCTTCTACAACAACGCTGCTCGCTTCCTACGCCTGGACGAAGAGGAGATTGCCGGCCATCGGGGTCGCTGACGCGGCCTAACGAGCGACGGCTGCCATCTCTGGTTGGCGTGTGTGATCCGGAGCAGCGCCTTGCAGCTCAGGCTCCGGGTGCGCATGGTGGCGCCGGGCAGAACCGCGTATCCGCGGTCCGATGGAAGCGGCCCTCGCTAACGTGGACTCGGTGCTTGCCGAGGGTGGCATGGATCGGAGCAATATCCCGTCGCTTCGCTTCTTCACGACCGACATCGACGGTTTTCTTGCCAACTACGACGTTTAGGCTTCCTGGATCGCCAAGGCTGGCACGGTCGAGATCGAGGCCGTCGCGGGCTCATGGGTCAACCATCCAGGGATGAGCTGTGCGGGCGAAGCCCGATCAACAAGAACGGAGACATCTGCAATGGTCGACAAACAAAAGCTGGTTATCGTGGTTTCCCATGGGTTCGACGATGAGCGTGCATCCGTTGCATGGAGCATCGCTAGCGGAGGCATCAATTCGGGTCTCGACGTGACGATCTTCCTGGTCAGTGCCGGGGTCGATTGGGTCCGTAGGGGAGCGGCGGAGGCCGCCCATCTGAACCCGTTTGATCCGCCGATGAACGAGATGATCCAGAAGGTGAGAGACAACGGCTGCACCATCATGGTCTGCCCACCGTGCGCAAAGGCCCGTGGTTACACTGAAGAGGATCTCCTCGATGGTGTGGTCATCACCGGGTCGGGTGCGATGCATGAGCTCATCAAGCAAGGTGCCGCGACGCTCAGCTTTTGATGGCAGG